>PMBV01000059.1 GCA_003153055.1 Myxococcales bacterium
CAGGGCTACTCCGAGCCCAACGCGGGAAGCGATCTCGCCTCGGTCAAGACTCAGGCGCGCGATGACGGTCAGGGCCACTTCATCGTCGACGGGCAGAAGACGTGGACGACGTATGCCCAATACGCCGACTGGATATTCGCCCTCGTCCGCACCGACCCCACCGCCAAGAAGCAGGCTGGCATCAGCTTTCTCCTCATCGACCTCCGCTCTCCCGGCGTCACGGTGAAGCCCTTCCTTACGCTGGGCGGCACGCCGGCCTTCTCCGAGACCTGGTTCGACGGCGTGAAGGTGCCCAAGGAAAACCTGGTGGGGCAGCTCCACGGTGGCTGGGCGCTGGCCAAGGCCTTGCTCGGCCACGAGCGCACCGGTATCGCCGCCGTGGGCCTCTCCCGCCGCGCGCTGCGCCGAGTGAAGCTCATCGCCGGGGCACTCCTCGAAGAGCCCGGCATTCGGGCGAAAGTCGCGCGCCTCGAGGTCAAATTGAGGAGCCTGGAGATCGCCAACTACCGGGCCCTGGCTGGCGCACAACTCGGCCACGCCCCGGGCCCCGAGTCCTCCATCCTCAAAATCCGCGGCTCGGAGGTGCTCCAGCAGATGTATGAGCTGGCCATGGAGGTGATGGGGCCCAACTCGATGAGCTGGTTCAACCCCGAGGGCACCGTGCCGCCCGACCAAGAATGGGTGGCCTCGAACTTCAACTACCTCAGGGCCACCACCATCTACGGCGGCTCCAACGAAATTCAACGCAACGTCATTGCCAAGCTCATCCTGAGGCTCCCCGGCGCATGAACTTCGATCTCTCGGAAGAACAGCAGGCGTTGGTCAACTCCGCGGCCGCCTTCGTCAAAAGAGACTCTCCAGTCAGTCGTGCCCGGCGCCTCAGAGCCGACGAGCGGGGGTGGAGTCAGGACACCTGGCGGAGCTTCGCCGAGCTCGGCTGGCTCGGGCTCCCCTTCCCCGAGGCGGTCGGGGGCCTGGGCGGCCGCTTCGTCGACGTCGCCCTGCTGGTGGAGCAGCTCGGTACCTCGCTGGTGCCCGAGCCCTACCTCGCGTCGGTTCTCTTCGCAGGCACGGCCATCGCGCAGGTCGCCCCGGCTGTCCAGGCCAAGACCTACCTGGGGCCGATGATCGACGGCCACACCTCGCTCGCTCTCGCGCTCACCGAGCCCGGCGGTCGCTTCGAGCCGACCACGGCCGCCACCCGTGCCGAGCGTCGGGGTGCCGCGTACCTCCTCACCGGGCAGAAGACCTGGGTCCTCAACGGGCACGTGGCCGATGTCATCGTGGTGAGCGCCCAGACGGCCGGGGGCCTCTCCCTGTTCGCCGTTCCCAGGGATGCGCCCGGGGTCACGCTTCGACCAGTCGCCACCATGGACGGCCGCCGCGCAGCCTTCGTTGAGCTTTCGAGTGCCCAGGGCGAGCTCTTGGGCGCCGAGGGTGCCGCGCCTCAGGCCGTCGTCGCCGCCTTCGACCTGGCGGCGGCTGCCACCTGTGCCGAGGGCGCCGGGGTGATGCAAGCGGCCCTATCCATGACCGTCGACTACCTCGGTCAGCGCGAGCAGTTCGGCGTGAAAATCGGCAGCTTCCAGGTGCTCCAGCACCGCGCCGTCGACATGTTCATCGAGACCGAGCTCGCCAAGAGCATGATGCTCTACGCGGCCATCAAGGCCGATGAGGGTGACGCCGCCGAGCGCGCCTGGGCCGTGTCTCAGGCCAAGGTGCAGCTCGCCGTCTCAGGGCGCTTCGTCACCCAGCAATCCATCCAGCTCCATGGTGGCATCGGCGTCACCGATGAGCACGACATCGGCCTCTACTTCAAGCGCATGCACGTGCTGGGGCTGTCGTTCGGCGACGAGGAGTACCACCTCGCGCGCATGACCAGCCTGCCCCAGTTCGCTGCTCGCTGACCTAACGAGGGCTGGGTCTCAGCGGGAGGTGCACCACGAAGGTGGTGCCTCGCCCCAGCTCGGTGGTGACGTCGATGGTGCCGCCCAGCTCCTGGAGGATCTGCCTCGAGATGGCCAGCCCGAGCCCCGTGCCGCCCTCGCTCTTGGTGGTGAACAGCGGGTCGAAGATGCGCCTGGCCACCGCCGGCTCAATGCCTGGCCCGTTGTCTTCCACGCTGAAGGCAACCTTCTGACCGTCAGGGTAGACCCGCACCTTGACCAGGTTCCGGTCGGCCGTTGAGGGCTCGAGGGCCTCGAGGGCGTTGACCAGCAGGTTCAGCGCCACCTGCCCCAAGCGCGTTCGTGAGCCCCACACCGCGGGGACCGGCGCCAGGTGCACGTCGAGCTTCCCCCTTCTGCGGGCCTCGCCTTTCACCGAGCGGCAGGCCAGCTCGACGACCTCCCGCAGATCGACCTGGGTGTCGGTGCGCGAGCGGGTCGACAGCTCGATGGAGTTGGTGATGTCAGTGATGGCCCTGACCGCCAGCACCGCGTCGTTCACCGAGGTTCGCATCTGGGCCGCGCCGGCCGGGCTCGGTGCTCCGTCGAGCAGCACCTGCACCAGCTCGAGGTTCATCATCAGGGCGGTCAGCGGCGTGCGTATCTCGTGGGCCACCCCTGCCGCGATGACACCCAGGGCATACATGCGCTCGGTGGCCGTGAGCCGCTGCTCGAGCTCGCGCACCCGCCGGCCGGCGATGTACCGCTCGCGGGCCTGGGTCAGGGTCAGCTTCAGCTCCACCGGCTCCCAGGGCTTGCGGAGGTAGAGGTGTACCTGGCCGCGATTGATCGCGCCGATGGCGGCCTCGATGTCGGAGTAGGCCGTCACCAGCATGCGAATGGTGTCTGGGTATTCGGCGCGCACCTTCTCGATGAGCTCGACACCAGACATGCCCGGCATGCGCTGGTCTGTCAGGAGCACGGCGACCTCCTGGTGGCGCAAGACCTCGAGGGCCTCGGCCCCGCTCCGCGCAGTCAAAACAGGCAGCTCCCCCTTCAGGCCCGTTTCAAACACCACGAGGTTCGACGTGTCGTCATCAACATACAGTACGAAAGGGCTCAACTCGCCTCCCTGGGCAACTCGACCGTGAAGACCGTCCCTCCACCTGGTCTCTCCGAGAATTGCAGCACGCCTCCCCACCGCTGCACCGCCTGGCGAGAGAGGTATAGCCCCAGGCCGGTGCCCTGTCCTGGTTCTCGTGTGGTGAAGAAGGGGTCGAAGATGTGGGGTGCCACCTCAGGAGGGATGCCCGGACCGTCGTCGGCCACCGTCACCCGAATGGTCGAGGCGGTCTCCTGGGTGCCCAGCCATACCCGCGTGGCCGGCGCGCCGATGGCGTTGTCGAGGAGGTTCAAGAAGACCTGGTTGAGCTCGACGGCGGCGGCCACCACCTTGGCCTCCGAGTGGTAGGCCCGCTCCACGATGACGCCCTTGAGGCGGTAGCTGAGCAGCCTGAGCGTCGACTCCAGGCCCTCGGTCACGTCGACGGGTCGGGCGCCCCCGCGGTCACCCGGGCTGGCATGGCTCAGGAGCGCGGAGCTGATCTGCTCGATGCGGTGGGCCCCGTCGACGATGACGTCGAGGAGCCGCTTGGAGTCGCCGTCAGCGGCCTGTTTCTGGAGAATGCGGGCCCCATTCACCACGGCATTCACGGGGTTCCGAAGCTCGTGGCCGACTCCAGCGGCCAGCGTGCCTACCGCCGCCAGCCGGGCCGAGCCGGCGACCTGGAGTGAGAGCGCTCGCAGGCGAAGCTGGGCGTGGACGCGAGCGACCAGCACCCGTGGATGAAAGGGCTTCTCGACGAATTCGTCGGCCCCGGCGGCGAAGCCCTCCAACGCCGCGTCGGGCCCGCTCCGCGCGGTCAAGAGGACGACCGCGGTCGACTGGAGTTGAGGGTCGGCCTTGACGGCAGCACAGAGGGCGCTGCCGGTCATGCCAGGCATCATCACGTCGGAGAGGATGAGGTCGGGTCGCGACTTCTTGGCGAGCTCGAGCGCCGGTAGGCCATCGTCTGCCGACAGCACCTCGCACGTCGAGGCGAAGTACTGGGCCAGCATGGCGCGGAGCTCGGCTTGGTCCTCCACCACGAGAATGCGAGGCCGGCGCCCCTGAATCATCACCGTGGCCAGCGGCTGCGCGAGGCTGGTCGGGGCTTGATGGGGCCTCACGTGGCTGTGTCTGTTTGGTACCGGCGTGGGGTGCACTTCGGCCGGCTTGGCGATCGGCCACTGGGGGCCAGTGGGGCCGCGGAGGTTGACCAGGTCGGGGTGAAAGTGGGAGCGCCCCTTGGGGAGCACCAGGGTGAAGGTCGAGCCCTGACCGAGGTTGCTCTCGACGGCGATGCGGCCCGAGTGGAGCTCGGCGAGGTTTCGCGCCAGGGCGAGGCCGATGCCCACGCCTCCACGGCGGACGCCGTCAGACGACTGGTAGAAGCGCTCGAAGACCCGGGGCAGCACGTCGGGGGCGATGCCAGGCCCGGTGTCGCCCACCGAGACGCAGACGTCGCCCGAGGTCTCCCGTACCGCCACCGAGACGGTGCCGGCGCGGGGGGTGAACTTGAGCGCGTTGCCGATGAGGTTCGACAGCACGCTCTCGAGGCGGTGGAGGTCGCCCCACACGTTGTTGGTGCTCAACGGCGCATCGACGAGCAGGTGAATGCCCCGGGCCTCGGCGCTGGCCCCGTAGCCCCGAATCACCTGGGTCACCAGCGCGGTGATGTCGACGGAGGCCACATCGAGGCGCAGCTGGCCAGCGTCGATGCGCGAGAGGTCGAGCAAGTCATCGATGAGCCGGAGGAGGCGCCGGGCGTGGCGCTCGATGCCCGCGAAGAACTCCCGCTCGGGCAGTGTGAGCTGGGACGACAGCCGGTCTTCGATGGGGACCAAGATGAGGGTGAGCGGCGTGCGCAGCTCGTGGGAGACGTTGGCGAAGAACTCGCTCTTCAAGGCGTCGATGCGCTTGAGCCGCTCGAGCGCCGCGGCGAGCTCGGCGGTGCGTTCGGCGACGCGCTTGTCGAGCTCGACGTTGGCCTGGAATATCTCGTCAGACCGCCGCTGGATCTCTTCGAGCGACCGGGTGAGCCCCATGGTCTGCTCGTTGAGGACGACGTCCTTCGAGGCCGCGAGGCGACGGGTGTCGAGCCAGGCACCGAGGAAGAATCCGGCCATCGCGAGGTAGAGCGACGAGTGCCACGGCATGCCCACGTGGCCCAGTCGCGCGACGAGGAACGCTCCGCCACCGGCGACCAGGGCCCCCACGAAGCGTCTCCAGCCCAGCGGAGGGCGGCGTTGCCAGTGGAGCATGTACCGGCAGCAGTCGGCGCCGTCCACCTGACACTGCAGCTCGGTGACTCGGGCCTCGGGCAACCCCCATACCGTGGGGAAGGCCGCGAAGTTCGCCATTCGAACCCGGCATGGGTAGCGGGTGCGCTCGGGCCGCGGCCCGCGGTAGCTCAAGGTGAGATCGGTCGGGCCGGCGTGCTCGATGGTGAAGCGGCCGACGCGATTGAACGTATGGGCATACTCGACGGTCTTGCGAAAGGCCGACAGCGGGGTCCCGATGCCGCGGAGCAGCCAGAACACGTACCCCAGAGATTCGGGGGTGACGAGGCGCCGGGCGGCCTTCTCGGGGAACTCCTGGTCGCCGGAGGCCTCGATGACCTTCTCGAGGAAGAGCTCGAGGAACTCCACCGAGATGAAGTTGCTCGGGTTCTCCATGTACTCCAGCGTCAGGGGCAGCTTGTTGGGGCCCTCCCACAGGCGTTCGATGGCCGCCCTCCCGTGCGTCTCCTCGAGGTGCAACAGGAAGGTGCGCAAGAGCCGGGCGCTGATCTCGGGGAGATCCCAACGGCGGCTCGCGGCTTCGGCGCTGGCAGTCACTTTCGAGTCCCCTCGGTCACCAAGACGATGGCGAACTTGAGCGTGTCGGCCGCGGCGAGGGCATCGAGGTAGGCCCGGCAGTAGCGCTCGTACTGTTCCTGCCCTCCGAGTTCGGGCACGCCGATCGGCGCCAACACCTTGAACCGTTGTACCCAGTCGTCGTACAGCCGTTCGTCGGCGGCTCCAGCGCACAGGTAGAGGTGCGAGAGGTGCACTCTCACCTGCGTCAGCCCGGCGTGATGAAACAGGGTGAAGAGCTTGCGCCCGATGTCGCCGTCGAACCCCGTGCGGGCGAGGGCGCGGAGGAAGCGCGGCGCGCCCTCTCGAACCAGCTCGGGGAGAGGCCAGAGCCCGAGGCCCACGCCATCGACGTCGGAGACCACCACCTTGCCGCCTGGGCGGGCGATGCGGATCAGCTCCTCGAGCGCAGCGGCCGGGTCGGCGAGGTACTCGAAGACGAACTGGCTCCAGACGAAGTCGGCCGAGGCCGAAGGGAGCGAGATGCGAGGCAACGAGGACCTCACGAAGGCCACCTGGGGGCTGCCAGTGGACACCTGCGCGGCGGCCAGCCGTTCCTCGTTTGGCTCGACGGCGGTGATGTGCCCGCTCGGCCCGACGAGCTCGAGCATCGCCGGGAGCGTCGCTCCGGCACCGCACCCGACGTCGACCACCCGCATACCTGGACCCAGCCCAGCCGCGACCAGTCTGGGCTGACTCGGGTTGGAGCACTCCTGGGCCGTGAGCCGCTGGCCCTCGCTGGGGGCTTCCATCATGTAGCTCATGTTTCGTCCCCCTCCCGGCGGGCGTGCCAATCGAGGCGGTCGAAGAAACCTGTCATCTGGGCCTCCCACTCTCGAACCAGAGAGCGGTGGGCGCCGAACTCCATCATTCGGCCCAGGCTCGCGAAGCCGAGCCGCTCGAGCACCGGCAGGTCGAAATCCGACGCGTGACACTCGGCCACCGCGCTCCCTTTGGCGCGCAGTTCGGCGACCGCGAAAGCAATCAATGCGTGGCGGATCGGGTCGGCATCTGGTGCGCTCGGGTCTGTCAGGTGGAGCCGGAAGGAGTTGTACATCTCGACCCAGAACAGCCCTCGAGACATGTGCTCAATGACGACGAAGCCGAGCGGCCCGCGGGGCCCGTCCACCACTCCGAACGAGCGGCCCCGGTCAAGGCCGATGGCCTGGAAACGGCGGCCGATGGTGTCGAGCAAGGCCTCCCCTTCGACGAGGTCGTCGCTCGCGAGCCTCGCCGGGTCTTCGGTGAGCCTGAGCTGCGCGAGCAGGAGCTCGATGTCGGTCCACTCGGCTCGCCGTGCACGGAGCGTCGCCGCAGGAAGCTCCGAGGCCATCGGCCGCCGCGTCGGGGTGTAGCTGGTGAGGTAGCTCAACCCCGGCCGGGTGAGGCGGGCGGTCAGGGCCCCGTAGAACCGCGAGGCCCAGCGGTTCTTGGTGCGCCAGAGCCCCTTGAAGTATTCGACGTCGGGGAGTGACTCACCGTAGTTGAAGGTCAACGTGACCAGCGACTGGGAGACCCGGTGGGCGCGGTGGTAGCCAGGCCGAACCAACAGGTGCATCGACATCCACGTGCGGGAGTGGGTGCGGAGCGCCGAGGCATGACCTATGGGCTTGTCGTCCTGGAGGTACACGAACGTCTTCGCCAGGCCATTGGCCCCGTCGCCCAGCTCGCGCTGTCGTCGAGCGAGCGTGGAGAGGCTCTCGGGGTCCTCGAAGGGGTAGTCGACGTAGCTTGCTCCTTCTTCCCGGAACAGCGCCCAGATCGACTCGAAAGGCACGCGGCCTCTAGGGTTGACCGCCGGCTCGAGGGCTCGCACCAGAACGTCCCGGAGGACCTGCGCGTCGCCGCCCGTCACCTCGCGCAAGAGAAGACCGCAGCGGCGGGCCTGAGGCGTCGGCGCTGGCCCCTCGGTCTCCGATGGAGCCGCCGGAGAGGTCGACTGGACGGTCGCCGCGCATCGCAGCCGCTGTCCTGCGACCTCGACGACGACGTCGTGGAGCATGAGCCCGATGGGGAAGGCCTCTCGCTCGGCCGAGAAGGCAAACGCGGCGCCCGACGGGTGCAGGTCGAGCAGAGGTCGTCGCTGTCGGGTACCGTCGAGCGCCGAATGGAACGTGATGTGCGCGTCAATGCCGTCGGCGAGATGGGCCCTGAGGCAGGATCGACGATGATGCCTGCGAAGTTGCTCGGGGCGTGCCACCGTGACGCTCTCGCCGTCTGCCTCGACGATGATGGACAGGCCCTCGAGTTGCTCGCCGCCCAGCTCGAAGGACAGCCGCACCACCTGCCCGACATGAAATGGCTGATCGAGGGCGGGCTTGCGAAGCACGATGCGTTCGGCCTCGGGAGCTACGACGCAGCTTCGAAAGCGACGTCGCAGCGCGCCATCGGTGCGCTGCAGCTCGAACCAGACGTGACGGGCCGCGGCGCGCCGGAAGAGCCCGCGAATTCGAACCTCGTCGTCGACACACGACGCGGTCTGGCGGTCGATCTGGTCGGTGTGGAACAACACCCCGACGAGAATGCTGGTGGCATCGGGTGAGCGACGCACGAAGCGCACCAACCAGGTTCGCGGCTCCAAAACCGGGATGCCGCTTGCCGAGACGGACGCCCGCTCGAGCAACACGCCCGCCATGAGGCGCGACGCCGTGGGGCTCGGCGGCAGCTCGAACCCCAGCCCGTCGCACCCAATCTCCCGAACCGTGGCATCGAGGAGGTGCTCACCGAGCGAGAATCGCGCAGCCAGCGTGGTCGGTGGGCGGCGCCGGGTGGAGCTTCGCGACTGCAACAGGGCCCCGAGGCGTGGAGCGCGCTCGTCCAGCGTCTCGAATTCGTAGCCCTGGGTCGCCACGTCGGCCAGCGAGGTTCGGTACTCGTCTCCTGGTGGGCACAGCACGGCCCGGGTGGCACTGGGCGCATGCCGGTCGAGGTCTCTCAGGAGTCGCTTGAAGTCGTGGTGGTGAGAGACGACCAGGCTCGGCGCCTTGGCCTTCAGCAGCGGGACCGCGGCCTCTCGGGTCGCCGCCTCGAGAACCTCGACCTCTCCCGCCATCACGGCCCGAAGCTCCTGACGCCTGACCTCGTCAGGGTGAATGATGAGAACGCAGCGCATACAGCTCCCGGACTTCAGTCATCTGGACGACCCAGCTCGAATGACCCCGACCTCGGCCAGGGCTTTCAACACGCCGGCCACGCCCAACGGCTTCCTGAGGAACGCGCTCGCTCCAGCGGCCAGGAAGGCGCCCTCTATTTCATCTGAAGATCGACCGCTCATGGCGATGAGCGCGATGTGCGAGGTCTCTTCGGCCGACTTCACTCGCCGGCAGACCTCGAGCCCGTCCATTCCCGGCATGTAGGCGTCGAGCAACATCGCGTGGGGCCGCGTGAGCCCCACCCTGAGCAGGCCGCTCACCGGGTTGTCACACAGGTCGACCTCGAGCCGCGGCTCGGCCAGGCCCAGGAGCGTCGCCAGCGACTGGAGGTACCTCACCTCGTCGTCGACCACCAAGAGCCTCACCTTCGGCGGCTCCTGCGCCAGCTCTCCTGGCACCGGCATCTGGTGGCTCTTGAGGAACTCCAGGAGCTCGACCGCCGGAATTCGCCGGTGCCCACCAGGCGTGCGAAACGCCGGCAGGAGGCCCTGGTCGATCCACCTCAGCACCGCAGAGGGGCTGACCTGCACCAGGGCCGCGACTTCATGGCTCGTGAAGAACCTTGCCCTCATGGAATTGGGAGAAAATACGGGAAAAATAGAATTTCGACAAATGGCGCGTTAATTCATGTGGTTGCGCACATGTCCTCACCTGAATGGGAGCGCTGCCGGCTCAGAGCCCGACGAGCTTCAGGGCGGTCTCGAGTTGCTTCCATCGCTGCTCGAGGGAGCCGGTGATGCCGATGGAGAGGCGCACCAAGGCAGGTGAGATACCGGCGCGCTGTTGCTCGTCGGCGCTGAGCTCGCTGCTGGTGGACTGAGCCGACACCGACATGAGCGTGTCGAAGTAGCCGAGGCTGACGGCGATGTAACCGAAGCGGACTTCGTTCTGGAGCGCCTCTATCAGCCGATTGGCCAGCGCCACGTCGCGCAGGTCGAGCGCCACGATGCCTCCGAACCCGAAGCCCGGGTTGGTCAGCGCCTTCATGACGGCGTGCTGTGGGTGGCTGGCGAGCCCCGGGTAGCGCACCGAGAGGCCGCGCTCGGAGAGGCGCTGGGCGATGACGAGGGCGCGCCTCCCATGCTCGCTCATGCGGAGGCCGAGGTGCGGAATGCGCAGGCCCAGCTCGAAGGCGACGCGCGGATCCATCGTGGGGCCGAGCAGCATCAGGGCCCCGTGGTTCAGGTCCATGAGGCTCCTGATGAAGTCGCCCGTTCCACAGACGGCTCCGGCGATGATGTCCGAGGCGCCGCTGATGTACTTGGTCAAGCTGTGCACCACCACGTCGGCCCCGAGGCGGGCGGGAGACACCACCAACGGGCAGAAGGTGTTGTCGACCACCAGCTTGGCTCCGTGCCGGTGGGCGAGGGCCGCCAGCTTGGGCAGCTCGGCCACCACCAACGTCGGGTTCGACAACGTCTCGACGTAGAGGAGTCGAGTTCGAGGCGTGAAGGCGCGCTCGATGGCCGAGTGGTCGGTCACGTCGACGAAGGTCGTGCTGAGGCCCATGCGCTCGCTGAGGAAGTTGCGGAACAGCGCGAAGGTGCCGCCGTAGACGGTGCCCGAGACGACCGCGTGGTCGCCCTGCGCGCAGAGCTGGAGCACCGCGGCCGACACCGCGCCCATGCCGCTCGAGGTGCAGTAGGCCGCCTCGGTGCCCTCGAGGGCCGCCATCTGTTCCCCGAGCCGGTAGACCGTCGGGTTGAAGTGCCGCCCGTAGAGGTAGCAGCCCTGCGCCGGGCCGCTGTGGCCGGCGAACAGCTCGGGCATCATCTCGGGGTGCATCACCGTGAAGGTCGTGCTCGCTTCGATGGAGAGGTTGACTCCACCGTGCTCTCCGAACTCGTGACGCGCGTTGGCCAGCGCCTCCTGTGGATCGAAGTCAGCTGTGCCGCTCATGAATGTTCTCCCTCGATGGGGCTACCCTGCCCAAAACCAGCGTACACCGGCGGCGCTCCTGCTTGCTCTGCCTGCGCCACTCTGCTCGGCTCCGGCCCGTGTCCGAGCAGGCCTTGACCAAGAAGACCCTGGCCGTGGTGCTCCTCGGCGTGCTCGGGTTGCTCGGGCTGGGCGCCGCGGGCCTGCTCTACGTCGGGTCCCGGCTCACCCAATTCGTCACCGAGCCGACCTGGGGGCCCGACGCCGTGCCCCGGCGAGACCTCTCACGGGTCTTCGGGGTGCGCCTGCCGCCCGGAGCGACCGCCGTGGTGAGCCGCAGCTCGGGGTTTCAGGACCCATTCCTCGAGGCCCTCGCCCGGCTCCCCGATGGTGGCGCGGAGGCGTTCCTCGAGACGAACGGGCTTCGGGTGAGCGCCGAGGCAGCCGAGCAGAACCCCGACGCGGAAGACGAGCTGCGCGTGCTGGTGCCCCAGGCCCAGCACATCACCGCGGTCGGGCTCGAGGGGCTGGCCGACCTCACCACCGGTGACGCGGGCGCGGTGGCACTCTACCGCCACGCCGTGCTCTTCACCGTCGACGGGGCGAGCTGGGTCTACCTCGTCGCCGTCGGCACCTGAGCGCTCACGCCGTCACACCGTCTCGGTGGCGCCGTGGCACTTCTTGTACTTCTTGCCGCTCCCGCACCAGCAGGGGTCGTTGCGGCCGAGCTTGGGCCCTTCTCGTCGCACCGTCTTGTGCTCGTGGGACGCTTCCAGCTTGCCCTCTTCGGTGGCGCGCCCCTCGACGGCCTGCCGAGCGCGGGCCTCCATGATGCGCTTGAGCCGCTCGGTGTCTTCGCTGGCGTCTCTGGGCTGCGCTCGCATGATTTGACTGACGAAGGTCGTCTTGATGAGCTGCAGCATGCGAATGAAGCCGGCGTAGCCTTCCTTCTTGTACTCGACCTTGGGGTCCTTCTGGCCGTAGCCGCGCAGGCCGATGCCCTGGCGGAGGTGGTCCATGCCCAACAGGTGGTCCTTCCAGAGCTGGTCGATGGTGTTGAGGTAGCGGAGCTGACAGAAGCGGTGCCAGTCGTCGCCGTAGTCCTTCTCGCGATCGAGGTAGAGGCGCTCGACGCGCTTGAAGATCATCTCCTGCAGGTCTTCCACCGAGCCCTGGTGCTGGAACGTCATCTCGACGTTGAACTCGTTCTTCACCTCGGCCTGGAGCGCGTTCAGGTCCCACGCGTCGGCGTTCTTTTTGGCGGCGTAGAGGTCGGTGATGCCGACGATGGCGTCCTCGACGGCGTCGAGCACCATCTCGCGGAAGTCGGGCCAGCTCACCGTCTTCTCGCTGCGGCTCTTCACCTTGGTCTTCTTGTCCTCGGTGAACTCGATGAGCGGCACCCCGGCGCCGGCGGCCAGCACCTCTCGCCTCAGCGCGTAGATGGTGCGCCGCTGCTGGTTCATCACGTCGTCGTACTCGAGGAGGTTCTTGCGAATGTCGAAGTTGTGGCCCTCGACCCGCTTCTGGGCGTTCTCGATGGCCCTCGAGAGCAACGAGTGCTCGATGACCTCGTCCTCCTTCATGCCCATCGTCTCCATGAGCGAGGTGATGCGCTCGCCTCCGAAGATGCGCATCAGGTCGTCCTCGAGGGACAGGTAGAACTTGCTCATGCCCGGGTCGCCTTGACGCCCGGCGCGGCCGCGGAGCTGNNCGCTCCTTCTCGCACTGGGCCTTGAACTCGGTGAGCGAGCGCTCGTACTGGGCTTTCCAGGCGGCGTGTTGCTCGACGAAGAGCTTCTTGGCGGTCTCGTCGGCCACCGCGTCGCCGGTGGGCTCGGGCGCTGTGGGCTCGACGCCGGCGGCCTTCTTGGCCAGCACCTCGGGGTTGCCGCCCAGCAAGATGTCGGT
>PMBV01000328.1 GCA_003153055.1 Myxococcales bacterium
CGACAAGAAGCGCGCCCGGCTCAACTGCATCCATCACCTCCTTGAACAGTTCCCGTACCATGAGGTGCGGCGGCAGCCCATCACCCTGCCCGCCCGGGTCCACAACCCAGACTATCATCGAGGGCCCATTCCGAAGGACATGTACGTACCCCCGGTATACTGAGACCCAAATGGGACCGCGCATCCTCGTCGTCCCTGGGCTGCTGACACTGCTGCTGCTCCAGGGCGGGCCGGTGACGCCCAAAGAGCTCGCCTACCCTGGGGCACGCCGGCTGGTGGAGAGCCGGGTCCTCGGCCGTGAGCTGGAAATCGAATGGACCTGCTACGCCACCGGCGACGCGCTGGACCTCGTCATCGCGCATTACAGCCACGATCCCCGGCTCTCACCTGGGGCCTGGCGCATGGGGGCCGACGAGCGAGGCTTTCAGAGTACGGCGGACCCAGAGCTCCATGTCGCCATCTTCCTCGCCCGAGACCTCCCGAAGCACTCACCGTGCAACGCCGAGCTCTCGGCGAGCGAGCGGACCGTGGTGCAGGTGTCGCTTGGAACTCGACGGGACCCAGAGCAGCCAGATGCGTCTTGGCGATGAAGGTGTCCGCGACTGGATAACCCATCACCCCGAGAGCCCGCCCAGCCCGGCCAACATGAGGCTGGGTTCGAGCATCGCGCCGACCTCGCTCGCCGAGCCTCCTTCATCCAGCTCCTTGAGCCAGAGGAGCGGCCGACGGTCCGCTCCGGGCACGGGCACGAAGACGCCCAGCACGGTGACCTGGGTCGCCCCCCGGGGAACATCGAGGGCCACCAGCCGCCCATTCGGGCTCAGGCCGCGCACGCCAGCCTGAACTTGAGCACGAAAGAGCCAGGCCTCGGCCACCTCGCGCACGGCGTTGGGAATCGGCGCCACCCAGGGCGCTCCGGAGAGCACCGCGGCGCGGAGCGGCTTCACCCGCTCGGCATCGGAGAGCGACAGCAACAGGCCCCGAAGCCGAGCGAAGATGCTTCGGAAGCGCTCCTCGGGTGCACCCAGGGAGCACTCGGCCCGCCAGAGGGCCTCGCTCGACGTCGCCTGACATTGGAGGGCCTCCGCCTCCGCCCAGGGAGAGACGTCACGATGGCCCTCGTGCGCCACCTTCGCACGCACCTGCGCCAGGGCCGTCATGTACCGCTCGCCAGTCTTCGCCTGCCGCTCACGCACGTGCTTCTTGAGACTCTTCTTCGCCGTCATCTCGACCTCACTCGACCGAGCGGCCCCATGCGCCCCTCGATCGCGAGGGAGTCCCACGGACACCCCACCAGAGGAGAAGGCTCCCCTTTGCCCTGTCGCGGCGGCCAGGCATGAGCTGGCCGAGAGGGTTGCGCGCCGGTGGCTCGCGTGAGCAATTGGTACCGCAAGGCCCACACCGGTGCAATGGGCCCCGCCCCTCTCATTCGAGACCGATTGGTGGCAATCGCCTGAATCACCGGCATACTTCGATGCAAGCGCCTCATGCTGACTGCTCTCTTCCTTCTCGCCGCCGCGCAGGCCCCCGAGCCGGCGCGGGTGGCCCTCGTCTTCGGAGGCGATGTCATCCCCCACGGGCCCGTGAAGTACGTGGCTCGCATGCATGACCGCCGCGACGAGGACCGCGTCACCTTGAACAGCGGCGGGTGGGACCACGTCTTCGGGCCGCTGGCCAGCGTCTTCAAGCGGCACGATCTCGCCGTCGTCAACCTCGAGTCTCCGGTGCTGGTGGGGCGCTCCATCTCCGCCGACCCCAACGCCTTCAGCGCCCAGCCGACGCTGCTCTCGGGCCTCAAGCGAGCCGGCGTCAGCGTGGCGACGTTCGCCAACAACCACAGCCTCGACCAGGACACCAAAGGCATCGCCTCGACCCGCCGGGCGATGGACGACCTCGAGCTCGCCGGCGTCGGCGCCGACGTCAACGAGGCCGCCGCCTGGACACCCCTCATCGTCGAGCGCAAGGGCTTCCGCATCGCCATCATCGCCGTCACCCGCTGGCTCAACACCCATCAGAACAAGGCAGACAAGAAGCTCCCCCACGTGCCAACAATTCCCTACCCGAGCGACCCCATCATCGGCGGCCGCTCCGTCAAGGCCCTCACCGAGCTGGTGCAGAAGACCTCGGCCTCGGTCGACGCCGTCTTCGTCGCCGTCCACTGGGGCGTCGAGTACGCCGACCGGCCCATGGTCTCCGACCGGAAGCTGGCCCAGCGCCTCATCGAAGCCGGCGCCACCGCCGTCATCGGCCACCACCCTCACGTGCTGCAACCGGTGGAGTGGATGAATCGGGCCGACGGCTCCCGAGGCCTGGTCGCCTTCTCGCTGGGCAACCTGGTCTCCAATCAAGACTTCGACGACGCCACCGGCCGCAAGCGCGACGGGGTCCTCCTCGAGCTCGTCCTCGAGCGCACCGCCGAGGGCCGCGCGGAGGTCAGCTCGGTCGAGGGCGTGCCCATCGCCACCGAGAACCGCCTCGGCTCGGGCAAGACCCGCAACGTACAGCCGGTGCTCCTCGACGAAGAGGTGTCGGCCGTGCAGGAGCGCCTCGACGTGCTCGCCCAGCGCGACGACCGCGCCTCGAAAGACGAGCGCCAGTCACTCGCCAAACGGCTCGCGCTCCTCAAGAAGCGCCTGGCTCGCATCGGCACCGTCATCGCCCCCGCCGCCGTCGTCGCCGGACGAGCCCAGGTGCCGACCCACCCCTGACTCGAGGTCGACCTTCGCCCCACGACCCCACCCATGTCGGCGGGGACCCATCGCTCCTGGTTGTCAGGAGTTACCGCGCGCCCGCACTTGGGTTTGTCGTTTGCATTTCGTCGGGTCATGCCGCGTCTTGATCATATCGTCGAACACCTCTATTCGCATGCGGGCGCCGAGCTGGTGCTGGAGACCAACTCGACGGGCGTGTACCGCCAGCCTGGGAGCAGCGAGATCCCCGTGTTCAGGCAGACGCTGCGCACCGGGCAGATCCTCCTCCTCTTCGCCGACGTGGTGCCGAAAGACGACACCCAGGCGCTCTTGGCCGGGCAGCCGGTGGAGTTCCGCTACGACGCCGCCAAGGGCCCGCTCAAGGTGAACATGGAGATGCGGGGTACCGACATTCACGTGGTGGTTCGAGCCTTCGAGCAGGTCCGCTCGACGCCCACGCCAGTGCCCCGCGAGCCGCCCACCATCGCCCTGGTGAAAATCATCTCCGAGCTCAGGCAGCGGCGGGCCACGCACCTGCACCTGAGCCCCGGGCAGCCGGCCTTCGCGCGCGTCGACGGGCAGCTGGTTCCCCTCTCGGAAGCGGGCCTCTTCACCAGCCCGCAGATCCGCGAGGCCCTGGCCACCATCGCCCCGCGCCCGGTGAGGGAGGCGGTGATGAAGGAGCCCAGCTTCGCCTTCACCAACCTCGGGCCAGAGGCGGTGTTCCACGTGCGCGCCTCCGAGGATCGCGCCGGCCTCTCGGTCGTGGTGCACCACGTGCCCCGCGAGGTTCCGACCCCGGCGGCGCTCGGCCTCCCTCCCCAGCTGCTCGAGGGTCTCACCGGTGACGGGCTGTGGGTGATGAGCGGTGCCGCCGGTCACGGCACCTCCACCACCGCGGCGGCCATCGCCCAGGCCGTGCTGAACGCCCGCGCCGCGGTGGTGTGCACGGTCGAGGCGCCCATCGAGTACGTCCTGTCGCCGGGCCACGGCGTGGTGCACCAGCTCGAAATCGGCACGCACGTGCCCTCCTTCGCCGAGGCCATGGCCCGGGCGCGCTCGGTCGACGCGGATCTCACCGTGGTGACCGAGCTCGATGACCTCGACGCCCTCGGGCAGGCGTTGGCCCTGGCCGATCGCGGCCGCCTGGTGGTGGGAGCGCTCCACGCCCGCTCCAGCGTCGATGCGACCCGCAAGCTCGTCTCGATGCTGGCCTCGCGCCGGGAGCTGCAGCTTCAGCTCGCCTCGGTGCTGCGGGGCGTCTACGCCCAGCACTTGGTGCCTGATCGCGCTGGCGGCAAGACGCTCGTCTGGGAGCTGCTCCCAGGCAACCCCGCCGTGCAGGACCTCGTCCGTGAGGGCTCCCTGGCGCAGCTCCCGCCGCTGCGGACCCACCCGCTCGAGGCCAACCTCGTCGAGCTCGCGGCGAAGGGAGAGGTCGACGCCGAGGTCGCCGCCAAGCACGCCCCGGATCGCGCCTGGTTCGAGGAGCGGCTGGCCCAGCAGGCCAAGGCCGCCTGACGGGCGCTCGCTCGGCGCCACATTAATCAACCTGAGGGTCGACCAGACGGTGGTATCGTCTGAGACCCTCATGAATCGAGTCGCCGTCATCATGGGCAGCGCGTCCGACTGGGACACGATGCGCCATGCCGTCGAGGTCCTGGAGCGCTTCGGCGTTCCCCATGACAAGTCCGTCGTCTCGGCCCACCGCACCCCCGAATGGATGTTCGCGTTCGCCAAGGGCGCGGCCGCCCAGGGCTACGCCTGCATCATCGCCGGAGCTGGAGGCGCGGCGCATCTGCCCGGCATGGTGGCGAGCCTGACCACCCTGCCGGTGCTCGGCGTGCCGGTGCAGTCGCGCATGCTGTCGGGCGTCGACTCGCTGTTGTCCATCGTGCAGATGCCCGCTGGCGTGCCGACCGCGACGTTCTCCATCGGGCCCGCGGGAGCGACCAACGCCGCCCTGTTCGCCGTGCGGCTCTTGGCCGTGGAGGACCAGGCCCTGCGCGCGAAGCTGGTGGCGTTCCGCAAAGAGAACGCCGACAAGGCCCGCGCGTCGACCAAGGAGCTGGGGAAGGCCGAGGTCCCAGCGTCGGCGGTGAAGAAGCAGCCCAAGGGCCGCGGCCGTGGGTGAGCGGCGCGCCATCGGCATCCTCGGTGGAGGGCAGCTCGGGTTGATGCTGGCCGAGTCGCTCGATCGCCTCGGGCGAGACACCGTCATCCTCGAGCCGGACCCCGAAGCCCCGTGCGCCACCCGTCGGGGCAACGTCATCGCCACGCGCTTCGACGACGCCGAAGGTCTGGCCGAGCTGTTCCGGCGGGTCGAGACCGCTACCTTCGACTCCGAGAACCTGCCGTCGGCGCCGTTGGTGCGCTACTCGGCGCAGCTCGCCCCCTCGCTGTCGGTGCTCCAGGTGTCGCAAGACCGCGCCAAGGAGAAGACGTTCCTCCTCGAGCGAGGCTTTCGTGGCGTGGAGTTTCGCGTGGTGCCCAGGGGAGCCGACGTTCGAGCCGCGGCCCGGGCCTTCGGGCTGCCCTGCATCGCCAAGTCGGCCCTCGGGGGCTACGACGGCAAGGGCCAGTACCGCCTGGTGAGCGAGGCCGACCTCGAGGGCCTCCCGGAGAACGCCACCGGGGGCTGGGTGCTCGAAGAGGTGCTGTCGCTGAGCTGCGAGGTGTCGTGCGTGGTGGCCCGCGACGGCGACCGGGCCTTCACCTTTCCGGTCTTCGAGAACATTCACCGGCACCACATTCTCGACCTGACGGTGCTCCCGGCTCGCGTCCCCGCGGCGGTGCAAGAAGAAGCCAAGCGGGTGGCCCTCGGCATCGCCCAGACCCTCGACGTGCGGGGGTTGTTGACGGTGGAGTTCTTCCTCGGAGCTGGGCGCGACGGCGTCGAGCGACTGTACGTGAACGAGCTCGCCCCTCGAGTGCACAACTCCGGGCATGTCACCCGGCAGGCCTGCACTCTGAGCCAGTTCGACGCCCTGGCGAGGATCCTCTCCGGCGTGCCGGTGTCCGAGCCGCGACTCCACTCCGGTGGCTGGTGCATGGGCCAACTCCTGGGCGACCTGTGGCTGGCTCAGGGTCGCTCCGGCGGCCTGCTGGACCTCTCGGCCTGGGCCGACTTCCCCGATGTGCTCGACGTGTATGTGTATGGGAAGCGCCAGGCCCGGCCGAACCGGAAGATGGGGCACTTCGTGGTGCGGGCCGATACGGCTGACGAGGCCGAGGCTCGGGCGCTGGCTTTCCGCGCGGCGCTGGTCCGGTCGTAAGGGTGGGTTGGGGTTGGGGTTGGGTTTGGGGTTTGGGGTTTGGGGTTTTGGCAACAAGGGAGCCTGAGGCACCTCTTGGCCGCAGTGGTGTGGTCTTTCGTCCGGGCGGACGGCCGCCACTCCCCCTGACCCCTCGCCCCGGCGAGGGGAGTCCCGCTCTCAGGGCCGCGGGGCCCCGGACGACCGCTCTGCCCACGGTCACCTCTTGGGTGGCTGAACGTTGGCTGGGCGTCGCGGCTCGCTCGGGCCTCCACCACCGCCCTCGTTCACTCTGACTCGGGAGCTTCAGGGTTCAGGCACGGCCCTCGACCTTGAGCCCTCTGCCCGTCAAGGAGACTGGTGGACTCCGCCCAGCGCGCCGCTCGAGTCTCGCCCCTTCACCCGCACCCGCTGCTCGATGCGCCCGAACAGCGAAGTCCCGTCCGGCAGCGTCATCTCGATGGATACGGTGTCGGCGTCCTTGAGGAACGGCGTCGTCGCTTGTCCCGTGTCGAGCACCTCGAGCGTCCGCTTCTCGGCCAGGCACGACACGCCCTTCTTCCGGTCGGCGTTCGATACGGTCCCGCTCCCGAGAATGGTGCCGGCCGTGAACCCGCGGGTCTTGGTGATGTGGCGGATCAGGTCGAAGAAAGAGAAGTGCATCTCGGGCCCTGCGTCGGGCTCGCCCACCAAGACGCCGTTGAGCCGAGTCTTGAGCGGGAGGTGCACTCGGCCGCCGCGCCAGGTGTCGCCCAGCTCGTCGAGCGTGCAGGCAACGGGCGAGAAGGCCGTGGCCGGCTTGCTCTGGAAAAAGCCGAACCCTTTGGCCAGCTCAGCGGGAATCAGGTTTCGCAAGCTCACGTCGTTGGCCAACATCACCAGGCGAATCGACGCCTCGGGGCGCTCGGCACCCATCGGCGTGTCGCCCAGCACCACCGCCACCTCCGACTCGAAGTCGCAGCCCCACGCCTCGTCACCCAGGCGAATGTCGTCGGTGGGCCCCAGAAGCTCACCGCCGCCGCCCTGGTAGACCAAGGGCTCGGTCTCGAGCGTCGAAGGGAGCTCGGCCTTCCGCGCCTTGCGCACCAGCACGATGTGATTCAGGTAGGCAGAGCCGTCGATCCACTCGTAGGCCCGGGGCAGCGGCGCCTTCATCCGAGTGGCATCGAAGGGCTCCCCCGGTTGACGACCGGTGGCCAGCGCCTGGGAGAGCGCTCGCAGCGCTGGCTCGACCTGGTCCCAGTGGTCCAGCGCCGCCTGCAGCGTGGGAGCGAGGTGAGCGGCGCGCGCCAACTTGGAGAGTTGGCGATCGACCACCACCAGCTCACCGTCACGAGAACCATCGTCGAGCGTCGCGAGCTTCATGGCCGTTTCCTTCCGGCGAGGCGACGAGATGTCAAGCGAGACGCCCGGCCTTGGGCTACAGTCTTGGGTCAGATGAGCGAGACGCCCTGTCAGTCTCCCGTACACCTCATCATCGCCGAGCTCTCCCGCTCCGTCGACGCGCTTGAGCTGGGGGTGCCTCCGCTCTTCATCGAGCGTTGGGGGGTGGCTCTGCACCAGGCGCTCGCCAGCCGCGCGCGAGAGTTCCACACCCACCAGCACGCCCTCGACCTCTGCGTGGGAGCCGACCCCCTCGAGACCATCGCCGCCCTGTACCACGACACCGTCTACGTGCAGGTCGACCTCGGCCTCCCGGAGCACTTCGCTGGGCTGCTCGCGCCCCTCATTCGCAAGGAGCCGGCCGGCTGGCGGGTGCTGCCGCATGCCGGGGTCGACCTGGTAGCGCGCGACGTGCTCGCCGTCTTCGGTCGCGCACCCGACGAGGTGCTGACGCCCCTGGCAGGCCTCAACGAGCTCGCCAGCGCCTTCGTGGTGGTGAAGGAGTTCGAGGGCCTCATGACACGCCCCCAGCTCCTCGCGCTGGCCGCCGCCATCGAGGGCACCATTCCCTTCCGCGAGGACCAAGGCAGCGCGCTCGAGGGCCGGCTCCTGAGGCTGGGAATCCCGGGCCCTGACGCCGCCGAGATGGTGCGCCGGGCCGTGCGCCTGTCGAACAGCGACGTGGGCAACTTCGCCCACCCAGACCCGAGCTTCTTCCTCGACAACACCTGGAAGCTGCTGCCGGAGACGAACCCGGCGCTCCACACCGCCTCGACGTACACCGTGCGCGACTACCGCGTGGCGCTGGAAAAGATGGAGGGCTTCCTCGCCCAGCTCAAGCCCGAGCGCGTGTTCCGCTGCTGGGGCGGAGAGCCGTCGGCGCAGGAGCACGCCCGCCGGGTCGAGGTCGCCAGGAGCAACATCGCCCTGGCCGTGCGGTACCTGCGCTGCAAGCTGTACTCGAGCGCGCTGGTCGAGGCGCTGGCGTCTGAGTCGGGCGGCGACGGGCCCCTCGAGTACTTCATGGGCGGCATCCCCGAGCCTGGCGGTGCGCCGGTGGTGCGCATCGAGAGCTTCCTCCCGCCCCCCGCTCGGCCTCAGCCGGGAGACCCGTTGCTGCTCCGGCTCCTCGAGGGCGGTCGCGTGACGGCCTCCAGCTTCGACATCGCACCTTCACCCATCGCCAGCTACCTGTGCGTGGCGCTGGGAGAGCCCGCGATGATGGAGGGCCTCACCCTCGCCAGGCTCTGGTGGGGCGGCGAGCGCTCAGCTCGCGACTTTCTCGAGGCCCAGCCGCGCGACGTCGTCTTCGCGCTCGCCGAGGCGGCCTCTCATGTGGCGGTGACTCGCAGCGGCGCGCTCCAGGCGCTGCTGCAGCTCATGGCACAGGGCCATCCGCCCAAGCCTTGATGGGCGCGGGTGGCGGGTGTGGGAAGTAGAACCACTCGAGCACGACATGAGCCACGGATTGTGAAGGCAAGGCGCCGGGAGGGCCCGTATGATATCGCGCTCACGCGAGAGGCAGCATGAATTGGGAGCTCGTCAGCACGCTGCCGCCTGGTAGCGGATCGCGCACGGTCCTGGCCCGCCTGGGGGCCCGCTTCGGCGTGCTGCGCCAGCTCGAGACCGAGCCCTTCTACCCTCCGAGGACCAAGGGGTCGACGCTGCCGCTGCTCGAGGTCGCGGTGGTGGCCGGGCTCCGGTACGGGGTCTACGAGGTGGTGTCGACGGTCTCCCTCCGCGAGCTCACCCAGGCGCTCCTCGAGGCGGAGCAGATGCCTCCCGTGGGCATGGTGGCCAAGGTGTTGATCGACGCTGCCCGAGCGGTCGCTTCAATTGCCCCGCCGCGCGCCCACGGAGGGCTCAGCGATGCCTCGGTGCTGGTCGGCTTCGACGGCACGACACGGCTCCTCGACTTCGGAGCGCCACGGACCAGCCGGTTCCTCGCTCCAGGTCGCCCATCAGGCCCCAACGACGTCTTCGCCCTCGGCGCGGTGATGCATTCGGCCCTCACCGGCTTCACCGGACACTACGGCGAGGCAGTGGTCCAAGGCCTCAAGCTGCCGCCGCCTTCGCTCAGCAACTCCGAGGTGCCCACGGCCCTCGACGAAATCCTCGAGCGGGCCACCTCAGGCCACGAGACAGACCGGCCGGCCGACGCCGCGCAGTTCGCCG
Organism: Myxococcales bacterium; assembly: GCA_003153055.1. The sequence continues at coordinate 9,503 of PMBV01000328.1, forward strand.
ACGAGGTCGAGAAGGCGATGGCGGGAGCCCTGTTCTCCCTGGGCGACATCGCGGCGGTGGTGGGCATGGCGTTGCCGACTCAGCGAGAGGAGCTGGCTCGGCTGCTGGCCGGCGACCCCGTGCCCGTCATCAGCCCGGCGCCGAGCCCGGCGCGCGTTCGAGGGAAGCCAACACCACCGCCGATGGTCCCCTGGCCGCTGGAGGATACTCAGCCGCTGGCGATCGCGATGCCTCGCGGCCCGGCCTTGCCACTGGACGAAGACGAGCCCACCGAGCCGGGGGGCTGGTCCCTCGCGGAGATCGCCGGCCCTCCGGTCATCGCGCTGCCTGAGCCGAAGCGGCCCTTGGCCCCCGCGCAGGACTCGAAGCCTTCGATGCCCGCGCTGCCCATCATGGTTCCCTCGGCCGACCCGCCACCGAGAGGCTCGCGCGGGCGAAAGGTGCTGGCCGCGGTGCTGGCAGCCCTCGCCCTCCTCGCGGTGGGCGTGCACGAGCTCGCTCCCGAAGTCATCAACTCCATTCGGGCCAGGCTCGGAGCGGCTCCCCGACGGGCGCGCGTGCAAGACCTCGAGGACCGTTCGTCGCCAGCGCAGTCAAAACTGACCGATGAGAATCTGACGCGGCCAGCGAGAGAGCGAGAACCAGTGGTGAATGATGAGACCGTCGTGAGCCCGAAGCGGCCACGCTGATTCGTTTGTGGGTCTCGGTGGCCTCGGTCGCCCTTGACCCAGGAAGCAGGCTACCTTGACCAAACTGAGCGAGCTGCTCTACGCATATCAGCAGAATCCAGCGGATGAGCACCTCCGATGGGTATGTGAGCTCGCGAAAGTTAGGTCTCTGAAGAATGACGTCGGTTTCGCTGATCGAAGATGTCTCGGGTGATGTGAAGCAGCAGGATTTGACGGGGCAGTTGATCAACCACCGCTATTGCCTCCTCGGGGTGATCGGCAGTGGGGGCATGGCGACGGTGTACCGGGCGTCGGACACGCAAGACGGGCGAGAGGTGGCGCTGAAGGTGCTGGACCCGAAGTCGCTGAATCCGGCGCACCGGGAGCGGTTCCTCCGCGAGTGTCGACTGACTGCTCAGCTCTCCCACGAGAACATCGTCCACGTGTTCGACACCGGTGAGAGCGAGGGGGTGAGCTTCATCGCCATGGAGCTCCTCCGTGGACGAACCCTCGCGGCGATCCTTGTCGAAGAGCGGACGCTCGGGTGGCAGCGGGTCATCGAGCTGACTCGCCAGATCGGCGCGGGGCTCGCCTTCGCCCATCAGCTCGGCTTGGTGCACCGCGATCTCAAACCAGCCAATTGCTTCCTGGAAGGCACCGAATCGACCGAGCGAATCAAACTGCTCGACTTCGGTCTCGCCAAACAAGTCACGCCCTCCGAGGGAGAGCCCGAAGTGACAGGGGGCTCGGAGATCCTCGGCTCTCCGACGTACATGGCGCCAGAACAGGCGCGTGGCGAGGCGCGCGTGCAGACAGACATCTACTCCCTCGGAGTGATGCTGTTTCGAATGCTGGCCGGTCGCCCCCCGTTCACTGCGAACAACCCGGTCGACGTCATCGTGCAGCACGCGCACGATCCGGTGCCCTGGCTCCGAGACGTGACCACGAGCAGAGACGTGCCCAACCAGCTCGAGCAGGTGGTCCGCCGGTGCCTCGAGAAGGACCCGAGCGCTCGCTATGCCACGGTCGAGCTCCTGCGTCAGGCGCTCGACGAGGCGGAGCTGAGGGCGTTGACGGGCGCGCCGCGGCCACGCGCCCCGCCGCCTCGGGAGCCGACTCCCCCTCCACTGCCTCGGATCTCCAGGCCGCTGCCGATGCCGGTGACAGCACCGGTGGCAGTGACAGAGACAGCGCCGGTGACAGTGCCGGCTCGCCCGCCGACTGCTCAACACGTCCCCCCCGTGCTGTACCCGACTCCGCTGCCAACGCTCATGCTCGCCCAGCTGCGGCGATCCTGGGGGTGGCGCACGGTCCTCGCCGTGACGGTCGTCGTCGTGACGGTCGCCACGATGACCGCCGCCGCGTCCGTCACCGTCGGAGCCAGGGCGCTGAAGCAGAGCCCCCGGGGCCCAGAGGTTCCATCGGAGGCTGCGCAGCTCACCCCTCCGGTCGAGGCTCCTCCGCTCCACGATGCGCCCGTCGAGGCGACGCCTTCTCCCAACGCCGACGCAGCACAGACGGAGGAAACGACGGTCCTCCCGGAGCTCGCCATCGACCCCACGCTGCGGCCAGCAAAGCCGAGCTCTGACAAGGGCCCGCCTCGAGTTCCGCCGGCGGGCTCCTCTCGCCCGACGAGAGCTCCCGCGTCGCAGGAGCCAAAGCCACAAGAAGGGTCAAGCCCGGAGGTGGCGGCGCCAGAGCAGCCCCCCCGCGCTGACTACAAGATCGACCCCTATTGAGCTTCGCGCCCCGAGCGTGTCGGCTTCCACTTGATGTTGCACCCGATGCTGGGCTTCTGGTCCTTCGACGGAAGGCGTCCGGCGGCGAGCTCCTCCATCGCGTCGACCACTGAGGCCCCAGTCACCGGTTTGCTATTGGACGGTCGGCTGTCGTCGAACTGGCCGCGGTAGGCGAGCTTCAAGTCGGGGCCGAAGAGGAAGAAGTCGGGCGTGCACGCGGCTCCGAAGGCGTGGGCCGTCTCCTGGGTGCGGTCGAAGACGAAGGGAAAGCGCCACTCCTCGAGCTCGGCCAGCCTCCGCATCTCGGCAGGCCCGTCTTGGGGGTAGGTGTCTTCGTCATTGGAGTTGACCGCGACGACCATGAAGCCCTGGTCGAGGGCCGCGTGGGACACCCGCACGAGCTCGGCCAAGATGTGTTTCACGAAGGGGCAATGATTGCAGATGAAGGCGACGAGGAGGCCCTTCTTGCCCGTGGCCTCGCGAGCCGCGTCGACGAGCCGGCCCGACACGGCGTCGGAGAGAACGAGCGAGGGGAGCGCGGTCCCCAGAGGAAGCATGGTGGACGGGGTGTTGGCCATCGTCGGACCTCCGGTGCAAGGGGCGTCGCTTCGGGGGACTGCCCTCGAGTCTTAGCCCGCGTGGGGCGGCGGCTCCAGCCCACCTCAGCGGAGTTCAGTGGTGGCCTGCCTGGCCGCGTCGGTCAAGCGACCGACTTCCTTCGAGGAAGCCAGGTGCTGGGCGGCCTGCTCGAGCACCAGACGCCGAGTCTCTTCGCGCCCGCTGAGCCGCAGCCGTTCAGCCAGGTCGAGCACGCCCGAGACCCCATTGTCCTCGGTGCTGCCCACGGCAAGGGCGTACGTGTCGCCCGCCAGCGAGTCTCGGCCCGGGCTGATGCGCACCTTTCGGCCCTTCACGCCCAGCTTGAGGTCCACGAAGTGAGGAGCGCCGCGCACCTCGGTCACCCGGGGTTTTCGCGCCTCGGCCTCGTCGAGCACGGCCAGCAGCAAGGCGCCGCGCTCGGGAGGGACGACCACCAGAAGCATGCTCTGCCCCTCGGCGGCGTCGATGAGGAAGTAGTCATACGAAGAGAACGGGGCGTCGGGCCGACTCACCTGCGACCGCTCGATGTCCTCCATTCGCTGCCCGAGGAAGGCGGTGACGGCCTTCGTCATCGGCAGGGCCTGGGCGGCGCCGGGGGTGTCGTTGGGCTCGCTCTCGAGCGGCCCGGGCTCCTGCATCGGCTCTACCCGGAGCGTGTACGGCACCAGGCCCCGCTCCCGTGGAGGTCGGTTGGCCTCGGTGCAGAAGGGGCGCTCCTCGACGCGGAGGTAGAGCTCGCCCGCGACCGCGGTGAAGCCGTCGATGCGCTCCGGCTCACCCAGGCCGGCCTCGTCGAGGAACAGCCGGCGGCGGAGGCGATCTCCCTGCTCCGTCGTCTCGGGCTGGAGCAGCTCGAGGGTGAGGTTGAGGTCGGCCACGCCGCTCAAGGTGACCCGCATGGGGCCGGCCGACACCGTGGTGACGTAGAGGTCTCGGTCGCCCGATGCAGAGTCCGACGCGCCGATGGTGCCCTGCACGTCGGTGCCCAGCGCGATGCGAGTGGCGGTCGAGGGCACGTCGTTGGGCTCGACCTCGCGGGTGACAGGGGTGGAGGCGAGCTGGGCGGAGACGAATCGCCAGGCGACCCCGCCCACGGCCAGGAGCAGGAGCAGGACCACCAGCGGCGCCAGAGCCCGCTTGAGGCGGAGCTGCCGCTCGAAACTGTCGTAGTCTTCGCGGGACAGCATCTGACCCGCCAGCTCGGCCGGCACTGGCGTGTAGGCCACCGAGTGCCCCACCTCGGGGTGCTCCAGTGCCTCGAGGGCCAGGCGCATGGCGTCGGCGTCGGCGAAGCGTCGAGCCTTGTCCTTCTCGAGCGCCCGCGTCAGCACCGCTTCGAAGGCCGGGCTCACGAGGGCGGTGGCGTTCGCGTCGGCGATGCGGGGCACGGGCGCCTCGGTGTGCTGAGACAAGATGCTGATGGGCGTAGGGCCGACGAAGAGCTGCCGGCCGGTGACGAGCTCGAACAGCACGGCCCCCAGCGAATAGAGGTCGCTGCGGCCATCGACACCCTCGCCGCGGATCTGCTCGGGCGACATGTACGCCGGGGTTCCCACGAAGTCGCCGGTGGTGGACTTGCGGCCCTCGGCCTCCTGGAGCTTGGCGATGCCGAAGTCGAGGAGCTTCACGTGCTCCTGCTTCTCCTTCTTGCGACGGAGCAGCATCACGTTGGCGGGCTTGATGTCGCGGTGCACGATGCCCGCGTCGTGAGCCTCTTGCAGCGAGGCGAGGAGCTGCGCCCCGATGGCGGTGGCCCGGCCCTCGCTCATCGGGCCGTGGGCCTTCAGGTGCCAAGCGAGGTCTTTGCCGGGCACGTATTCCATGACGATGAAGAGGCTGCCGTCGTCGAGCTCGCCGGAGTCGAACACCTGCACCGTGTTGGGGTGCGACAGCTTGGCGACGACCCGCGCCTCCTGGAGGAAGCGGGCCTTCAGGGCCTTGTCGACGGCGTGGTCGGGCCGGAGCCGCTTGAGGGCCGCCACCTTTCCCATGCGCACGTGCTCGACCTTGTACACGGCGCCCATGCCGCCCTCGCCGAGCTTCTCGATGACGCGGTAGCGCCCGTCGATGGTGTCGCCCCGAGTGCCGTCGAAGGTGTCGGAGCTGCCGCCCAGGCCGCGGAGGTCAGTGCCGCAGGCGGGGCAGAAGTTGGGCTCGAGGTCGAGCACCTTGGCGCACCTCGGGCACACCAGTCGCGCCGGAGTGTTGCTGTCGCTCGGAGCCGGGGCTGGCATGGATACCGGGAACGATAGCGGATGAAGGGCGGCCGGTCAGCAGAGAGGCGCTGCGAGGTTCTCTCGTACCCCGGGCTGGTCCTCGCGCTTCAGTCCGGGAAGAAACGACGCGATTTGATCGACCGTGGTGTCGTGTCTGTCTGAGTGCACCTGCACCAACGCCAAAACCAGTCATCCGATGGGGGGGAGTTCGAGTTCTTTCGATCACTCGTGTGCTAGAGACGCGCGCGACCCATGCGTCGCATTCCGTCGACTTCGACCGATGCTTCAACAGGAGACCGACATGAAGAGATTCCCGTTCGCGTCATTGCTGATTCCTGCGCTCGCCCTCGCCCAGGCGCCGGCCCAGATCTCCTATCAGGGTCGCCTCATTGGCGCCGACGGGGCACCATTCGCGGGGAGCACCAGCATGACTTTCAGGCTCTTCGCCACGCCCACGGATACGACGGCGCTGTGGACGGAGCATGAGATCGTGGCGCTGACCGACGGCTACTACTCTCTGCAACTGGGAAGCGTGACGCCGATGCCCGTGGGAGCGTTCGACGGCACGACGCGCTACCTCGAGGTCACGGTCGGGAACTCCACGCTGAGCCCGCGCCAGCCCCTGGTCTCGACACCCTACGCACTGATGTCCGTCAATGCCCATAACGTCACCGGTGGCGCCGTGTCGGCGAGCGGCCTTCGCATCTCCGGGACGGCGCAGACCGACGGGGTCGGCTCGCTCGACAGTTCGGGCACGACCGTGAGCGGAGTTGGAACGTCGTTTACGGCTCAGCTCGGCCCGGGTGATGAGCTTCGTGTCGGAGCGCAGTCGCGCCTGATCACAGCCGTGGCGTCTGACACCTCGCTCACCGTCGACACGCCCTTCTCGCCATCGCTGACGAGCAGCACCTTCAAGCTGCGCAAGCCCATTGCAAACGTGGTCGACAGCACGGGGGCGTCGGTCATGTTGATCAACGGCCGCGGGGACATCGGCATCGGGACCCAAACCCCGGTCTCGAAGCTCGAAGTGGCCGGCACCTTCTCGGCGAGGTTTCGCGGCTTCTCGCTGCGCGCCGCGGGCACCCCGGCGTCGCCCCAGACCAAGCTGGCTGGTTGGGTCAAGGTGACCATGAACCCGCAGGCGGTCTACAACACCTTTCCGGCGGGCAGCATCGACACGACCAACTCGCAGTTCGTCGCGCCCGAGGCCGGCTTCTACCGGTTCACGGTCGGTGGCTACACCGCGACAGCCGGGACCGAATGGGGGCAGCGGGTGGCCCTCGGGCTCAGGAAGAACGGGGTCCTTACTGGGTTCTCCGGGGCCAATCTCTCCAAGATCGATACCCCCCTCCCCTTGCACACGCAGGTACTGCAGCTCGCGGCAGGCGACTCAATCGACGTCGCCGTGTTCAGCGTGATCGACCTCATCCTCGGGAACCTCGCGGCCGGGCACGACTTTCGGTTCGAGGGCGAGCTCCTCGGCAAGTAGAGTCACGAGGTCACGCGGATGCGCGCGGCCTTTGTCGGCATCATCTCCACTCCCAAACGGGCTCCGCGCAGCTCGTCGGCAACCTCGGGCGTGATGCCAGTCACCCGGCGCAGCTGCGGTAGGTGAGCCGAGCAGCGCTCGACCAGATAGCGAGCAAGTACCTGCAGGTCATCGGTCCCGACGCCGTCAGTCTCTGCCCAAATTGAGGTGCGCGGTCCGACCGTCGGCCCGTGACCAGCGCCGAGAATCCTGGCCCGGCGACCGACGGAGGACGGCGAGCAAACAGGCAGAGGCGTCATGGCTCGAGCGAAGGCTCATACGACCGCCTCCGCTGCCGGGGACGACCCCAGCGCCCGGGAGAGGGCCGCCAGGCACGCCCACCCAATGCCCTTCGCCCCGTCGCGCCGAGTCAACACCCAGACGGTCGTCCCCTCGCCGGCCTCGGGCGTCTCGCCGCCGAAGCACAGCACCCGCTGCTCGCCGGCCACCAGCGTGCGGCGTCCATCGCCATGCCGCGGGGTCGGCTCGCCGTCACGCGGCGGGACCTCGAAGACCGCGCGATACCGGCAGGCCAGGGCGACGCACTCCGCCTCGCTTAGCGAGTGCCCCGACGCGAAGAGCATCTCCGCGCCGCGGAGCACCACCACCGCGAGGAGGTCACGGCCGAAGGAGAAGGGGTTCCCCAACCGGGCCTCGACCTCGGCGCTCCCGCGACGCCACCGCACGAGGTCCGCGCCGCGCTTGGCTCGAGTGAGCCGCGGAAGGACGCCCGCTGCGAAGAGCGCTGTCACCGCCGCGCCGATGGACACCTCGGAGGGGAACTCGGCCCACAGCCGTCGTGCGCCGCCTGCCATCTTCGCGCCGATGAGCAGCCCGGTGGAGGAGCGCAGCGCGAGAAAGTCCGCGCCGTCGGGCAGGGCGGCCGAGGCGAAGGCGGGGCTGATGCGCGGCCCCTGGGCTCCCCCTGCCACCGCCACCGTGACGTCCCCGTCCACCAACTCCACCCGCCTGACGCCCTTGAGCGCGACGAGGAGCGCCCGGGCGGCGACCTCCGCCTCCGAAGCCATGGGGACCTCGGCGCGCACGGCGGGCAAAGCGGCCAAGGAGGCTTTGACCGGCGAAGGGCCGGCCACGAACGCCGCGGGCACAACGGCCGCGACAGGGCTGTCGGACGGTGGGGCGGGCAACGGGCGGACCTTCGATGTCGCGGGCGCGGGCAGCGGCCTCGAGGACAGCGCCGGCATCTCGAGGGTGATCCGCTGGATGATGGAGAGTATGCGAGGGTCGGTCGGCGCGACCACCAGACACGCTTGGAGGATCTTGCGCGCTACCTCCCGGTCGCCGGCGAGGTACGCCTTCATCCCCATCGCGAGCCGCTCGTCGAGCGGGAGCGCGCCCGTCTCGGCCGCGGGAGAAGACGGGAAAGCTGTGCTCGGCGAGGAGGCCAGGTTCTCCGTCGGCGCGCCCACCCGGGGCCCGCTCGGGAGGAGACTCACGGGCTGGCGCTCGGCCTCGGAGAGGTCCTGCTCGGGCTGCATGGGGCGCTGGAGGTGCTCGGGGTAATCCCCGGGCGACGGCATCAGCAACACCTGGGTGAGCTCGTTCGACGTCTCGTCCTCCTGTCGCGCGGCCTCGAAGACGAGCTCTCTCCACGGAGACGCGCGCGGGCCCGGCGCGGTGGGGGCGCTGTTCGGGAGCACGCGGAAGCGGAACATCCGTTGGTGCCACAGGTGAAAGAAGGCCGCGTCCCCCGAGAGGCCGGAGGCGAAGGACTCGAGGACCAAGGGCCCGTGGACAACGAGGTAGCCGATGGCCTCGCCCTCCCGGAGGAACTCGATGCGCGCGGCCTTCTCGCGTGCCGACACGATGTGAAGGAGATCTCCCAGCGAGCACACCGAGAGATCGCCTTCCATGAAGGCTCCGCTCGGGGGCGGTACCCCGTCCGTGCGAGAGGACCGGCCTTTCATGGGCTTCTCGCCGGCAACCGGGCCTCCCACGGGGTTCGAGCCGGGTGGCCGAGTCCTCGACGGAATCGAGCCTGACCGGAGAGACCCGCTGCGGCGCCGCTCATCGACCTCCGGCGATCAATCTCGACCAGGTCAGCGGAGATGAACTGGTGGGACATCGGCCGGAGCTTCTCCGGCACCATCATGAACGGGCGAATCACGGGGTCTCGGGTGACACAGTCAGTAAGCAGAGTGACCACTTCAACTCGGGCGGGCAGGCAAACGGACAGAAGAGGAGCGGCGGGCTCGAGGATCGGGTCAACTCGGCCTTCGACTCGAGTGCTTCAGCCGGGGGCCCTGCGCCCAGGCGAACAATGCCGTGCCCGGGACAGAGCAATGCTGGCCGGCCGGTCAGCGGAGCGTGCGAGCGAGGTAAACGAAGACGCCGCCCACGCTGAGGCTCGATAGCACCGAGGCCACTCGGTTGGTGGTGGCCGAGAGCGCCACCCGCACCGGGAAGGCGTCTGGAACACCCAGGCCGAGGGCGCGGGCCTCGTCGTCAAAGCTGTACACCTGCAGGTACAGCATCGAGCCCCGCCAGAGGAAGATGCAGACGAAGCCGACGATGAAGCCGAGGAAGCCCGGAGCGATGGGCGTGCCCCGCACCTGCCGGTAGATGCGCCGCAACAGGTCGATGTTGATGAGCGCGGTCGCGGCCCAAATGGCGTTCTCGATGATGCGAAAGTTCCGCACCGTGGCCGGCCGTGGCGCGACGTTGACGAGCAGAAAGGCCAGCGCCGCCACCAACACGAGCGCGGTGGTGACATAGACGACCCGCTTCTCGCCCACCGCCTCCAGGGTACGGGAGAAGACGTAGTACTCCATGAAGCCGAAGGTGA
>PMBV01000076.1 GCA_003153055.1 Myxococcales bacterium
GGCGAGCCCTGAGAAGGACGTCTCTCGAGGTCCGAAAGCTCGCGCCGGAGGATGACCGGTCGCGGTTTCGTTCTGGCAACGTGGAGCTCGACCGCTTCTTCTCGCAGTACGCTGGGCAGAACCAGTTCCGTCACCACATTGGCACCACGTACGTGGCCGTCGACGACGCGGGGGAGATCGCCGGGTTCGCGACCGTGGCTGCGTCCGAGGTGTCGCCGGAGGCGATGCCTCCCTCCAAGCTGAAGCGACTGCCCAGGTACCCAGTTCCCGTGCTGCGGTTGGCTCGCCTCGCCGTCGATGTGACGTTCAAGGGCCAGGGCGTGGGGAGTCTACTCCTTCGCGCTGTCTTCGCGCTCGCCGTGCGCATGGCCGACGAGGTCGGCTGTGTGGGCGTGGTGGTGGACGCCAAGCCCGAGGCGGTCGCGTTCTACGAGAAACTCGGGCTTGTTGCGCTCGAGCTGGTGGGCGGGGAGCTCGGCGATCGACCCCAATCGCTGCCGATGTTCATCGAGTTCGGGCAGCTTCCGCGGTAGCCGCGCGAGAGCTTGCACCTCTCAAGAGGGTCCTCACCAACCCATCAGGCGGGTTTGTGCCTTAAAACTCCGCCCCACGTCATCTATGGTGACCAGGCATGGAGGCGTTCGTCTTTCCCAGCGGTGAGGCCCTGCGGGTGGCGATGAGGTCGGGCCTCGTCCCCGCTGACGTCCAGCGCTCGCCCGCGCAGGCCGGGGCGCAGCGCGACGGCACCCTCGAGATCGCCCCCTCGGTCCTCATCGCACCGCGCGCGCGGAAGGCGCTCAAGGCCGCGGGCATCGAGGCGAGGGACTCCACGTTGAGGTTGAAGCCCGTCTCGTGCTGGGCCGAGGTCCCTCCCCCCGACCGGGTCGGCGAGCCGTCCGGAGCCCTGGCGCAGGTCACCTTCGCCGTCGTCGGGAAGACGAGCCTGTTGGTCCTGTGTGGCGAGCTGCTCCGTCTGGGCTGCGACCGGCAAGAGCTGCGGACGCTGGATCTCCCCTTCGTGCACGGGCTCGTGCGCGTCATCGATCCACCCTGGTACGTCCTCTCGCGGGCCCTCGATCACCTCGACGGCCTCAGAGCCTACGTGCCCACTCCGCCAGGGCAAGACAAGGTGTGGACCGAGATCGGCTTCACCCACCCTCTCGACACCGCCCTGGAGGCGCCCGCCGACACCGTGCTGCTCATCAACGGCAACGGAACCTGGTGGCGACTCCCGGACGGCGCGTGGACCGACGTCGACAACCTGTTGGTCCCCGCCGGGCTTCCCGTCGCGATGGTGCGCGCCGTCGAGCCTGAGCTGCCTCGCATCGAAGTGAAGGTCTCGCTCGCCCGGACGGCCCGCCCCGAGGCCGCGACGCTCTTCCTCCTCAAGGAAGGGCGCGCCTCGGTCGAGGCCCTCGTGCGGGGGATGCCCGAGGCTCAGCTCGAGAACGTCCTCTTCGTGGTGGTTGGCGACACGGTGGTGCTGAGGGCCCGCCCGGGCCGAGAGGCCAACACGGGGGCGCTCCCTGGCGAGCCCTACGCCCGCGTGCTCGATCTGCCCAACCTCTTCGCGCCGGTGGGCCTCACCGTCGAGCCACCGCTGCGACGCGATCGCCTCCGGACCTGGCTCGCTCCTGACCCAGATCTCGTCACCTGGCTCGAGCCCACCGGGCGTATCGAGGCCCGAGCTGGGGCAGAGGCTCGCGCAGGAGGAGGGTCAAAGGCCCGAACCGGGGCAGAGGCTCGTGCCGGAGGAGGGTCAGAGGCCCAGATTGGAGCAGGCTTCGGGCGCTCGTCGGTGCTCGAGGCCGCCTTCCGTCCCCTCACCGAGTGGGTCGACTACGTCATCGACGGCGCCGGCGAGACCCTCGTCGCCTGGACTCGCTCGGCCACCTTCGACTTCGAGCCGTTCGTGTCCCTGGAAGACGTCGAGCCGGTGACGCGGGGAAGGCCGGTCGACGACGACGAGGAGAAGCGCCCCAAGCCCCGCGCTCGTCAGAGAGACTGGAGCTCCGCCCGCGATCCGCAGAGCGCCCACGAGGCCCAGCGGCCCACTGCGCCGCTCGTCTCCATCGAGTTGCCCCAGAGCCCCACCGAGGCCGAGGCGATGCTGAGCCGCGAAGAGGCCGCCTTCCTCGAGCTCGACGCCCCCGCCGACTCCCTCGCTCGCCGTGACGCGTGGGTCCGGTTGGCCAAGATGTACGCCCGGTTGAAGCGCCCTCGCGACAGCGGCATGGCCTGGGCCCACGCCTTCTGGGACGCGCCCAGCGAGGACGCCACCCCGCTGGCGCGGCAATGGGCCGACACCTCGGGGGTCCGCTTCGAGGGGCTCCTCGAGCAGTCCACCCCCAACGTCGAGCAGACTCGAGGCGCTGTCGCGCACCTCCTCGCCGCCGCGCTCGAGGGGAACTCCACCGTCGCCGCGCGAGTGGCCGACTGGGCTGGTTTCCTCGATCGCTACAGCGACGACCTCGACGTCCGCAGCTTCTGGCTCGGCCGGTACGCCGTCTCGCGGCTGTCGGGAGGCGACGCGCTGGGGCTCGCCCGAGCCCGCGACCGGGTGCTCGCCCGGCTGCAGAGTGGGTTGTCGATCGATCGCGACGTACCCCGGCTCCTTCGGGTGATGGGCCAGTCCAGCGCCGCCGGCGCGGGGACGGATCGCGCGCTTCGCGTGGCGGGGCAGCTCGAGGCCCTGTTGCGGGCCTTCGAAGAGACACCGCGGAAGCGCTCGCCGATCGAGGCGCCTCCGCAGCTGACCCGCGCCTACGTGCACTTCGAGTTCGCCTGGGGCTTCGCCCGGCTCGCCAGCGCTGACCGAGCGCGGCAGCTGCGCGACGGTGCGCTCGCCGCGCTCGATCGAAAGGATCCAGTCCACGCGTACCTCACCCGGGCCTACGTCGTGCGCATCGATCAAGCCCTCGAGGGCGCGGCCCCCGACACTCCGCTGCCGCCGGACATCAGCGGGATGCTCAACGGCCTCGAGCCGTTCATGCGGTACAAGGTCGACCGGCTGCGCCAGTTCTCTCTCGTGCTCGAGCCCCAGGAGCGGCTCGAGCCGATGGGCAGCTTCACGCGCTCGCTCCAGAACACCGGCGGAGAAACGCTGGCGGCGCTGAGGGGCATCAGGGACCCCGGCGAGCTGTACAAGGCAATTCAGTCGCGGATGTCGGTGGCCATCGATCCGCAGCTCCCCATCGAAGAGCGGGTGCGGCTCATCGACGGGCTGATGGACTTCCTGCCCCAGCTGCCGGAGTCCCAGGCCCTCCCGCTCCTCCAGCGGTTCCTCGCCATGGGCGACGCGGTGGCCCCCAAGCACCGGGCCGTGGTGCTGGAGGACGCGCTCAAGGTGGCGGGCCACTTCGGGCGCACGGCGCTGGTGAAGCAGCTCGTGCTCCAGCTGGGCAACGCCATCAAGGAGATCGGCGCCGAGGGCGTGGGAGAGGTCGGCACGATGCTGGTGGCCGGCGTGCGAAGCCTCAGGCGAGTGGGCCTCAGAGACGAAGCCGGAGAGCTGTTGGCCCGGGCCTCGACCGTGCTGAAGGGTGAGGACACCAACACGCTCAGGGCTCGCCTGGCGCTCGCGTCAGGCTTCGCGTACCTGGGCGCGGCGGCCCAGGCCCAGCCCATCATCGACGAGGTGCAGGTGCGCCTGAGCCGGGAGGTGGGGCTCATGTCCGCCGATCGCATGCGGCTGACCCGGGCCGTCGCTCAGGCGCTCTCCCACGCGCCAACCGAGGTGGCGCTCCCCGGCTTGCTCCGCATCACCCAGCAGCTTCCGTGGATCACCGACAGCTACAACACCAACACGCACTTCTGTTTGTCGCTGGTGGATCTTGCCGACGCTCTGGTACTCGGGCACGTGGGAGACGATCTGACCTTGAATGAATCAACCCGTCGCTTCCTTGACGAAGATGAGTACCTGGTGCGGCGCCGGGTGCATCGAGACGTAGGGGGCGAGGCGTGACGCAGCCCCTGCCAGTGCGAGCCCCGGTGGATCCGCTCGACGCGGTGCAGGATCTGACGCTCGAGCAGCTGCAGAAAGAGGCGCAGGCGCTCCGCGATCGGCTGAACCGTTTCCGGCTGGGGCTGGGCCGGCACTTCGTCGACAAGCAGGGCCTGGTCGACGTGATGACGGTCGCCGCGGTGGCCCAGGAGCCGCTGTTGCTGGTCGGGCCTCCGGGCACCGCGAAGAGCGATCTGGTGGTGAAGTTCAAGGACGCGCTCGGCATCTCGGGGGCCGACTACTTCGAGTACCTCTTGACGCGCTTCACCGAGCCCTCCGAGGTGCTGGGGCCGATCGACATCAACGAGCTGCGGAACGGTCGCTACATTCGTCGCGAGCGCGGCAAGCTGCCGACGGCGAGGCTCGTCTTCCTCGATGAGATCTTCAAGGCGAGCTCGGCGATCCTCAACGCGCTGCTCACCGTCATCAACGAGCGAAAGTTCTACCAGGACGGCGTGCCGGTGCCGGTGCGACTCAAGATCCTCTTCGCGGCGACCAACGAGATCCCCGAGCACTCCGAGCTGGGCGCCCTGAAGGATCGCTACGTGCTCAAGGCGGCGTGTCGCTCGGTGCAAGAGACGCACTTCATCGAGCTCCTCGACGCCGGCCTCGAGGCGCAGACCAACAAGGACCTGAACCAGAAGCCATGGGCCGAGGGGAACGCGAGCCTGGAGGATCTCCTCAAGGCGCACCGCTACCTCACCCTCTTGATGGCGCGGCGAGAACCGAAGGATCGCGACCTCTTCTTCCGCGACGAGGTGATGCGCGAGTTCCGCCGGGTCGTCCGCACCCTGGTCCGCGAGGACGATGTGTTCGTCTCCGACCGCAAGTTGATCAAGCTCGACCGGCTGCTGCGCACCCGGGCGTGGATCGTCCACGGCGGCGCGGTCGAGCGCGAGGA
>PMBV01000254.1 GCA_003153055.1 Myxococcales bacterium
GAAGTCGTCGAAGACGTTCTGCTTGCACCGGCCTTTTCCTGCGTCATGCCAGCCCTTCCCGTACTCGCCCCCACCCCTCAGGTTCGGAGCCGCGAACACCCCACCCGCCTCGAGCCAGGGGCCAATGAAGCCCGACCAGGCGCTGCGGGTCGAGACGTTGAAGCCGCCGTAGCCGCTGAGGAGCACCGGGTTGTCGCCAGCGAGCTTCACGTCTCGCCCGGCGACGATGAACATGGAGATCGGCGTGCCGTCTTTCGATGCGTAGGTCACCTGGCGCACCGAGTAGCGCGAGGCGTCGAGCTCGAGCCCGGTGGTGGCCCAGACCTCGGTGCGACCCGACGCGACGCTGGTGCGAAACACCACCGGGGGGTTCACGAAGCTCGAGAAGGCGTAGAAGGCCTCGTCGTCATCTTCGTCTCCGACGAGGTTCGAGGCGGTGCCGGCGCCTGGGAGCTCGAGGGCGCGCACCTGACGCCCGTCGAGCGCGAAGAGCTCCACCACGCTGACCGCGTTGCGCAGGCTGGTGATGGCGAGGTGACCGCCCACGATGCTCAGCGACTCGCGGGCTTGGGTGGGGTCCTCAGGAATGAGGAGCTCCCAGTCTGCCCGGGCTGGCCGGCCGGGGTCGACCCGGAACACCTGCTTGTTCGGCGCCCCCTCGTCGGTGAAGACGTAGAAGGTGTCACCCAGCGTTTCCACCGAGTAGGTCGCGTCCTTCCCCAGCACCAGCGGCCGCCAGGGTGACGGCGCGTCGGTGGTCTGGAAGAGGACGTCGTTCTCGTTCCACCCCCGCACGACGAAGGCGAAGCGGTAGCGCCCGTCTCGGCTGAGCCCCTGGCTCAAGAAGACCTTTGGGTCCCCCGTGCGGCCGTGGAGCACCTCGTCGGTGACGGGGTCGGTCCCCAGCCGGTGGAGCCTGAGCTCGCAGTGGCCTGGCCTCTGGGCCACCGGAATCGACGCCTCGACCGGGAGCCACTCGTACTGGAAGCCGCTCGAGTCGGGCAGCCAGGCCGGGGTGGCGTACTTCGCTCCCGCGATGACGTCGATGGGCCGCCGGTGGCCGGTCTCGACCTCGAGGACGTACAGGGTGGCCTCGTCGGCCGCGTTGGGGCGCTCGGCGAACACCACCCATCGGCCGTCCCACGAGGGGACCCACACCCCCAGCGACACCGAGCCGTCGGGCGACCAGGTGTTGGGGTCCAGCAGAGTGCGCTCGTCGCCCTCGACTCCGTCTCTCCAGCAGACGATGCCCTTCGCGAGGTGCCGCCGGGTCCGCGAGTAGAACAGCCGGCCGCCCCGCTTCAGCGGCAGCCCCACCGAGTCGACGGCGTAGAGCTCGAAGAAGCGCCGCTCGAGCTCGGCGCGGCGAGGCAGCGCGTTGAGGTGGGCCCGGGCGTAGGCGTTCTGCGCGGCCATCCAGGCCTTCACCTCGGGGCTCGTCTCGTCCTCGAGCCAACGGTAGGGGTCGGCGATGTCATGCCCGAAGAGGCGCTCGACGAGCGGAGTCTGACGGGTGGACGGTGGGTGGATCGCGGCCAAGGTCCACGCGTACCACGGAACCAACGGGCGAAGTACTGGGCAGGAGCCGGGTCGAGTCTCTGTCGTCGAAGGGGCCGACCTCTGCAAGGGGCGAAGATGAGAGCGACAACCAGGTTGTCGCGATCAGGGGCCAAATTGCGACAACTTGGTTGTCGCCCCGAGGAGGGGGCACCCCGGGCACCTCTCCGGTCGTGGTCCATGGGCCATGCGAGTGGGTGAGGTCGCCGCCTTCTCCGCGCGGACAGGCGAGGGCGAGGCTGCTGCCCACCGACCGAGCCAGTCTGGCCAGCGCCTCGACCCGAAGCCGCGGTGAGCACACGTGAGGGCCACGGGCGTCTCGTCTGGGCCAGGCGAGCACTCCGAGAGGGTGAAAAGTTCCCGATGGACAGGCTGGCCCAAGGAGGACGGCGGCGTCTGGGGCATGGCCGGTGGGCGATCAGTTAGGCCCCTCAGCACGGCAGGTGAGTGTCCCCGACTGAAGGACTGAGTGAGGGCCAGGTCTCCAGCGACAGCACCAATGGTTACATCTGCCGAGGCCCGCGAATGGTACCATTGGTGACGTTGCCGGGGACCCTCGCCCACCTGGCCCTTGGTCGAGGGGCTCGATGGGCTCGCCCATGAGGACGGGCAAGCTCCGGCCAGCCCCCTCATCAATGCGCTTCTCTCTGGCTCCTGGCCACCTCGCTCGCACAGCCCGAAGCCCCAGGTCCGTGGGGTGAGGGCCAAATGGAAGAGCGCCTTCCATCTGGGACGACGTTGATGCCCAGCTCTTCGGCCGTCGGGTGAAATGCCCTCAGGCCGCGGTCTCAGTCGAGGCCTTCGCCAGCGACTTGTCGTCTTGCGAGTAGAGCACCACGGGCTCTTTTCGCCGGAGCACCGCCTCTTCCGAGATGAGCACCTCGCGGGCGTTCTTCTTGGAAGGGATCTCGTACATCAGGTCGAGCATCACCGACTCGAGGATCGCCCTGAGCCCTCGGGCGCCGGTCTTGCGGCGAATCGCCTCCTGGGCGATGGCCTTCATGGCCCCCTCGGTGAACTTGAGCTGAACCCCGTCGAGCTCGAGCAGCCGCCGGTACTGCTTGGTGAGCGCGTTTCGAGGTTTCACCAAGATGTCCATCAGCGCCGGCTCGTCGAGCTCCTCGAGCGCCGTCACCACCGGAAGGCGGCCGATGAACTCGGGGATCATTCCGAACTTGAGCAGATCACCTGGCTCGACGTGGTGCAGCAGCTCGCTGAGCGACTTGTCTTCCTTCTTCTTCACCTCGGCCCCGAAGCCCAGCGACTTGCCACCCAGACGGCGGTCGATGATCTGATCGAGCCCTCCGAAGGCGCCGCCGCAGATGAACAAGATGTTGGTCGTGTCGACCTGGAGGAACTCTTGCTGAGGGTGCTTGCGCCCGCCCTTGGGAGGCACATTGGCGACCGTGCCCTCGATGATCTTGAGCAGCGCTTGCTGCACCCCTTCGCCGCTCACATCACGGGTGATCGACGGGTTCTCGGACTTGCGAGCGATCTTGTCGATCTCGTCGATGTAGACGATGCCCCGCTGTGCCCGCTCGATGTCGTGGTCGGCCGCCTGCAGGAGGTTGACGATGATGTTCTCGACGTCTTCACCCACGTACCCGGCCTCGGTGAGGCACGTGGCATCGGCGATGGTGAAGGGCACGTTGAGAATGCGCGCGAGCGTCTGCGCCAGCAG
>PMBV01000516.1 GCA_003153055.1 Myxococcales bacterium
GATGGTTTTTCGCCCTTGTCGGTGATTTCGGATAGCTTTGTCGTGCCCTTCGGGACGCTGTCGGAATAGTATTTGTCGTCATAGACGATGTCCTCTGCCGGTATATTCATGTTTTTGGAGATCCTTGCCCTCATCTTCTCGAATTCACCGCGAGCCTGCTCGGAGCTCACGTCGGCGACGCTCTCAGGATGGATGGCGAAGTAGGGCATTGCACCTTTGGGTGGTGGCGGCGGTGAGTATTTGTTCAACGTGCTGCCGCATTGGTTCACGGCATCTGCAGTTACAGGGATCGCTGCTCCGGCGACTTTGAGTGCCCGCTGTCGCCGCTCCTCGACGCCCGGGGCGTCCAGGCCGTCCTTCCACTGCAGTGTCTTGCCCTCGTTCCCCGGCTTCATTGTGGGCGAGCCCTTCTCGATGGGGGCCTTCTCGAGGGGGGCGGGGACAACGTTCCAGGGAGAGCCGCTTTCAGTCTGCGAAATGCCGTCGATGCTCATTTGGACTTTCTCCTTTGGGTGGTGGGACGCCGACGGAATTCTCCTCCCCTCGTGGGCAGGGGAATTCCGAAGAAGTGTCATATCATTTTGCATTTCGCTCACCCAACTCCCAAGAGAGCCCCTCGGCCGGTCTTGGAGCGTGTATGACGGTCATCGCCTGGCACATCGCAGGCCGTCGGTGTCAGTGCCTCTGATCGTTTCCTCGAGCTCGCGGCTACTGGACGAGACGTCTCACCTCTCACGTTGTCGACCCGGGGTCACCGATGCGCGTCGCGAGCTACTTCGCAGGAATCCTTGGGGCATCCTCACTCATTGGGTGCATCCCTGACGTCACTGGAGCGCCCTGCGTCACCTCAGACACGTGCCCGATCGGTCAGATTTGCAACGCGGGGCTGTGCGTCATGTTCGGCTCCACGGCGGTGGTAGGAGGCGGAGGCGGGACACAGGGCGCTGGCGGAGGCTCGGGAACCAGCACCGGGCCGAGCGCGGGGATGCTTGGCGCTTCCTGCTCCAGCGACTCGCAGTGCCCCAGCGGCTGGTGTGCCACCGACAACCCGGCGGGCGAGTGCACGGCCGATTGTATGACTGACGCGGAGTGCGGAGTGACGGGCGCGTGTCTCGCAGAGAGCGACGGGTACGGGACCTGCTACCTGCGCTGCTCCAGCAACGCTGGCTGCCGGAGCCGCTATGTGTGCGACGCGGCCGGAGTGTGTCTCCCCCAGTAGTGTGTGGAGTCGCTCGCCGGGGGGCGGCAGGTTCACGGGCACGAAGTTCACCAGCCCCCAAAGCACTGCACAGCATCAGCCCGACCAGGCCCGAGAGTCGTCCCAAGCGTCGGGCCGAGCGTGTCTCCTATGCATCGACCACGAAGGCTCTGCACGCCAGTCGCTGGTGACAGTTCCTCGGGGCTGAGGTGTTGTGGAAAGCAACCAACCACCGACCGTCATCGCGAGAGTTGAATGATCTGGCGGTCACCAGCGACTAAACGCCCAATCCATCAACCGGAGGAAGCATGTCCCGCTCACCCAGAGGCCTCGAGCCCCTGCCACCAGACAAGCCGTCTCGCCTGTTGCTCGGAGCGCTCGCGCTGGCATTGGCGTCGGCCTGTCAGGATTCAGGCACCCACACCACCAGGAGCTCGTTTCTCCTCACCACCCAGGACGGGACTCGAGTGGCGGTCACCGTGTGGGTTCCCGACCATCCCGCGGGCCAGACGATTCCGTCTGTGCTGCGGTTGACTCGATACTGGCGCGAGCTCGCGGTGTCTCCGGTGCTGCCGGCGCTCCAGCCGTACGACGACGTGGGACCCGGACGGCCCTTTGTCGACCAGGGCTACGCGTGGGTCAGTGTCGATGCCCGGGGAACGGGGGCATCCTTCGGCTCGTCGAGAGGCCCCTGGACCCGCGAGGAGATCGCCGACTACGGCGAGGTCATCGATTGGGTCATCAAGCAGCCGTGGTCCAACGGTCGGGTCGGCGCGATCGGCGTCAGCTACGAAGGGACCGCCGCCCTGAAGCTGACCATGCTCCACCATCCGGCGCTGAAGGCCGTCGTGCCCCAGTACTTCTTCTACGATCCGGCGACCTCGGTGGTGCGCCCCGGAGGGGTCCTGTGCAAGGACTTCCTCCAGGGCTGGAGCGACGCCGTGGCTGGGCTCGATCGCAATGACTACTACTCGCTGTGCCGGCTGGACGAGGGCTCGGTCACCCAGTGCACCCAGCTCCGGAGCCTGGTTCTCGGCGTGAGTCCGGTCGATGGCGCGTCGGGCCAGTCGCTCCTCACGGCCGCGGTGGCCGAGCACGCCACGAACGTCAACGTCTACGAGGCCGGTCGAGCCTCGACCTACGCTGACGATCCGTTCGCCACCGTGCCCACCGACGATGTGGGGCCGATCTCGGTCGCCCCCGCGCTCGCTACCAGCCAGGCCCCGATGATGACGTGGGTCGGCTGGATGGACTCCTCCACCGTCCGAGGCGCGCTCCAGGCCTACGACGCGCTCCCGAACGTCCCCCAGCAGCTCATCATCGGCAGCTGGAGCCACGGCGGCTTCTACGACGCGGACCCCTCTCGTGCCGACGATGCCCCCCCAGAGCCCACCTCCGCCGACCAGCAGGCGATGGCCCTCGCCTTCCTCGACGCCCACCTCAAGACAGACACGACGCTGGGCCGCAGCATCCGCTACTCGACGCTGGGAGAAACCGGGTTTCGTGAGACCACTGTCTGGCCTCCCCAGGGCGGGCACGAGACGACGCTGGCCTTCGATCAGGGCGGAGCGTTGATCGACGGCGCCCTGACCCCTTCGGCGGGGACCGACACCTACGCCGTCGACTTCACCACGACCTCGGGCGTGCTCAGTCGGTGGAGGACCCCGAACGGAGCACCCGATGTGGCCTACGGAGATCGCCAGGGCGCCGACGCTCGCGAGCTCGTCTACACCGGCGCGGCGCTCACCTCGGACTTGCGGCTCGTCGGCACGCCGCGAGTCGAGCTGGCGCTGTCCTCGACCCACGGTGACGGAGCCGTCTACGTGTACCTCGAGGACGTTCACCCGGACGGCCGCGTCGCCTACCTCACCGAGGGCGTGCGCCGGCTCATGTACCCCACTGACTCCACGCGCCGGGCCGACGCGCGCCCGGTGACTCCCGGCGCGAAGCTGAAGCTGAGCATCAGCCTCGAGCCGCTCTCGGCCATCATCCGCACTGGGCACCGGCTGCGGGTGGCCATCGCTGGACACGACCAGGACAACTTCGAGCGCCTTCCCTCGGAGGGCGAGCCGGTGCTGAGCATCTACCGTGGGCCAGACGAATCGACTCTGACCCTTCCGGTGGGGAGCTGACCATGAGCACCACCATGTCGCTCGCGCTTCTGCTGGCCACCCACTCGGCGCTCGCCCAGGTGCCCGAGGTCGCCGCCACGCCAGACGAGGCGGCCAGGCTCCGTGCTGGCGTGAGCCTCGCGACCGGAGTCTTCCTCGCCGGTGCCACACCCGAGCTCGACCTGACGGCCCGAGCGGGGGTGCAGCTCACTCGCCGGTGGGCGCTGGTCGGCGAGGCTGGCCTGACCTGGGGGCTGCCCAAGGAGACCGGCACCTTCCTCGCCTATGGCCACCTCGGTGTCCTCGCCGAGGCCACCTTCGCCGACCGGTACTTCATCGCGGCCGGCCCGCTCGTCGCCTTCGGGCTGTGGTCGGCGCCGACTGGAACGGCCTCCGCCTCTGCGGCCGCGGGCCTCTTCCCGGGAGTGGATCTGCGCCTCGGCGCCGGCTTCGGCAGCCGCGACGACTCGGGCCGGAGACACCAATTCACGGTCGGCCTCGACGCGAAGCTGATGATCGCCGGGGCGGCGGTGAGCGCCTCGAGCGCTACGGCGCCGGCGACCATCGGCCCGGGGTTGGGCACGTCGTTGATCCTCTTCCTGGGGTACGAGGCGAAGTGAAGTCCCCCGCGGCCACCTCGGATCTCGGTCTGGGTGGCCGGGGACGTGTGCCACACACCTGGAGTTCGGCCCGCCAGGGCATTTCCTCAGGCCGTTCGTGAGCTCTCCGCCACGTCGTCACCCGCTCCCTGACTGACTCAAGGTCGGTGGTCCGGTTCGCCTCTTCGAGCTGAATCTCGCCCTCCATGGGGAACCGCACATGATGTCGATGCTCCACCCTCTCGGCCTTCAGAACCGGGAGGCACAGCGAGACGTTCGCGCCATCGAGGAGTTCCTCCGCGAACGCGCTCGATGGGCCACGCGACAAAGGACCCCGCGTTCTCCGTCGCAGACCGTGAGCATGCCTTCGGACTGACGCGTCCTCTCGGTCGGTATTTGAATCGCGTCAGTGCAGAATGAAACACCGCTGTCGCTCACCCGGCCGACTGAATGCGACGAGCACACCTACGATCCCGACTGTCTCAACTGGCTCGGCACCCCGGGCTACATCGAGGCTGCCCAGGCGTACATCGCTGGCACGTGTGAGGCTCGGCCTGTCGTTCCCCAAGGCACGCGCACTGGGGAGCGCCGCACGGTGTGTTCTCGCTGCAGCTCGCGATCCTCGCGGTGGGGCTCGGGCGAGACGCGCTCTTGGGGCAGCTGCGTCGTGCCCTGTGTCCGTATGCAGTGCTCCCGCTGGAGCGGAGGTCAGGGCCATGAACGTGGAATACAAGGAGCTGGTACTCGAGGCGAAGGGCGTCACCTTGGAGCTCGAGGGCATGTCGATCCTCCGTGACGTGAACCTCGAGGTGCGCGATCTCGAGCGCGCAGGTCGCACCACTGGGCAGGTGGTCGGCCTGCTCGGACCTTCGGGGATCGGCAAGACGCAGCTGTTCCGGATTCTGGCCGGCCTCCAGAGGCCCACCGCGGGCTCGGTGAAGCTCACCGCTGGCGGTATTCCCGTGACCGCGGGCGCGGTGGGCGTGGTGGCCCAGGACTACCCGCTGTTCGAGCACCGAACGGTGCTGGGGAACCTCCTGGTCGCCGGGACTCAGGCAGGTCTGTCTCGAGCCGAGGCGGAGGAGAAGGCCCAGGCGCTGCTGGAGCGCTTCGGGCTCAGGTCGAAGGCAGGGGTCTACCCCGCGCGGCTGTCGGGCGGGCAACGGCAGCGCGTGGCGATCGCCCAGCAGGTGATGTGCAGCGAGCACTTCTTGCTGATGGACGAGCCGTTCTCCGGGCTCGACCCGCTGGCTGTGGACGAGGTGTGCGCGCTCATCACCGAGATCGCCTCTCAGGACACGCTCAACACCATCATCCTCGTCACCCATGACGTGGCCGCGGCGGTCGCGGTGGCGGATCATTTGTGGCTGTTGGGGCGTGACCGTGACGGCCGGGGTACGCCGCTCCCCGGGGCGAGGGTGCAGGCGACGTATGATCTCATCGAGCGAGGCGTGGCCTTTCAGCCCGAGGTCACCGCGACGCCACAGTACCGTGAGCTCGTGTCCGAGGTTCGCGCCGCCTTCAGCCGACTGTGAATGCCGTCGCGCGACGGCATGGCGGCGCTTCAATGGCAGGTGCCGTCGGTCTGAGGCGTCAGGTCGCAGTTGCAGCAGCACGAGGTCCCCGGGACCGCGACCTGGTGCGGTGCCGACGCCGAGCACGCGAAGGACCCCGGTTGGCAGCTGCTGCCGCCCCCGCCGGGAGGCCACGCCACCGGGGTCGCGCACACCACGGGGCGCACCCCCGTGATGCGACAACTGCCGGCGCCGCTCTCCGCACCGCACAGTCGACCGAAGGCTCCGGTATCGAGATCGAAGTGAGGGTGGTTATTCGACGCGCACCAGTCGCACGCCTGCTCGACGGGGCTGGCGCACCCGTTGCCGCAGCAGTTCGTGTAGAGACCGGGCACCGGGCCGACGCATGCGCAGTTGGGCTCCATGTCCGGTGCGCTGACGCACGGCCCACACTCCTGGTACCCTGAGCCCTTGCACTTGCAGTAGCCGCCACAGCGATCCGTCAGGGCCACGAGCACCGTGCCGCCGGGACCGTCGAGCTCGTAGCAGAGGCCCGAGGCCTCGGTGAGCCCGAGCCCCCATGCCGAGACGAATTTGCCGGTGGAGGGATCCACCGCGACCTGGCTGTTGCCGACGACCATCGGGCTCGATGCCGCGATGCCCACGCACGTTCCGCTCGCCGAGCCCTCGCACAGGGGCAGCCCGAGGCGAGCGGAGACTCCCGCCGCCGTCACCTCGACCTTCTCGAGTTGCGTGACGCCATTGCAGCCCCCCGTCGAGAGCGTGCAGTAGTAGGTGGCCCACGCCTGCGGGACCGTGGCGAGGCCGGCGTACCCCGGCTTGAAGCGGCAGACGCCTCCGATGCAATCGCCGAGCGGCGGCGGGCAGGTCTCCGCGGTGCACACCACCTGGGGGAGACAGAGGTCGATGCCGCTCGCCACGTGCAACGGCGCGCCGCGGGCGCCTCCGCAGGCACCACCGTCTCCTCCGGCCATCACCCCGGCATCGGTCGCGCCGTCTTCGACCCCGGCGCCGCCGAGGCCTCCGTCATGGGAACTCGTTCCGTTCGAGCTCGCGCCGCACCCGGACAGCACGAGGAGCGCCGGGGCGAGCCAGTGAGCGCCACGGCCCCGCGGGTCTCGGCGCATTACTGGAGCCCCTGCTTCATCGCAGACATCAGCTCGCCGGTGCTGGTGTCTCCGTCGAGAGACCAGGCGAACGAACCCGCGAGGCCATTCGCTCTGACGTACGCCATCTTGGTGGCGATGGTGGCTGGGGTGTCGAAGCTCCAGAACGTCGAGCCGTTGAAGATCCACGCCGTCTGAGCCTCGGAGGAGACGAAGGCGGGATACCCGAGGGTGACCAGCTTTTTGTAGTCCTCGACGCCTTGCTCGTAGGTCCCCGGCGCTGGTCCGGACGCGGTCTGATTCAGGCCGTTGTTGGCATTCTTCACGCCCGTCCAGCCGCGTCCGTAGAAACCGATGCCCAGGAGGAGCTTGTCAGCCGGAGCACCCGCCGCCTTCCACGCCTTGATGGCGCTGTCCGAGTTGAAGGTCGGCGCGCTCGACGGCATCCCGGCCCACCCGTAGAGGGGAGAGTGGAAGCCGGTCGGCCCGGAGGCATCCCAGGCGCCGAAGAAGTCGTACGTCATGATGTAGATGGAGTCGAGGTTCGCGCTCAGGCTGGGGACGTCGTACCCGGACAGCTTGTTGCTCCCCGCGGTGACGGCGGCGGTCAAGAGCAACCCCGGACGCTCGGCGTCGAGCTGTCGGCGGAACTCGGCGGCGAGCGCCGTGAGGTTGGCCCGGTCGCTGGTCGACGCGCCGCACGCTGGGTTGTTGCCACAGGTGCCCGGGTACTCCCAGTCGAAATCGATGCCGTCGAAGATGCCGGCGGCCACCCCCGCGCCTCCCGTGGAGGAGCCCGGGTCCAATGGAAGGTTGCCTTTGATGTAGACGTCGATGCACGACTTGACGAACGCGACTCGGTTGGCCGCCTGAGCGGCAGTGTAGAGGCCGTCCGACCAGGTCCACCCTCCGAGCGAGATGACGACCTTGAGGTGGGGGTACTTTGCCTTGAGTTTCTTGAGCTGGTTCCAGTTGCCCTTGAGTGGCTGATTCCACACGTCGGCGACCCCGTCGACGCTCGAGGCGGCGTCGAAGCCCTTCTGGTAATCGGCCCACGCGTCGCCGACGCCGGCGGCGCTGATGCCCACCGAGCACCGGTTGTCGACGATGTTGTTGAAGGCGTAGTTGATGACGTTCAGCTTGGCCGCCGAACCGCTGGTGTCGATGTTCTTCACCGTGTAGGCGCGGGCGTAGATGCTCCACTGCGCGAAGTAGGCGACGAGGCGCTTGGCCCCGCTTCCGCCTCCCGCTCCGGTTCCGCCTCCCGCTGCGCCTCCCGCTGCGCCTCCCGGTCCGCCTCCCACTGCGCCTCCCGGTCCGCCTCCCACTGCGCCTCCCACTCCTCCGCCTCCTGCCCCGCCTCCGCTGCCTTCGCCACCCGGCTTACTGCCGCAGGCGCACAGGCCGGCGACGAGGAGACCTGCCATCACCGCTGCCCAACTCCGCTGCTTCGATCCACCGAGAGAGACGCTCATTGTTCTGCTTCACCGACCCGTCGAACCATCACGCCTGGCTCGCGAGGCGTGCGCGTCGCCCGTGCTCTCCGGAAGGAACGGTTCCAACAGGAGGCGACGGGCGCGGGCCACGTGAGTGCAGTTGCCGTACCCGTCCGAGGGGCGAACGTGGCCGGGTAAGGGCGCGAGGTCAGGCCCGTGGGATTCGCGACCCAGTGATCCAGTCGATCATCCCTCTGAGCTGGGAGATCGCACGAGGCTCACTCTAGCGAGGCAAAGGCTCATGCGAGACCGCCCCCAGCGCACTACAAGAGAACGTGCGACCATACCTGCTGACCGGAGTGTTGTTGCTGGCGGGCTGCGCGACGAGCACCACGGCTCGGCTGAAGTTGCCTGAGCTCGAGGTGGTGTCTCACGTCGACCCGGCCCGCTACGTGGGCACCTGGTTCGAGCAAGCGAGCTTTCCCCAGAGCTTCCAACGCGACTGCACCGGCTCCACCGCCACCTACACCCTGAGGGCCGATGGGGAGATCGACGTGCTCAACCGCTGCCGCAAGGGCTCTCTCGACGGCCCGGAGGACTCCGCCCAGGGGCGAGCGCGGGTGGTGGATGGCTCCACCAACGCCAAGCTCGAGGTCAGCTTCTTCAGGCCCTTCTGGGGTGACTACTGGATCATCGATCTCGGTGCCGACTACGAGTTCGCCGTCGTCGGTCATCCGAGCCGGGACTACCTCTGGGTATTGAGCCGGGTCCCGTCGATGGACGAGACCGTCTACAGCGGCATTCTCCGGCGCCTCGAGGCCAAGGGCTACGAGACGGCTCGGCTCCACCGGACTCCGCAGCCCAAGCCCTGAGGGCGACGCGTGCGCCTGTGGTCCTTGCACCCCGTCCACCTCGACGCCCGTGGGTTGGTGATGGCGTGCTCGTCGATTGGGGAGCGCTGTGCCCGAGCACGCGCGCAGGGTTGCTCCGCCCTGACCAGGGTGCGTCCCCGTCGCACCTCGGCGCAGCGGCTCGCAACGTCCTCGAAATTCGGTGGAAAGTGCGTCCCCGCAACCGACCTCGGTGGAGCGGGTTGAAGAGCTCGTAGGCCAGACGCCAACCAACCCAAGGAGAACCCATGAAGCCCCTTCGCAGCGCACTGCTCACCCTCTCTCTCTCAGCCATGACCATCGGCGGCTGGGCGTGTCAAGGCGCCCTGACCGAGGAGGATGCCTTGGCCGGCGAGGCCACCGCGGCGCTCACCGTCGGCGAGGAAACCGGCGACGTCGCCGCCGACGCGGTCGGGCTGGGGAGCTCCGACGAGCTGGCAGCGAGCGCCGAGCTGTCGGCCGAGCTGCCCCCTGCCAACACCGACGCCGACGGTGTGTGTGACTTCAGCGCCCAGAAGCAGCGCGTCGTCGCGAAGTACGATGCCGATGGCGACGGGAAGCTCAGAGGCGCCGAGCTCAAGGCGCTCAGGGCCGACCTCGGCGATCGCGTCAATCACCCGCTGGCGGCGCGCTTCGCCCTCCGGCACCGGCTGCACGTCCTCGACCGGCTGCGTTGGGTCTTCGACGAGGACTTCGACGGCTCCCTCTCCGACGAGGAGCGCTCGGCGATGGTGGACGCCCTCGAGGCCCGCTGCCTGCGCGTCCGCCAGAACGTGCTGGCGAAGTTCGACGCCAACGGCGACGGGACGCTGGATGCCACCGAGCGTCAGGCGGCCAAGGACGCCCTCGCTGCCCGCCTCCAGGCCAAGCGCCAGGAGATCCTCACCAAGTACGACACCAACCAGAACGGCCAGCTCGACGCCGGTGAGCGCCTTCAGCTCAAGGCCGACATCGTCGCCGCCTGGCAGGCCAAGAAGGCGCAGCTCGTCGACACCTACGACGTGAACGACGACGGCGTGCTCGACCAGACCGAGAAGCTCGCGCTCAAGAAGGCCATCCAGCAGCGCATCATCGAGGGCCGCGACGCCGAGTAGGCGCCCCTCAGCCCGAGGCCTGCGAGCCCACGTCCCCACCAGGGCGTGGGTTCTCGTCGTTTACCTGCCTCCTCGAGCGTCGTCGGGCTACCAGGAGCCCATCGCCAGCCAGAAGTTGGTGAAGGTCCGCGAGACGTCTCCCATGAACCAGACATACATCGAGATTTCCCCGGACAAGAGAACCACCGCCCAGGTGCGGGCCAGCGTGTCGTCGAGGTGGCGAAGTGCGGCTTCGGTCGGGTCCAGCCCCCAGACCTTGGCGAACACCTCGTCGGTCATGTTCACCTGGAAGGTGTAGCTCGGGTAGAGCCAGGTGAGGTCCCGCTCCTGGCTCGAAAGGCTGGCCCACTCGCGGCGGACGCCAGCCCAGTACGCCGCGGCCTCCGAGTAGAACTGCGGCAGGTAGTTCTCGGTGGCGGGTTGGGCGCCGAAGCAGCGCTCGAGCTCGGCCGCCACGAGCGCGAGCTGCTCGTCGGTGAGGTCGCGGTGGTTCGGCTTGGCGGGGGCCGCGGTGCCTCGGGCGAAGTTGGTGATGTTGACGAAGGCCAGCACGTCGAGCCTCGTCATCACGTACTGGGCGCGTGCGTCGATGACCAGGACCGGGTCGGGCTCCTGGAGGATGGCGAGCGTCACCGGGCCCTTCAGCTCGCCTCCGAAGATGGCGCCTTGGACGAGCTCGTGCCTCAAGAAGAGCGCGCGCCCCGAGGCGTCGTCTCGTCGCAGTCGCTCAGTCGCCCCCCGGAATCTCTGAAGGGACTCGTCGAGCGCCGGCCGCTCCTCGGGAGTCGGCGTCCCTCCATCGCCGTAGAATTCTCGGGTCACCTGGGTGAGCTCCTCACGGCTCAGCGGGCGGGCGGCGAAGGTCTCGAGGAGCTCCTCCAGTACCAGCTCGTCCGAGGTGGTCGCGAGCCGCGCGCCTACCTGCGTCGCGTCGTCAGTCTCGGTGGCGCCGCACCCGACGACGAAGCCCAAGCCGATGAGAAGGCCGAGACCGAGGAGACCTCTTGCGGTGTCATGCTCGCTGCCCATGGTGCACCTCGCATCCGAGGGAGGGAACGTCGACTCGTGGTCCACAAACCATCCAATGCGACCGACGACGAAGCGGCCGTCGCTCCATCAAGAGGAACGCTGACCTTGTACTACCTCAGGAGCGGGGGCGTCCAGAGGGGCGAGGGTGCTCATCTTCGGCGCCTCCGGAGGAGTCGGATGCTTTGCCGTACAGATTGCCAGGCATCTGGGGGCCGAGGTCACCGGGAGTATGCGGGACCGCGAACCTGGAGTTCGTCAAGTCGTTGGGCGCCGAGAAGGTGATTGACTACACGAAGGAGAATTTCACGCAGAGAGGAGATTCCTACGACGTCATCTTCGATGCCGTGGGGAAGAGAGCCAGCTCGAGGCTCGAGGGCAGGAGAGCGCTGACTCCGAGGGGCAAGTACCTATCGGTCGATGACGGTACGCCCAGGATCACCATTGAAGACCTGCTCGCGCTCAGAGAGCTCATGGAGGCGGGACACATCAGATCGGTCATTGACCGGCGCTATCCGTTGCCGGACCTCGCCGAGGCTCATCGGTACGTCGAGGGAGGGCACAAGAGGGGAGGTGTCGCCATCACCGTGGGCCAGGGCGAGCGCGAGCGTCAGATGACCGCATGACGTCGGGGCCCGTTGGTGTCAGCGGGAATGCTGCTTCAGCGGTTGAACCTCGATACCGGTCTGGCATGCAACAGCACCCGACCCCGGCTCGCCTCCGCGGGCTTGGCCAGGCTCGAGTGCCCGAGAGAGGCCCATTTCCTGCCTGGTCATCGTGGATCGCAGCATCGGCGCAGGCACCGTGTCCTCGATGGCGGCCTCGGGGGTCTCCACCTCCTCCCAGGCGGGGACGAGCTCATCGAGAGCCGGGTCGATCGGCAACGTTTGGGTCACCCACTCGGGCGCCAGCTCGCCCTCCTCGCCGTCCCAGTACAGGCACGCAGGCTCGCACTCCGCCTCGAGGGCCCGCTCGTCTGCCTCCCGATCGACGCGCATCGCCGTCCTGCTCGTCTCGTCAGCCCGCGCCACCTCCTCCGCGTAGAGGCGGACCCGCGCATCGGGGTGCACGAGGAAGCGCTCGAAGGCGGCCCGCCGCTTTCGTCTGACCAGGCCGCTCCAGTCGAGCAGTTGGTCGATGTCGCGAACGGCCTGTCGGTAGGCGAGCTCTTCTTTTCCGAGCTTCGCGCAGTCCCCGCAGACGTGGCGCATGTGCCCGCGCCGAGAGAAGCGTTCGTTGGCTCTCATCCGGCCACAGCACCAGCAGAAGTGTCCGTGACAGCGCTTCTTTCGGCTCACCTTTGCGAGCCTGCCGGAGTCGTCGCTCATGGGGAAGCCGGACCTTCAGCGTTGCCCTCCAGTCCCGTTCTGGCTGGGCGTTGCCGCCCTATCCGGGCTTCGCCAGCGCCCCAGGACGCTCACTCCTTCTCAGTGGCATATGGGAACTCTGGGGATGTACATGGAGCGAGTCATCGGTGGACGAGGCACACAGCGCTTTTCTCCGGTCCACCTCTTTGCGGCCGGATCTGGAGGCCGTATGCAACGAATTGCGATGGTGACCGGCGCCAACCAAGGGCTCGGCCTCGCCTTGGTGGAGTCGCTCTGCCGAGCGCTGGGGCCCGATGGGCTCGTGTATTTGACGGCGAGAGACGGAGCGAGAGGCGAGGAGGCCGTGCGTCAGCTCAACGTGGCGGGGCTACGGCCACAGTTCCACCTGCTCGACGTGACGAGCGACGAGAGCGTCGGCGCGTTCGCCCAGAACCTCCGCGACCGGCACGGCGGGGTGGACATCGTGATCTCCAACGCCGCGGCGCGAATGTCGAAAGGCACGCCTCCGGCCGCGCAGGTGCGCGCCTTCATCGAGACGAACAACCACGGCACCCATCGAGTGTTGAGGGCCACGGCGCCACTCCTCAGGGACGGGGGCCGGTTGTTGATCGTTGCGAGCTCGTTCGGCTCTTTGCGGCACCTCGACCCCGTACATCACCATCGCTTCGACGTGGAGCGGCTCTCGCTCGAGGACATCGAGCAGGTCATGGACCACTACGTCGAGCTGGTCGAAGAGGGCCGCGACGTCGAAGAGCGATGGCCGAGCTGGATGAACATTCCCTCCAAGATTGCTCAGGTGGCCTCGACGAAGATCCTCGCGCGGGACCTGCGAGAGGAAGCTCTCAGACGGGGGATTCTCATCAACGCCGTCTGCCCCGGGCTGATCGACACGGCGGCCTCCCGGCCCTGGTTCGAGGACATGTCGTCGGCTCAGTCGGCCCAGCAGGCGGCGGTGGACGTCGTCTGGCTGGCCACGCTCCCCGCATCGCAGAAGGATCCGTACGGCGAGCTCGTTCAGCACCGCCGCGTGCTGCCATGGCGCTGACGAAGGTCGCCGGCCCGAAAGAGCCGCCGGTCGCCCGGGCCGAGCATGGAACGATGAGGAGCCGCCGGACTTTCGCGTCACCAGTGCCGTGGCCGCGGCAAGCACCAGCTCAGGGTGAGTCCTTCTTGGGCTCGCGCACTGGTGCAGGCTTCGCCTTCTGGAGTCGAGCGACGGCCTGCGGAGTCTTCGAAGCCTTCAGGAGTGCCTCCCAATTGTCGGGAGGGTTGGCGCCGTCGAGCATCTTCCTGAAGACCGCGTACGCATCGTTCTTTGAGCCGTAGGTGCGCTTCGTGTCTTCATCGTTCACCCACGCGTAGATGATGACCTTTGCCTTCGTGTCGAAGCGGAAGAAGAGGCGAAACCGCTGGCCACCAAACTTCGCCCGGAACCAGTGCTTGTAATCATCGCCGAGGGCGATGCCCTGGCGGTACTCGGTCCGAGTTGGGTCGGACGGGATGGTGACGAACAGCACGTCGTAGAGCGCCACGAGTAACTTGAAGTTGGCGGAGCTCCGGTACTCGTCGGGCTTCTTCGCTTTCAGCTTCACGACCGCCGCCATCAGCTTCTCGAGCTGGTCGAGGAGGAGTGGGTGAGCGAAGAGCTCCCAACCGTTGACCTGCATCGGTCAGAGGTCCACGTCGCCGTCGATGGGCTCGTTGGGGTCGACCTTGGTGCCCTTGACCAGCGACTTGAGGCGAGCGGCGAAGTCCGCCGACAGTGGCTTGAGCGCGGCCGGGCGCTGCTCGATGTCCTTGGCGAGGAAGCTGAGGAACTTTCCGACGACGGGGTCCTCGTGCGTCGCTCCGACGGAGACCACGGTCACCCGCTGTCCCTCGACACGGAAGGCGATCTCATCGCCCTCCTTGACGCCGAGGACCTGGCGAACGGCCTTGGGCACCGTCGTCTGGCCCTTCGCGGTGATGGTGCTGCGCTCTTCGATGACGGGCATGGGAACCTCCTGGGCCAAAGAGTAAGGATAATTCCTTACCACGTCAACTGGAGTGGCATCTCGCCACCCCCAAGGTGAGGAGGTGCCGTGGGGGGAAGACGAGTACCGGCAGCTCCCGCATGCGGCCGTGCAGGAGCGGCTTGCGGATGGCCGGTCCCGCGACGCGCACAAGGCTGACTGCTTCCTGGTCGTCCCCGGCCCGTGGCGCCAAGGGAGCGGAACCGGCCCCCGGTCCCGAGCGTCTCGTCGGCTCATGACGAGCGCATTGCTGGTGTGGACGATGATGACCTCCCCCGTCCTCGGGGCCGATCGCGTGAGCCGGGCTCGAGAATCGCGCCTCGCCGACCTCGATGCCCTGGTGGCCAAGGCCGGTCTCAAGCGCCCGCTCGATGAGGTCTACCTGCGCGTCTTCAAGGAGGAGGCCGAGCTCGAGCTCTGGGCTGGCCGGGCTGGCCAGTCAATGGTGCTCCTCAAGACCTTCCCCATCTGCGCCGCGTCGGGCGTCCTCGGCCCCAAGCGCGAGGAGGGCGACCTGCAAGTGCCGGAGGGCTTCTACGAAGTGCCCGAGTTCAACGCGACCTCGAGCTACCACCTGGCCATGAAGGTCTCCTACCCGAACGCCTCCGACCGCATCCGCGGCCATCGCACGCACCCCGGTGGGCTCATCTACCTCCACGGCGAGTGCGCTAGCATCGGCTGCATCGCCATTCGCAACGAGCCCATCGAAGAGGTGTACCTCCTCAGCCTCGAGGCCCGCCGGCGCCCCATTCATCTCGACATCTACCCGTTTCGCTTCACCGCCGAGCGCCTCGCCGCCCCGACTCCCCATCAGTCGTTCTGGAAGGAGCTGTACGCCGGTGACCTCGAGTTTCAGCGAACGCTCCGCCCACCGAAGGTCTCGGTGGACCCGGTCACAGGGGCCTACCACGTCAGAAGCCGTTGAATTCCTGCCTCGAGCCCCGGAAAGCGACGCCAGGTGGAACCGGGCTGGGCGCCGGGTGTCAATGCCCTTAAGAATCGCGCCGCATGCCGACGGAGGACGAAGTGCCCAGTGAGGCCATGGAGCTTGTGGGGCAGGGCGTCGATCCGGCGGCCGCCGAGGTTGACACCGAGCGGCTCCTGGTCTCGAGGCTCAAGCGCGGCGACGGCGCGGCCTTCGAGGCCCTGGTTCGAAGCCATCAAGATCGAATCTACGACTTCTGCGTACGCATGCTGGCCGACCAGGAAGAGGCCTTCGATCTCACCCAGGAGATCTTCCTCTCTGTACACCAGCACCTGGAGCGCTTCCGAGCCGACGCCAAGCTCTCGACGTGGCTGTTCCGCATTGCCAAAAACCACTGCCTCAACCGCATCAAATACCTGAGCCGGCGAGGCCGGGGCCGGAGCGAGGAGTACGCCGAGGCCAACGAGCTCTCCATCACCCAGTCGGTCGGCGGCCCCGTCCGGCCAGACGAGGTGCTCTCGGCGCGGCACGAACGCGAGCGGGTCCACCGGGCCATCGCCGAGCTCGACGATGACCAACGTGTGCTGGTTGTGCTCCGAGACGTCGAGGGCCTGACCTACGAGGAGATCATGGACGTCACCGAGCTGGCCGAGGGCACCGTGAAGAGCCGGCTCCACCGCGCCCGCGAGAAGCTGGCCGACATTCTCGTCAGGCTTGATGCCGGCACCGAGCATCAGGGAGACTCTCATCGTGAGAAGTGATCCGTCCCAGCCCCAGGTCGAGCGCCTCTTCCTCGGCGCCGTCGACGATGCCCTGTCGAAGGACGACGAGGTCGCGCTGGCCCGCGAGCTCGAGACCGACGCCGCGCTGCGGGTCCGCTTCGAGGCATACCGAGGAGCCGTCAAGGCGCTGCGTGACGCGCCCAAGGAACGAGCGCCCGATGCTCTGGCGTCGCTGATTCTGCGACGGAGCCGCCGTCGCCGGGGGCAGGTCCGCCGGGCCGACGAGCGGGTGGCGTTCCGGGTGCCCGCCGAGGTGGTCATTCCCCTGTTGCTCGCGGCCCTGGTTGCGCTGTTCATGCTCCTCGCGTCTCCCTGAAGACGGACCCGTCGAAGTTGGCGCTTTCCCGGTGTCGCCGGCTCGACGGTGGTGGAGCCCGTCGATGTCCAGGTGCTTCCGTCCGCAGAGACGGAGCTCGTGAAGGTGTCGCCGCTTCGCACCAGCCGGACCCAGGAGGGGGCGACCTGGCGGTGAGGGTGAAATTGCTGCTCAACGCCTTCTTCGTGCGCTTCTTCCCCG
Source organism: Myxococcales bacterium (assembly GCA_003153055.1). The sequence continues at coordinate 16,560 of PMBV01000516.1, forward strand.
TCATCGCGCTGAGCGAGGTGAAGGGGATGATGCCTCAGGCCAACCCTCACTGGGAGGGCTATGGGCACGGCGCCACGAACGAAACGTCTCAGGCGCACGTCCCGGGCTGCTCGAGAGCCGTCTCAGCTGTGCCCGGTCGTCCCTTCCCGGGGGCCGCGGTGTCGCTCCAGCGCGATGCTCCGGGGGCGGGCACTTCTTCCTGTGCTCCGCCAGATTGCTTGTGTGCTCGTCGTATCTCGGGGATGTTGGGAGGTTTCACGCGGAGGCGGGAATGCGAAACATGCGATGGCTGGTTGTGGGAGTTTCGGTGTACCTGGGGGCTTGTGGTCGCGTCGCCGATGATTCGTCGGTGCGGGTCCCCTCGACGGGGCCCGCCACGCGGGTCGACGAATTGAACGACGGCTTCACTGGGCCGGTCTCGCTCGACTTCCCGGAGCTTCTCCTCCAGCCAGACGGAACGGTACTCGCCACCACATGGGTCGCGGCTGCGTCGTACAGCCCCACCTCGAACGCCTGGACGACCCGGGTCGCGGCCCCACTCGTGGGCACGTGGAGCTTCTGCGGCGAGCTCCCTGACGGCCGGGTTTTGCGGGCCGCAAGTGGTGCACCTGGGTCCACCGCCACCAGTCTCTACAATCCCGCCTCCAGTGTCTGGTCCGCGGGTGGGAACCTCGCCTTCGCTCGCAACAGTCCCAGTTGTGGCGTGCTTGCCGACGGCCGGGCCGTGCTGACCGGCGGTGTGCAGTCACAGAACCAATCCGTCGCTGAGATGTTCGACCCAACGACGAACACCTGGTCGGTGCTGGCGAGCAAGCCGTCCTCCGGGCACGAATCAACCCCGGCGCTCCGTCTCCAAGATGGTCGCCTCTTGTTCGTCGACGTCCCCGAGATCTTCGACCCCGCGACGATGTCGTTCCGAGTCGTGGGCTCTTCTGGCCAGTACTACGTCACCGGAACACTCCTCAAAGACGGCCGGGTCCTCCTGTTGAACACGGGGAAGGCCGAGATCTTCGACCCTGTCAGCGGCATGTACACGCTCATTGCCCCCGCCCCCACACCTCGAAGCGACTTCTCAGCGACGCTGCTGTCCGACGGGCGGGTGCTCGTCTCTGGTGGCTACGTCGGTGGCTCGACCACCGTCGCGACGGTGGAGGTATACGATCCATTGGCGAACCAATGGTCGACGCTCCCGCCCCTTCTCCACCAGCGTGGCCATCATGGCTCGGCGCTCGTCTCGCCCGGTTTCGTGCTCGTGGCGGGGGGCCGGGAGTACCTCGGAGGTGGCCTCTCACCCATTCCTTCCGCTCAGAACGGAGAGGTTCTGAACGTCGGCTGCAACCCGATCACCTGTGGCAGCCCCGGAGCGCAATGCGGAGCGGCGACGGACGGCTGCGGAACTCCGCTGTCGTGTGGCGACTGCGGGGGGACGCTGCAGTGCCGAAACAACCAGTGCCTGACTTGCCAGCCGGCGACCTGTAGCAGCCTCGGCTTCACCTGCGGCGATGCGACCGATGGGTGCGGTGCCGCGTTGTCGTGCGGGACCTGCGACGGGCCGGGCCTCACCTGCGTCAACCATCGCTGCGGCCCCAACGTCGCTGCCCAGGCCGCCGTATACGACTCCACGGTGGGTGCTCCCCGGTGCACTCTGGTGGCCACTTCCTGCGACACCGGGTCGCTGGTCAGCGGTCGCGGAGCGATTGGCCCGGAGCCCCATGCGCCGAACACCCTCCGCGGCACCTGCGCCGACGGCCCCTACGGAAGCTCCACGTTCAACGGTGAGCGCATCGACCGGCTCACCCTCTCGACGCTCGACGGCGGCGCGCTCTTGCCGGGCAGCAGGGTGCGGCTCGATGCGACGGTCTGGGCATTCGCCGACGACCTCCTCGACGTGTACGCGACGACGAACCCGAGTTCGCCGACGTGGACGCTGATGGCCTCGGTTGCCATCAATGCGCTCTACACCTCGACGGTGGTCTCGCCGACGTTCACCTTGCCCGCCACGACGGATGCGAGCGGAAACCAGGCGATTCGTGCTCAGCTGAGGACCAGCGGGACATCGACCGGCGCATGCGACACCGGCCCCTACGACGACCGCGACGATCTCGTCTTTCAGGCTCGCCTCCCGGACACCACTGGCCCTGTTGTCGTCTTCTATTCCCCCACCTGGCGAGCGACCGTGGGTGGCGCGTACAGCCTGTATATTGCGGCCCAAGACTCGTCGGGCGTTTCGTCAGTGAAGGTCTATGACGGCTCCGTGCTGATCGGCAGCTTGGCTGGCTCGGGTTCACTCACCTGGGACACCCGCCTCACCCCCCAAGGCGAGCACCACCTGACAGCCGTCGCCACCGACGTCGTCGGCAACGTCACCTCCACTCCGATTCTCGTCGTCACGGTCGACAACGCACCTACCGTGTCCCTCACTGCACCCACGGCCGGGGCGGCGCTCACCGGCTTGGTGTCCCTGTCGGCGACCGCTACGGCGGTCACAGGTCGGTCCATCACCTCGGTGGACTTCCTGGTCGACGGGGTCGTCGTCGCCACGGCGGGTGCCTCGCCCTACCTGTCGAGCTGGAGCTCGTCGGCCGTGGCGAACGGGCCCCATACCGTCGCCGCCCGCGCGACGGACTCGGCGGGCCTCCAGCGGACGAGCGCGGGCGTCTCCGTCACCACGCAGAACGACGGTACACCGCCCACCTTGGTAGTGGAGTCGCCCGTCGCCGGAGCCCTCGTGCGCGCCTCGGTGTCTATCGCGGTGAGCGCGAGCGACGCCTCCGGAGTGGCCCAAGTGCAGATCTTCGACGGCGTGACGCTCCTCGCCACGCTGCCGACCGCTCCCTACGTGTTCTCCTGGGACGCGACCGCGGCCTCCGACGGGGTGCACACGCTTCACATCACCGCGCTCGACTCGCTGGGAAACCACGCCGCCCTCGACGTGCCGGTGACGGTGGACAACACGCCGCCCAGCCTCGTGGTCTCTGCGCCGGGCGCCGGGGCCGTGCTGCGCGCGTCGGTGGCCATCGCCGTGGCCGCGGGCGATGCGTCCGGAATGGCCGCCATTCAGCTTTTCGATGGCGCGACGCTCCTCGCCACCCTCACTGCTGCCCCTTACGAGTACTCCTGGGATACGACCTCGGTTTCCGACGGCGCACATCTGCTTCAGGTCATCGCGGTCGATTCGGCGGGGAACCCTGCCGAGCTCCAGGTGCCGGTGACCGTGGACAACGCGGCGCCCACCGTCACGGTCGAGTCGCCGGCCGCCGGGGCCCTGCTGCGGGCATCAATGCCAATCACCGTGACGACCAGTGATGTGTCCGGCGTGGCCAGCGTACAGCTGTTCGACGGCGCGACGCTCCTCGCCACCCTCTCCGCTGCCCCCTACGAATTCACCTGGGACACCACGGCAACCACCGAGGGCGCGCACGACCTCCGGGTTGCCGCCCTCGACGCGGCGGGGAACCTCGCTTCTGTCCAGGTGCCGGTGACCGTCGACAATATCCTCCCGGAGGTGGCGCTCAGCAGCCCGGTGTCGGGAGTGTTCGGCGCTGGCGCCTTGACCCTGACCGCAGCGGCCTCCGACGCGTCTGGTGTGGCGCGGGTGTCCTTCTTCGACAACGGGAGCCTGCTCAGCGTGAGCACCACGGCCCCGTATTCCTTTGTCTGGACGCCCACCGCGGGTGCCCACTCCCTCACCGCCACCGCGACCGATGCCGCCGGGAACATGAGGACATCTGTGTCGGTGGCGGTGACCATCGTGACGAGCCAGACCGCCGTGTATTCCACGACCTACAAGGCCCCGCTCTGCGCGACGCGCTCGACCGCGTGCTCGAGCGGTAGCCTCCTCACCGGGCGCGGAACGGTCGGGCCCGAGAGCAATCGCCCCAACACCATCAAGAGCACCTGTGCGGATGGAAACTCCGGTACCTATCACGCCACAGGCGAATCGAACGACGCCATCACCGTTGAGTCGGTCTCTGGTGGCCTGTTGTTCCCTGGGGCCAGCGTACGGGTCAACACCGCGATCTGGGCGGTCAACACGAGCGATTGGGTCGACATCTGGTCTGCTCCGGTCGCGTCGAGCCCCGTCTGGACCCTGCGGCAGACCCTCAAGCCCACGGTGTTCGGAGCGGCGAGCGTCGTGAGCACCACCTTCACGTTGCCGGCCGGAGCGATCCAAGTGGTGCGCGTCAGCCTTCGCCGCGCGGGTTCGGCCACTCCTTGCCCGAGCGGGTCCTACAACGACCACGACGACCTCGTCTTCGCCACCAACTAATGCACCGAGGCTGGTGGCCGTAGTTCGGCAGCAAGGTTTTGGCCATCCTAGGCCCCAGCCGTGGACTAGAAGCCGATATCCAGGGTGAAGTTGACTTCGGTGGGGTACACGCCAGCCACCGCTGGCAGCACGTTCTGGCCACCCGGGCGTCGGCGAACATCCGCACGCTGCTCTTACGCGAGAGCGTCGCGCCCACTTGGGCGAACGGCACCAGGTTGAACCCCGAACCAGAGGAGAAGACGAGCTGAGGCTGGAAGCCCACGCCGACGTGGGGCGCGAAGTCGGTGTCGGTAAGGTAGTCGTTGGCGCCGAGGTCGGCCGAGAAACGTCCGTAGCTGCTGACGTCCGCGGTCATTGCGGGAATCATGAACCCCAGGCCGAGCTCGTAGAACAACCGCTCCGTCTCGAGCCGGGCATCGAAGCCCAGCGAGCCCATCGCCGCGAGCCGGTCATTCGTGGCGAGCGGCACCGTCACGCCAGTCTTCAAGCCGAACGAGTTGTTGCCGGACAGACGACGCGACCGCTTGGCCGACTTGCTCCCGGTGACGGTCCGATCGGTATGCGAGTCTTCGATGGGTTGCCGGTGGACCAGCGCGGTCGCCAGCCCGAGTCGCTCTTCGAGTCGGAGCTGTTCGGCTACGAGAAGGGGGCCTTCACCGGTGCTGTGGCGCGCAAGCCTGGGCGAGTCGAGCTCGCCCAGAAGGGCACCCTCTTCCTCGACGAGATTGGCGAGCTGACCCCGGCCTCTCAGGTGAAGCTGCTCCGGCTCATTCAGGAGAAGGAGTTCGAGCGCCTGGGCGGCACCGAGACCCTCCGGGCGGACCTGCGGGTGGTGGCGGCGACCCACCGGAACCTCGAGGAGATGGCGCGGGCGGGCACCTTCCTGGAGGATCTGCTGTATCGGCTCAACGTGGTGCCCATCACCCTCCCTCCGCTGCGCGATCCGCCGCAGGATATCGAGCCGTTGGTGACGCACTTCCTCGAGGCGCTGGGGCCGTCGAACGGGCGGCCTCGGGCCTCGCTCGCGGCGGGAGCGATGCCGTTGCTCGTCACCCAGAAGTGGCCGGGAAACGTGCGGCAGCTGCAGAACTTCATCGAACGGCTGCTCGTCCTCGCGCCTCCGGGAGACGTCATCGCCCTGGCCGATGTCGAGCTCGAGCTGGCACGCGGGGTCTCGTCGGAGTCGCTGGCCTCGCCGCCCGGGCACGGAGGGGACTCGTCGCTCGACGCCCGGCGCAGGGAGGCCGAGAAGGGCGCCCTCGAGGAGTGAAGGCGCTGCGTGACGCGCCCAAGGAGCGAGCGCCCGACGCTCTGGCGTCGCTGATTCTCCGCCGGAGCCGCCGTCGCCGGGGCCATGTCCGCCGGGCCGACGAGCGAGTGGCGTTCCGGGTGCCCGCCGAGGTCGTCATCCCGCTCTTGCTCGCGGCCTTGGTGGCGCTGTTCATGCTCCTCGCGTCTCCCTGAAGACGGACCCGTCGAAGTTGGCGCTTGCCCGGTGTCGCCGGCCATGGTGTGTCGGGCGCATGGCCGAAGAGTCAGTGGAACAGCGGATCTTCAACGAGCGCGTCGCGAAGGCCGAGCAGTGGCGAACCCTCGGCGTGAACCCCTACGGCAATGGCTTTCGCCCCTCGGTGTTGGCCTCCGAGCTGCATGCGAAGTTCGACGCGGTAGCGACCGAGGCCCTGGTGGAGCAGAAGCCCGGACCCTTCGTGGTGGCCGGGCGGGTGGTGCGAGTGGCCGACTTCGGCAAGTCCGCGTTCCTCACCCTGCAGGATCGCTCCGGGGCGATCCAGGTGCAGGTTCGCAAGGACGTGCTGGGTGAAGAGGCCTACAAGGCCTTCAAGCTCGTCGACGTGGCCGACTTCGTGGGCGTGGAGGGCTCCCTCTTCAAGTCGAAGACCGGCGAGCTGACCCTGGCCTCAGCGCGCTTCCTGCCGCTGACCAAGTCGCTCCGGCCGCTCCCGGGCAAGTTCGCCAAGGGCGATGACGCCGAGAAGCAGGCCTGGGCCGAGAAGCAGGCGTTGGCCGACCGCGAGGAGCGCTACCGCCGCCGCTACGTCGATCTCCTGTCGAACCCCTCGGTGCGAGAGACCTTCAAGAAGCGGGCGAAGCTGGTGCAGTTCATTCGCCGCTTCCTCGACGAGCGCGACTACCTCGAGGTCGAGACGCCGATGATGCACCCTCTGGTGTCGGGGGCGGCGGCGCGTCCGTTCAAGACGCACCACAACGCCTACGACATCGACCTCTACATGCGCATCGCGCCCGAGCTGTACTTGAAGCGCCTGGTGGTGGGCGGCTTCGACCGGGTCTACGAGATCAACCGCAACTTNNTGGAGTTCTACCAGGCCTACGCGACCTACGAAGACCTGATGGACCTCACCGAAGAGATGGTGAGCGAGGCGGCCGTGGCCGTCACCGGGTCCACGAAGGTCACCTACGGGGAGCACACCCTCGACTTCGCCCGGGGCTGGCCGCGCATTCCCATGACCGAGGCCATTCGCCAGCGGGTCAAGGAGCTCGAGGACAAGGACTTCGCCGACGCCGACAAGCTCAGGGCCGTGGCGCTCACCGGTGCCCAAGGGGCCGAGCGCGAGGCGGTCAAGACGATGAACGGCGGCGAGCTCATCGGCTTCCTCTTCGAGAAGCACGTCGAGGGCGAGCTGGTGCAGCCCACCTTCATCACCCGCTTCCCGGTGGAGACGAGCCCGCTGGCCCGGAGGAACGATCAGAACGGAGCCATCACCGATCGCTTCGAGCTGTTCTGCGTCGGCCGAGAAATCGCCAACGCCTTCAGCGAGCTCAACGACCCCGTCGATCAACGGCAGCGCTTCCAGGCGCAGGTCGAGGCCAAGAGCCGGGGCCAGCAAGAGACGATGGACTACGACGAAGACTACATTCGCGCCCTGGAGCACGGGCTCCCGCCGACCGCGGGGGAGGGCATCGGAATCGACCGGCTGGCGATGCTGTTGACCGACGCGCCGTCGATTCGAGACGTCATCCTCTTCCCCTTGCTCCGACCGCAGACGTGATCGCGTGAGCCCTTTGAAGACGCGTGCCCGAGCTCAGGTGTTCGCCGCTGGCCTGCTCCTGGCTGGCCTGGTGGAGCTCTTCGTCTGGCTCGTCCAGGCAGACCTCTTGTCGTTCGTGCTCGGCGATCTCGCGGGCGTGCTGGTCGGCTGGGGCACCTTCCTCGGCCTGGCCGGCGCGGTGACGGGCGTCTCGAGCACGCAGGCGGTGGTCGACACGCTGCGGTTGACCCACGCTCCGGCGGCATTCAACGGGGGGCTCGTGCACCTCTGGCTGGGCCTCGCCGGGTGGGTGCTGGGGTGGGCGCTCCTGGCGGTCAGCCTCCGCCGCGAGCCGAGCGCCGTCGAGCCGACCGCCCCGGCCGTCGCTGGGCCCTTGCACCCGCGCCTGGCTTCGTACGTCGATCTCCACTGGGGCACGCTCCTCGCGTACGGGTTGGGCATCTTCCTCGCCGAGGTGGGCTTCATCGGCGCGTACCTGGCGCTGGTAGGCAAGGGCTCGGTGCACGGCGGCGTCGTGGAAAGCGGCTTGTCACCCGTCTTCGCCTTCGTCTGGGCCTTCGCCATCGCACTGGTGGTGGCGTTCGCGGGAGGCTTCGCCGGAGCGGCCAACTCGAGGCGCCTCTCGACCCCCGAGGCGACCATCGCCCTGTTGTACTTCGGCTTGCCGGTGCCGCTGCTGTTGTCGGCGATGCACTCGAGCTCGCAGCTGAAGGTCGAGCTGGGCTACCGGATGCGGGAGATTGTCTACCTCTCGTCGCTCCTGGGTGACGCGCGCCCGGAGCTCGGCTACTGGCTGGTGACCTCGGCGCTGGCGGTCGGGCTCTTCCTCGGCATCAACGCCGGCTTCGTCGCGACCTCGTCGGGCCGCCTCGATCTGAGGGCCAGCTACGAGCTGTTCATCGCCACTCGGCACGTGGCCGTGTTTCGCCCCCGGCTCCTGGTGGGGACCTTCCTGGTGCTGATCCTCGGCATCGTGCCCCCGCTCATCCTCTGGGGCATCATCCAGGCGGCCGAGAAGGTGGTGGAGCGCACCCGCATTCGGAAGCTCGGCCTCAAGAGCCCGTTGCTCGCCGCCGAGGCCCTCAATGAAGTCAAAGCCCGAGCCCAGACGCCGACCGCGATGATGACGGCGCTCTCGGTGGGCGGGGTCGGCGTGGGCGTGATGGCCCTCATCATCGTGCTGTCGGTGATGAGCGGCTTCGAGGCAGACCTGCAGAAGAAGATACTGGGGACCAACGCCCACGGCGTGGTGCTCAAGTACCCCCAGGAGATGCCCGAGTACGCCGAGGTGCTGACCAAGGTGCGAAAGGTCCGCGGCATCACCGGCGCGACGCCGTTCATCTTGAATGAAGTGATGGTGAGCTCCGACGGCAACACGGCCGGCTCGATGATCAAGGGCATCGATCCCCGCACGGTGGGCAGCGTCACCGATCTCCCCGAGTACCTGCTCCCCGGCGGAGAGCTCGAGTGGCTCCTCGAGCCGTCGCACATCACCGCCCGGCACCCGCTGTCTCTGGGTGTGCGCGGCGAGGAGGACGGCGCAGCCAAGGGAGGGACGGCTCCGGCCATCGACGACGACCCCATCATTCAGCTGCCCACCTCGGTCAAGGACAAGGCCAACGCGGTGGTGCTCCCCGGCATTCTCCTGGGGCGGGAGCTCGCCTCGGCGCTCAAGGTGGTGGTGGGCGATCGAGTCAACGTCATCTCGCCCATCGGGGGAGAGCTGGGCCCACAAGGGCCGATGCCCAAGAGCCGGCCGTTCAAGGTGGCGGGCATCTTCTACTCGGGCATGTACGAGTACGACTCGAAGTTCGTCTACATCAAGCTCGAGGAGGCCCAGACCTTCTTCAATATTCGAGGCGCCACCGGCATCGAGGTGAAGGTCGACGACGTCGACAACGCCCGCGGCATCATGAAGGCCGTCTACGACTTGCTCGATGGCTACCCCTTCCGCACCAAGGACTGGGGCGAGATGAACCGCAACCTCTTCTCGGCACTCCGCCTCGAGAAGCTGGTGATGGCCATCATCTTGACCATCATCGTCATCGTCGCCGCGGGGCTCATCGTGGCCACCGTGATCATGTTGGTGCTCGAGAAGCGAAAGGAGATCGCCGTGCTGAAGGCGCTGGGGGTGCCCGATGGAGGCATCGTGAAGATCTTCCTCACCGAGGGCCTGCAGATCGGCGTGGCGGGAGGGCTCCTGGGGCTCGTCGCCGGCTTGGCCTGGTGTCTCTTCATCGAGAAAGTCGGCATTCGCCTCGACCCCCAGGTGTATTACATCCCCGCTTTGCCCGTGCGCATCGAGCCCTTCCAGACAGCCCTGTCGGTGGTGATTGCCATCCTCGTCACCTTCTTGGCGAGCATCTACCCCGCCCTCAAGGCCTCCGAGGTCGAACCCGTCGATGGGCTGAAGTCGGAGTAGCCGCATGGCCGAGCCCTTTCTCGACGTCGTCGACATTCACAAGTCGTACTTCCTCAACGGCAAGCGCATCGACGTCTTGAGGGGCGTGTCGGTCAGCATTGCGCAGGGCGAGCTGGTCTCGCTGGTGGGGGCGTCGGGCTCGGGCAAGAGCACGTTCCTCCACGTCGTCGGCACGCTCGACATTCCGGCCGCGGGGCGGCTCCACTTCAGGGGGCGCTCGGTCTTCGACATGAACGATTCCGACGTGGCGAGGTTCCGCAACACCTCCATCGGCTTCGTCTTCCAGTCGCACTACTTGCTCCCTGAGTTCACCGCCGCCGAGAACGTGGCGATGCCGGCGCTCCTCATGCGGGAAGACCGGCGCTCGTCGCTGCTCCGCGCAAGGGAGTTGCTCGATCGCGTGGGCCTGGGTGACCGGGCCGATCACCGTCCCGGCGAGCTCTCGGGGGGTGAATCGCAGCGCGTGGCCCTCGCCCGGGCGCTCATCTTGAAGCCGGCGCTGCTCCTGGCCGACGAGCCCACCGGGAACCTCGACCCCACCACCGGTGAAGGCATTCACGCGTTGCTCCGCGAGGTGAACCGTGACCTGGGCATCACCGCCATCATCGTCACCCACAATGAGCCGTTGGCCCGCTCCATGCCTCGCCGCTTGAGGCTGCTCGACGGGCAAATTGTCCCGGCTGATGGCGAGCTTGCCCTGGGGCCAGCGCAGTGAGCACGTTGCCTCAAGGGCCGAAATCGATGGCGTTTTCCCTCGTACCCGTCATGGCTTTTCCCTATGGTCCCCCGCCCGCCGTGAGCCTTCGCCGACTCCTCGTCCTCTGTGTCTTCGTCGCGTTCTCCGGGCAGACCTTTGCCCAGTCGCTGTCAGACGCGCCCATCGCGCACGACGCCGATACGATCTACGAGGTGCGGGTCGAGAACAACCGCCGGGTCGAGGCCGAGGCGATTCGCCGGGCCATCAAGCAGCGGGTGGGCCAGCCGTTCAACGCGGCGAAGACCGCCGACGACATTCGGGCGCTGTGGGCCCTCAAGTACTTCTCCGACGTTCGGCTCCTGGTGCAGCGCACGCCGAAGGGCGTCGCCTATGTCATCCGCGTCGAAGAGAAGCCCGCCATTCACGCCGTCACGCTCTCGGGCAACGACGAGCTGTCGAAGGACGATTTCAAAGACGTCATCGACCTCAAGGCGTACTCGATCCTCGACCAGGCGGCGGTGAAGCGGAACGTCAAGAAGATCCAAGAGAAGTACGTCGAGAAGGGGTTCTTCCTCGCCGAGGTCACCTACCAGCTCAAGCCCAGCGAGAGCGGCCGCGAGGTCGACGTCGTGTTCGTCATCAACGAGCACGCCAAGGTGATGGTGTCAGACATCAACTTCCTCGGGGTGAACAAGGTCAGCGCCGACGATTTGAAGGCGGTGATGGCGACGCAGGAGGGCGGGTTCCTCTCGTTCCTCACCAGCCAAGGCACCTACCGCGAGGAGGCCTTCCAGCGCGACCAGCAGATCATTCAGATGGCGTACTTCGATCGCGGCTTCATCAACGTACGCATCGACAAGCCGACGGTGACGCTCACCCCCGACAAGCGACACATCTCGATCACCATTCGGGTCGATGAGGGCGAGAGCTACAAGGTCGGCAAGCTCGACTTCTCGGGCGATCTTCTGGTGTCCAAGGAGCAGCTCGGCAAGAAGATGCTCTCGAAGGAACGGGAGACCTTCAACCGTAGCCTGATGGCGAAGGACATTCAGGCCATCACCGATGTCTACTACGACCAAGGGTACGCCTACGCCAACATCACCCCGATGACATCGGTGAACGCCGAGGCCCGCACCATCGACCTGACGTTCGAAGCGCAGAAGGGCCACCCGGTCACCATCGAGCGCATCGACCTCGCGGGGAACAGCAAAACCCGCGATCGAGTCATTCGTCGGCAGCTCCGGGTGTTCGAGGGTGAGCTGTTCAGCGGCACGGGCATGCGGCGCTCGAAAGAGAAAGTGACCGCGCTGGGGTACTTCGAGACCGTCGAGATCTCCCACAAGCCGGGCAGTGACTCGGAGCACGTGGTGGTGGTGGTCGAGGTGAAAGAGAAGTCCACTGGCACCTTCCAGGTGGGCCTGGGGTTCTCCAACGTCGAGAGCTTCATTTTCACCGCGCAGGTCGCGCAGCAGAACTTCCTCGGGTGGGGTCAGGCTATTTCGGCCAGCGCTCAGCTCTCGTCGCTGCGCCAGTTCTTCCAGCTCAGCTACTTCGACCCGTACTTCCTCGACACCAGCCTGATCATGAACGCGGACGCCTACCGCACCATGCTCGACTACGGCACCTTCACCCGCACCGCCACTGGCGGCACCGCCGGCGTGGGCTACTACGTCATGCCCGACGAGATGAGCGTCAACCTCTCGTATAACCTCGAGGCGGTCTTCGTGGAGCCGGCGCGGGCGACGAGCAGCAGCGTGTCTTTGGCAGGGCAGTTCAGAAGCGGCCTCAACTCGGTGCTGCGCCTGTCGTGGACATGGGATCGACGAAATAATCGCCTCTTTCCGTCGCAGGGCTGGCTCTCGTACGCGTCGGTCGAGACCGCGCCCACGTTCATCGGCAGCAGCTTCAACTTCAACCGGTATACGGCCTACCAGCGCGTCTACGTTCCGCTGCCGCTCGGAGCGGTGTTCAAGGTGAACCTCCAGGCCGGCTATACCCAGGAGCTCGACCCAAAAAATCCGCTGCCGTCGTCCGAGCTGTATTACGCGGGCGGCATCAACACCATCCGTGGCTACGCGCTCCGCACCGTGACGCGCAAGAGGCTGGTCGGGGTCGCGACCACCCCCGATGCTCAGACGTCGTCGTTCCCGGTCGGCGGCGACAAGCAAATCATCTTCAACGCCGAGCTGGAGTTCCCCATCCTCGAGAAGGTGGGCATCCGCGGAGTGCTCTTCTACGATGCGGGCAACGTCTTCGCCCGGAATCAGACGTTCTTTCAGTACACCCCCGACGAGCAGAACAAGGGCCTGGTGTTGCCGCTGGGGTTGTTCCACTCGGTGGGCTTCGGAGTTCGGTGGTTCTCTCCCGTCGGCCCGCTCCGCTTCGAGTGGGGTATTCCGCTCACCAAGCGAATCGAAGATCAGCCGATCCTCTTCGAGTTCAACATCGGAAACTCGTTCTAAAGGCATTGCCCCGAAGAACGGGGCGCCCCTCACCCTTCTTGGGCCATGGTCCATATGGACTGCGCGAGCGGGTGAGGGTGACGTGTTCCCCGGGCGGGCAGGACGGTGTGAGCATGCCTTGAGGTGCGAGGGTGGGGCCGGTGTCCACCGACCGAGGCGCTCTGGCCAGCCCCTCGACCCGAGGCCGCAGTGAGCACACGTGAGGGGCCACGAGCCCGGCCCTGCACCACGCGACTGGCCGGCACTGGGCTCCTCATCGCCGAGCTCGGCCCCCCTTCCTTGTCCCCAGTGAGCGAGGCCGCAGTGGGAGCAATCATCGAGCCTTCGCCGCAAACTCGAGGGAGGCTGTCGGTGGCGGCACCGGGTCCGGGGCGGCGGAGGTGAGGGCCAAATGGAAGAGCAGCTTCCTTCATGCGCGCTGCCTGCGCCTCAGGCGACCCTCCGCGCCGAGCTCTCGCCTGCGAAGAGCGAACCCGCCGAGGGGTTGACCTTCCTCAGGCGACCGCGCTCCTCTGTGCTGGCTCGCGTCGACCGGAGCCGCCCCGACACGTCGACACGAAGCGCTCGCCTGGGCTCTTGGTCGCGGGCGATGCGCGAGATGGATGGAGTCGAAGCGCTGGGCGTGAACTTGGTTGTCGCGATCAGGCGCGCTTACCCAGGGAGCTCGCCTTCCGACGCTGCGCTCCAGCGTGAGGGCGGGCCGGGAGTCGACGGGGCACCGACGCTCGAGCAACACTGAGCGGCGCACGAAGCCGATGCGCTCACGGACCGAGGCCTGGGGGACGACCGGAGAGCGGAGCGACAACAAAGATGTCGCGATCAGACGCGAATTCGCGACAACCAAGTTGTCGCCGAAAAGTGGCCTCTCGCCTCCCCGATGGGCAGCGTGGCGCCGGCCGGAGCAGGTCGCGCCAGCTCCAGGCCCGCGGGAGCTTCATCCGGTCCTTCGCGCGCACGGGGGAGCTGGGGTCTCTGACCCTCGGCACCGACCTCGAGGACAGGCCACTCTCCAGCACTGTCATCACGGAGTACTGANNGATTTGTACACCGTGATGACACGCTGGGAGACCTCTTCCCCCCGAGGAGGAGGGACCCGCAGCGGGCGCCGAGCGACGAGCACGCCTTGAGGTCCGAGGGTGGGCCTGTTGTCCACCGACCGAGGCCGTCGCCAGCCCCTTGACCCGAGACCTCGGTGAGCACGAGAGAAGCACCCGCCCATGCAGCACTCGACCCGACCGGCCGAGGGGCTCGTGATGCTCGCCNNCCCCTGCCTCGAGCCGTTCCTGTGCGAAGGCCCAGCCCAGCGCCCAACGCTTCGACTGCATCCTCCCGCGCGAAGAGCAGCTTCCATCCGCGACGCCGGGACGTCTCGGCCGCTCAGACTCCCAGAACCTGGCTCACTCGAAGACGAGCTTCCCGAACCGTGGCAGGTGGTGAAAGTCGCCCACGAAGAGTGGTGAGAAGGCCTGACCTTCGACCTGCTTGTGCCGCACCAGGTGCTCGAGGCGGTAGGCATTGAAGCGCCACACGTCGCCCTTGGCCGGAGGCAGGCGGGGCACGTGGTTCAGCTTGGCGAGCGGAATCTGCATCTCGGCTGACCAGCCTTGGTCGGTGTCCGAGTCGTCGTCGATGGTGCCCCTCACGTCGACGGCCGTCTTCATCCCCGACTCCCACTTCATCGCCTCCGCGAGGTCGCTGCGCCGCGACACGAACGACGCGTCGAAGTTGACGTTGTGGGGCGAGACCTGGAGCTCGTTGTAGGTCGCCCCGTCGCCGTCGGCGTCGATGAACACCTCGCAGGCCTCCTCGGTGTAGATGGCGTCGTCTTTGTTCTTGAGCGTGCCCCAGACGTCGGGGTCCTCGGCGTCGAACGAGACGTAGAGGTTGGCGTCGTCGTACAACATCTTCAAGACCGTCTTCCGCTTGACGGGCGAGCCGTCCATGCTGCTCACCAGCGTCACCGCCGGAGCCGCCTTCCACGCCTCGTCGTCGAGCTTGCCGTCGATGGTCGGGGCCCGCGCCGCACGGGGCACGTGGTACTCCGGCAGGGGCATACCGCTCCCACCCAGCGTCGGCCCGATGACGCGCCCGACGCCGTCGGCCATCGGCGCCGTATCGACCGACAGCCGCCCGGCCTCGTTCCAGAAGCCCAGGCGCAGCTGCAGCGTGCCGGGGTACTCGGGCATCTGGATCCGGTGGGCGTCTTCGATGATCTTTCCCAACGGCCAGGTGCCCAAGGGCGCCGCCCCCTGCTGGAGCTCGTGGTCGAGGTTGGCCAGCTGCTGGCCCGACTCGCGGTCGACCACGTGAATAAAGAAACGGTAGCCCATGGGCACCTGGCCGTTGGCCTTGAAGAAGTGCCGCAGTGTCACCTGGTCTCCCGCCCGCACCGACGGGGGCTGCATGATGGACCCCAGGTACACCACCGCCCCGTTGGCCCAGGTCGCTCCACTCTGAAAAGTCAGGGGAGGCGCGACGTCGAGCACTCGCGGACCGCCCTTGGTCTCTTCTGCCCGGGCCGCCTTTGGCTTGGGCCCTGCCTGCTCGTCTCGGCACGCCACCAGGAGCATCGCCACGGCCAGGCAACTTGCAGGGCTCAGGAGTCTCATGGCGCGCGAGACTACACGTCCAGCTTTGGAACACTGCTCAAAACTCGAGCATTGGAATCCGAGCACTTGTGACGGCAGCGCTCTTGCTATCGCCTCTGCTCGGCATGCACCTCGAGGTCATCTGGGACGAGCAGACGACACCGGTCGACCTGGCCGACGGCACTGTCTCGGTGGGTGGCAGCCCGTCTGATGACCTGCAGATTCCAGGGCTGCCTGATGGTCTGCTGAGGCTCATCATCGAGGGTGAGCGGGTGATGGTGACGTCCATTCGAGCGCTGCGTATTGGCGCGGCGGTGTTTCCTGCCCGCCTGCCCCGTCTGTGGATCGCTGGAGAAGACCTCCGGCTCCCCGGCGACGTCATCCTCAGACGGACCATCGACGAGAGCCGGCGCGAGGCGAGGAAGGCCGTCGAGACGATGGCGGTGGTGAGGGAGCTCTTCGCGCTGGGAGTGGGCCCCGAGCAGACTCGAGCCGCCAGCCTCACCTGTGTCACGGGGGCTGATCAAGGGGCCGTGTTCCCCGTGGCCTTCGAGGTCTCAGCCATCGGGCGCGCTGTCGGCGCTGACGTGCGAATTCACGACCGGGCCGTCTCGCGACGTCACGCGAGTCTCCGGCGAGCAGGGCGGCGCTACTTCCTCGGCGACGTGTCCGCGACCAACGGCGTCTACCTCAATGGAGTCCGCGTTCAGGGCCAGAAGGAGCTCACGAGCGGCGACGTCATCGAGCTCGGCCAGACCCTGCTGCGCTTCGACGGCCCCGAACGCGCGCCAGGAGAGGTGACTACGTTCGGCAAGGCCCCAGCGGGTTCTGCCCCACCGCTGGGCTCGGCGATCTGCCCCGTGCCGGAGGTGGCAGGGACGCGCCTCAGCAGACGCGGTCAACTCGAGGTCGGGATCATCACGGTGGGCACGGCCCTCGCGCTCCTGGGAGGCGCGGTGACCTTCCTCATGCTCCAGTGACCGGGTCGACGACGACGCTCAGTGGTGCCAGCCCTGGAGGACCTTCACGTAGTTCGCCCGCTCATAGCCGGAGGCGTCAGGCACCTTGACCAGGTTCATGCTCCCGACCATCTGGGAGACCGAGGTGTACTCGTGGTCATCGAGCCAGGTCGCCAGGCCCTTGCGAATGGCGGTGAGGCGAGAGGGGCCGTGACGGAGCAACTCGGAGACGAGCTGCACGGCGCTGGCTCCGGCCATGAGCGCCTTGACCACGTCGAGCGTGTCTTGCACGCCGCCACTGGCCGCGAGCGACAACTTGGTCTTCGCCGAGAGAATGGCCAGCCATCGCAGGCGCAGCAGGAGCTCCGACGAATCGGAGAGCTGCAAGACCCGCTGGAGCGCGAAGTGATCGGGGTCGATGTCGGCCTGGTAGAAGCGGTTGAACAACACCACGCCCGCCACGCCCTCGGCCTCGAGGCGCTGGGCGAAGTTCGGCAGTGACGAATAGAACGGCGAGAGCTTCACCGCCACGGGGATCTTCACCCCTTGCTTCACCTTCTTGATGATGGCGATTTGGTCCGCCTCGACCGCGTTGGCGTCACGGGTCGGGTCGGAGGGCAGGGCATAGAGGTTGAGCTCGAGGGCGTGGGCCCCCGCTTGCTCGATGAGCTTGGCGTATTCGAGCCACCCTCCGGCCGACCAGCCGTTGAGGGAGCCCACCACCGGCACCTTCACCGCCGCGCGAATGCGGCGGATCTGCTCGAGGTACTGCTCAGGACCCAGCACGAAGTCGGAGGTGGCCGGGAACCAGGTTCCCGCCTCGGCGTCGGCGTCCTTCATGCCGTCGAGGTAGCGGTGGGCGGCCATCTGCTCCAGCACCAGTTGCTCCTCGAACAAGGAGTGCATGGTGATGGCGGCGGCGCCTGCATCCTCCAGGCGCTTCACCATGTCGAGGTCGTCCACCAGCGGCGACGCGCCGGTGATCAGCGGATGCTCCAGCGAGAGCCCCAGCCACGTCGTCGCGAGTGTCGCCATGAGTGCTTTAGCCTTTCTGTCCCACGTGCACGCCTGCGAGTTGCTCGTAGACCGCCCGGCGCCGCGCCGAGAAGGCCTCCGATGCCTCGACCAACTCGTCGAAGCGCTTGGGGTCTCGTAACGCCACCATTCGGAACCGCCCCTCGTTCTTCATGAAGTCACGAGGCGGAATCTTGGGGGCCGGAGAGTCGAGCTGGAGCGGAGGCACCCCGGTGGCGATGAGCCGGGGGTCGAACCGGTACAACGGCCACACACCCGAGTCGACGGCCAGCCGCTGCTGCTCGACGCCGCGCTCGAGGTCGTACCCGTGGGCGATGCAGTGGCTGTANNCGATGATGAGCGAGGGGCCCGGGTAGCTCTCGGCCTCCCGGAGCGCCTTGAGCGTCTGCGCGTCTTTCGCGCCCATGGCGATGGAGGCCACGTACACGTGCCCGTAAGACATGGCGAGCAAGCCCAGGTCTTTCTTGCCCAGCGACTTGCCAGCCGCGGCGAACTTGGCCGCCGCGCCCATCGGAGTGGCCTTCGACTGCTGGCCACCGGTGTTGGAGTA
>PMBV01000057.1 GCA_003153055.1 Myxococcales bacterium
GGCCGACTGTCGGCGGCGCCACCGCGGAGGAACTCGGTGTGCACCAGCACTGGCGCCGTGGCCGGCGAGCTGGCGAAGAGGATGATGGTGCCGAACTCGCTCACCGCCCGGGCCCAGCTGAGCGCCGCGCCGATCAGCAGGCTCCGCGAGGCCAACGGCAGGCTGATGCGCCAGAAGGTCTTCGCCGCGCCGCACCCCAGCGATCGCGACGCCAGCTCGAGCTGCACCGGCACGGCCTCGAAGCCGCTGACCGCCGCCTTCACCAGGAACGGCGCCGACACGAAGACCTGAGCGATGACGATGCCCAGCGCGCTGCCGGAGATCCGCAGCCCCAACGACTCCAAGGCGCTCCCCATGGGCGAGCCTGGCCCCAAGAGGGTGATGAGGGCGACCCCCGCGACCGACTGGGGCACCAGAATCGGCAGGTCGACCAGAGACTCCACCACGCCCTTCCCGGGAAACTGGTGCCGAGCGAGAGCCCAGGCCAGCGGCACGCCCCACACGGCCACCAGCACCGTCGATACCGTGGCCGTGAGGAGACTCGTGACCAGGGCCTCCTGCACGTCGTCGCGAGCCAGCGCGCGCCACAGCGTCATGGCCGAGTCGGAGAGGACCAGGTGCAGCAAAGGGAACAACACCGTCGAGAGGCCCAAGAGGCCCGCCCCGAGCGCCACCAAGGCGAAGCGCGAGGTCTCCTTCCTCAGCCGGTAGGCCACCACCGCCACGAAGGCGAGGGGAATGAAGGTCTCGAACGCGTAGGGCTGAAGCACGACGAAGCAGACGACGAAGAGCGCCCACAACCCGAGCAGTGGCTTGGAGCCGAACACGCTGGCGTAGGCCACCAGCAGCAAGACGAAGAGGGGCTTCTTGTCCAGCACCACCATGGTGAGGAGGTAGAGGGCGACGTACCCGAGCGCGAAGAGGCCGACCTCCCACCCGCCCTTCCCCTCGAGGACGATGGACGCGCAGTACAGCGTGTAGAGGTTGGCGGCGAACAGCACCAGGTTCATCTGGGGGCTGATGGGCTGCCCGGGTACGAGCGCCAAGCCGAGGTGCACCAGCGCCAGCACTCCCACCCCGACCAGCTTGGGTACGGTCATCATCGGCTCCCAGCCTCGAGCGGGAAAAAGCCGTGGCGCGACAGCGTCCGCTGGCCCTCTTCTCCGGTGAGCAGCTCGACGAAGGCCTTGGCTCCCGCGGGGCTGGGGGCGTCACGGAGCACCGCGAGGCCGTAGGTGATGGGGCGGCCCTGGAGCCGAGTCGGAGGCTCGCCGGTCTTGAGGTGCACCTCGACGCTGGCCCGCGCGTAGCTCGCCGCCAGCGCCGGGAGCGAGAGGTTCACCGAGGGAGGCAACCTGGTGACCTTGAGCCGATGGTCCTCTGCAGTGGAGCCGTAGAGGAAGGCGTAGTCGATGGCCTTCGCCTCGAGGAGCGCCACGAGCTCGTTCTCGTCTTGGGCCAGGGCCTGGCGATGGCAGGCGTCGTCGAGGCGCTGGGCGAGGCCGGGCTGCTGGAGCTCCAATTCGGCCAGTTGCCAGGCGGTCAGCGTGTGGTAGCCGATGGGGGCGAGATCCGGGTTGGCGCACCCCAGTCGCGCGCCTCCGAGTACCAGCTCTGGCCAGTTCTCTTGAGTCACGTCGGCGGTCCCCGGGGAGTGGCCCAGGTGAGCCAGCACCAGCTCGTTGGTCGCGAAGAGCACGGTGGCCGGGGCGAACCGCGGCACCAGGAGCCCATCGAGCACCGAGGCGTCAGCGACGGCGACCACGTCGGCCCTAAGACCATGCTCGCTCACTTTCCGCGCGGCCAGGTTCGAGCCCGAGGGCTCCAGGCGTACCGACCAGCCGCCTTGCTCGCGGAGCCGCTCAGAGAGCTCGCCGAAGACGCGGCTCAGGGAGCTGGCGTGGAAGACGACGATCTCTCGGCGCGGCCGGCAGCCCACCGCCGAGATGGTCAGCAGCAGGAGGAGCCAGGGACGGTGAACGAACCAGAACGACATCGAACCTCGAGAGGTGGCTGCTGTGAAACGCGCTCGGTCGCCGGAACGCCGNNCGGCGTTTCACACCAGTCACCTAGAGATCCAGCGTCAACAGCGCCCGGGGTTGCAGCATGCGACTGACCACGCAGCTCGAGTCGAGACACACGGTCTGGAGCCACGCCACCTCGGCGTCGAGGTACAGCTTGTCGCCCAGGGCCAGCACGATGCCGAGAGCCCCGGAGAACGTCACCGCCTGCGTCGAGCCCTGCCCGGTGCCGAAGTGGCGGTACACCGTGTCGCGCTGCACCACGAACAGGTTCGAGGAGTCGGTGGTGCGAGTGAGGCGCAGCTCGAGCTCGGAGCCGACGCGGTGCTGGAGGAAGTTGGCGAGGAACGGCGCCGTTCCGGTGCTGTCGCGCTGCACGAAATCGCTGGTGTTGCCCCCGCCGTACACCGCGCGGAGGCGGGTGGTGAAGAGGGTGTTCCACCGCCGGAGCCACTCCAGCACGCCCTCCCAACTGCTCTGCTTGCCCAGCGCGGGGGCCCCGGGGAGGATCGTCGGGTCATTCGCCGACTCTTGCTGGGAATAGTTGCCCCTCAGGGTGAACGGGTTGGTCACCACCGGGCGGAACACCAGCCGGTTCCTCAGGTCGAGCTTGCGGGTTGAGAGCGACGCGTCCTTGCCGGTCAGCCCCGCTTCGAACACCTGAATGAGCTCGACGTCGATCTTCCCTCCGCCGGCCCAGATGATGCGGTTGTCGAGGCGGTTGGTGCGCTGGCGGCCGGTTCGCTGAATACCCTCGGCCTTCTCCTCGTTGACCACCGAGAACCGGGGCTCGACCATCAACGCAGCCAGGACCGGCACCCACCTCCCCGGCTGAATGGTGAGCGTGGCGGCGATGTTGCCCTGGGCGTCACGCACCGAGGTCGGCTGGGTCACTTGATCATCGGTGTAGGCGGCGGCGTAGGTCAGCTGGGGAATGAGCCCGGGGATGATGGCGCTGCG
>PMBV01000186.1 GCA_003153055.1 Myxococcales bacterium
TGCGACTGCACCGCGTAGCCCTTGGCGCAGTTGCGACCGAGGCTCCCGGTGTGCAGGGGGTTGCCCATGTACTTGCGCACCACGAGCGTCTCTTTGTCGACCCAGGCGGTGAGCCCGCACACGGCCTCGCAGTTGTTGCACACGGTGGGCACCAGCATGTGCTCGTGCACCTTGACGTCGTGGCGAGCGATGCCGCCCTTCTTCCAGTCGTCGCCGTCGAGCTCGCGCCAGCCGCCCCACTTCTCGAAGGGCGGGTAGCGCTCGAAGTTGCCGTCCTTGACGGGCACCTTGTCAAAGCCGCTGAGCCGCTCGCCCGCTCGGGCCTCGGGAATGTACGACTTCACCGCCCCGGCGGTGACGACGGCCGCCGTGCCAGTGACGGCCGCGGCCTTGAGGAAGTCTCTACGCTTCATTTCTGTTGACCTCTCGTCTCTTCAAGAGAGCGGGATGAGCTGGGGCGCGATGAGCCAGGCGTGCTTCACCATCCACAGCCCGACGAGGCTCGACACCGCGGCGACGGGGAAGAGGAGCGAAGCCTTGCTCTTGAGCCCGACGAGGGCGAGGACGCCGGGCACGATGAACCCCAGGACGAGCCCTGTGTAGAACAAGATCCCCAGGTTGCCGCTCAACAGCACGTGGACGATGTACTCCGCCTCTTCGGACTTCTGGGGCGCGAAGACGATCTCGGTGACGTAGATGGTCAGCGTCACCATGGCCGAGAGCACCATCACCCAGGCAAACGCGGTCGAGTCGCCGTCGCGCCCACGACCGGCCAGCAAGAAGACGGCGCTCCCCGCGAGCGTGGCAGCGAGGATCATCTGCGCCACCTCGGTGGGGGTGTGCCAGAGCTCGCGCGCGTTGGACTGGCCCAAGAGCCCTGCGGTGTAGATGGTGGCGAGAAAGCCAACGAGCCAGGTCGGCCCGATGAGCCGATCGTACAGCCCTTCCTGGCGCTTCCACGCGAGCACCGTCATCACGAAGGTGAGCCCGACGTAGGCCGACAGCACGAACGACCCCAGGTTGATGACCGAGGTGAAGTGCGGGTAGACGAACATGTGCCAGAAGCGAAACGGCTGGTGCAGGTCGAGCACCGTGAAGAGCAAGGTGACGAGGGTGAAGACGAAGGCGAGCACCGGCACGATGAGCCGGTAGAAGTCTCGCGAGGCGCTCTTCTTCATGAAGAAGGCCCCCACCAGGAAGACCCCCGTTGCGATGGACTTCGACCAGAAGTTCATCGTGACGAACCAGCCCCAGAAGATTCCGGTGTGGAGGACATCGAGCGTGACGGTGCCCGACTGCAGCACTGGCGCGTGGGCGGTGAGCGGATCCATCAATGGCCTCCAACCTTGTCGAGGGTGCCGATGCGGTTGAAGAGGCTGAAGCCTTCCTCGCGCCTGACCGAGAGGGGCTCGAGCTGGCTCGCCCCGCCGCCGCAGTAGAGGTGCTTGGGCTTCGTGCCCTTCTCGGGCTTGCGGACTCGTACGTCGCGGTGATCGGAGATGTACCGACTGAGCCGGCTCTTCGGGTCGTCGAGATCGCCGAAGAGGTTGGCCTCGGTGGGGCAGGCCACCACGCACGCCGGCTCGAGGCCGCTCTCCACCCGGTGCGCACAGAAGGTGCACTTGTCGTCGGTGTTGGTCTCCGGGTCCATGTAGATGGCGCCATACGGGCACGCCATCATGCAGGCCGCGCAGCCGATGCAGCGCTCGTTGTCCACATTGACGATGCCGCTCGGCAGGTAGTGCAGCGCCCCGACGGGACAGACCCGCTCGCAGGGCGCGTTCTCGCAGTGGTTGCAGCGCATCGGAGTGAAGTTCCGCTTCACCTCCGGGTAGAGGCCCACGTCCACGTACTTCACGCGCAGACGCCACGCCCCGACGGGCACGTTGTTCTCGGCCTTGCAGGCGACTTCACACGCCTTGCAGCCGATACAATTGTTCAGGTCGACAAGGAACCCAAGTCTCAAGGGGATAGCTCCAGGTTGAGCTGAGAGCCACGGCTCTCGGTGAAGGTTCGTTCCTCGGATGTATGAGGCCCGCTTCGGCGGCCCCCAGAGGATGTCGCGGTGCGGCTATGAGGGGTCGAGCGTTACCTGCAAGGGAAGGACCTGGCCCTCTCGCAGGACCTCGACCGTCACGGTGTCTTGAGCCTTGAAGCGCTCGAGCTGGGAGTAGACGTCATCGAGGGATTTCACCTTGTGCCCGGCGATGGACTGGATGACGTCGCCCAGGCGCAGCGTGCCGTCCTCGTCGCGCTTGGTGCCTCGCATGCCGGCCTTGGCGGCGCCCGAGCCCTCGGCCACCTGGAGCACGAGCACCCCTTCGACTCCCGCCCGGTGGAGAACCCATTCCTGAGCCGGGACGATGCCGAGCCGGGGCCGCACCACCCGGCCGTGCTGGAGGAGCTGGGGGACGACGCGGTTGACGGTGTCGACGGGGACGGCGAAGCCGATGCCTGCCGAGGCGCCGCTCGGGCTGGCGATCTGCGTGTTGACTCCGATGAGGCGCCCAGCGCTGTCGAGCAGCGGACCGCCGGAGTTCCCTGGGTTGATGGCGGCGTCGGTCTGGATGACGTCTTCGATCCGCCGACCGGTGAGCGCCTGGATGGTGCGCCCCAGCGCGCTGACGATGCCGGTGGTGAGGGTGAAGTCGAGGCCGAAGGGGTTGCCGATGGCGAAGACGCGCTGGCCGACCATCAGATCGCGGCTCGTGCCCAGCATGATCGGCGTGAGCTTATCCTTGGGGGCGCGAATGGCGAGCACCGCGAGATCCTGGTCCGGCGCCTCACCCACCATGGACGCCGGCCACTCGCTCCCGTCATGGAGCGTCACCCGGGCTCCCGTCGCGCCCTGGATGACGTGGAAGTTCGTCACCACGTGGCCCTCCGCGTCCCACAGGAAGCCGGAGCCGGTGCCCTGCGGCACCTCCATCACGTCGAACAGCCCGACGCCACGCCGGGTCGTCGTGGTGATGTAGACGACCGCGGGGCTCGCGCGCCGGAACAGCTCGATGGTCGCCTTCTCGTCCTGGGCGAGATCACCCCGCGCCACCACTGGCCGAGGCTCGGCCGGCGGACCCGACGGAAGGATGCCGATGGAGCGCAAGAGCTCGGGCGAGCCCAGCCGGCCCAGGAGCACCATCACCAGAAGCCCGCCCAAAAACGCCCACAGCATCGCTCGGAAGACGGACGCGGCCACCGATTGCGGAGGTGCCATGACAGGTCCCTACCAAAGGGCAGCGGGAGGTGGAAGCCACGCGGTCAAGGGCGCGACGAACCCGCCCGCGACCGGAGTCGCCCCGTTCGGCGCACATCGAAATGGAGCGGTGTTGGATTCAGTTTGAAGGAGTCGGCTGGCCGGCGCCTCGCCCATTGCCCCCTACGACGTCCGAGGGGATCGCTGGCGCACTTCATGCTGGCATCCCGCACATGCAAACAACCGCAGGCACAGCCACACCAGCCAAGGCCTCCTTGACCGCAGCGCCTGCGACTGCCTACCTGGCCCGCCCCACCGGCCGCATCGCCTACGACATCACCGGGGCAGGCCCACTCGTCATCTGCCTGCCCGGCATGGGCGACCTCCGCTCCGTCTACCGCTTCCTCGCACCGGTGCTCGCCGAGGGCGGTTTCCGGGTTGCGACGATGGATCTTCGCGGCCACGGAGAGAGCGACACGACCTTCGATGCCTACGACGACGTCGCCGCGGGCACCGACCTGGTCGCGCTCGCTGGGCATCTCGGCGGGCCGGCCATCCTCATCGGCAACTCGGTGGGGGCGGCGGCGGCGTGCTGGGCGGCCGCCGAGGCGCCAAAGCAAACCGCCGGTCTCGTGCTCCTTGGCCCGTTCGTACGAAACGGTTCCACCACCCCGCTCGGCAAGATCCTCTTTCGCCTCGCCCTCCTTCGGCCATGGGGCCGCGCTGCTTGGAATGCCTACTTCCGAACGCTCTATCCGACTCGCCACGACGCCGAGTTCGACGCCCACTCGGCCGAGGTCGTCGCCAGCCTGCACCGACCCGGTCATTGGAACGCCTTTCAGGCAACCACTCGCACCTCCCACGACCCCGTCGAGGCGCGTCTGGGCGAGGTCCACACGCCGACACTCGTCGTGATGGGCGAGAAGGACCCGGACTGGCCGGACCCCACCGCCGAGGCTCGATGGATCGCGGAGCGCCTGGGCGCCCGTACACTCATGGTGCCGAATGCCGGGCACTACCCACAGGCCGAATTCCCCGAGGTCGTCTCGCCATTGGTGGCGGAGTTCGCCCGAGGCGTCCTTCAGCCGGCAGCCTGAAAGGAGTAGGCCATCTACGCAATCACCCATGCCGCGAGCGCGCTCCTGCTCAAGCGTCGCTTCCCCGACGTCTCGCTCGTCCCATTGCTCGTCGCAGTGCAGGCTGTCGAGCTGGTCTGGGTCGGGCTGACGTTCGCGGGCGTCGAGCACTCGTCGGTTCGCGGGGGCACCATCCACCTCGGGTTCCTCCCGTACTCGCACTCGATCGGGAGCGGGCTCTTCATCGCGTTGGTCGCCTTCGCCGCGCTCTTCCGCGTGCCTCCGCGAGCGCGGTTGGGCGTCGCAGTCGCCCTCGGAGTCCTCTCGCATCTGGTGCTCGACGTGATCCAGCACGAGCCCGACATCGCGCTCGTCCCCTTCGGAGATGGTCCGCGACTGGGCCTCGGATTGATGAACTCGCCCTGGCTCAACCTGGCGGTCGAGGTGGCGATCGGGTTCGCTTGCGTCCGCGTCTTTCGAGGTCGGCCGGCCCTGTACGTGGGAGTGCTGCTGTTCAACCTCGCGAACCTGCCGACCATGTTGCAGCCCAGAGCCATCGTCGACCTGGTGGTTCGCTGGCCGATCGTGCTGCCGACGTTGATTCTCGTGCAGATCGTCGCGACGTGGGTCTTCGTCGCCTGGGGCGCCCGGCGAGCCACCCCGGACGCAGCGCTCAGATCGACCAACTCGGCCCCGACGCTCCAGACGACCTGAAGCCCGCGCGGCCTCCTACGCTCTGGCCTTGGCTCGGCCGCGTGCTGGCGCCGGGGCTGCCCCGACGCGCTGGGCCGGCCGCTCGGGCGCTCCGCCCTCTTTCGCCCACGCGACGAGCTCGGGGACGACCTTCGTCTCCCACGCGCGCGACAGCCGCACCTTGATGAACGCGTCGACGAGCCCGCTGAGCAAGGCCGACAGCTTCCCCGCCAGGTCGAGCCGCTCGATGACCTTCTCGGCCTCTTCTTCTTGCAGCAGCGCGGGCAGCTTGGCGCTCTTCACGTCGAAGAACTCGGCGTCCACCGACACGTCGTAGACCTGCTCGCCCCAGGTCACCTGCAGCTTGGCCGCGTGCACGAGGAGCCCCTTGGCGATGGCGGCCTTCACTTGCCTCGCGTAGGGCGCGGTGACGCCCTTCACCGCCAGCTCGGTGACGTCACCCTGCCCCGCCCTGAGCGTCAGCCGCCCGTTGAAGACGACCGAGACCTCGCGGCCTTCCATTTCCATCAAGGCCTCGGTGGACTCGCTGCGCCACAACAGCCAGGTGAGGCACTCGCGACCGAGCCAGGTACGCCCGCGGAGGAGCGCCTCTCTCGCCTTGGCCTGCTCGACCTCGGTCGCGTCGGCGTCCTCCTTGACCGCGGCGCCGTCCACTCCCGTCTCACCACGGAGGAACTTCGCCTCTTCGCGTTTAGCGGCCATTACGCGGCCTCCAGGAAGAGCGCGGGCGTCGGCAAGAGCGCGTCGAGCTGGGAGGGCGTGATGAAGGCCCCGGGAATCATGGCGATGAGGCGCACCTCGAGGCGAGCCTCGAGCGCGGCGTGGACCTCTTCGATCACCGTGCGCGACGTCGCCCAGACGAGGAGCTCGCGCGACTTCAGGTCGATGCTGACGTCGAAGGTCTTCGTGACCGGGTCGATCTTCGCGCGGAGCGCCCGCTTGAGCACGTCCTTCTGCTCTGCGCGCTCACGCCGTCCGGGTGCCCGCCCTTGCTTCGCCTCGAAGGCCTGGGCCCACTTGAGGAGCTCGGCCCTCACCTGCGCCGCGGGGATACGGAGCTTGTCGACCCGCCAGGCGAACAGGGCGTGCGGGCCGTAGAAGACGTCACCGGGGCCGAACTCGGTGCGGCTCGCGTTCTCGAGCTCGACGAAGCCGGCGGTCCGCTCCTCCTCGCCCTTGACGTCGATGGGCTCGAAGGCCCCCGTCTTGAGCGCGGTCGACAGCCAGCGGCGGGCGTCCTTGGGCCCCGCCCCGTCGAGGCGGAAGCGGGCAAATGAAACGGTTCCTCGTCGAATCGGCATGGTGCGCTTGTCGGCGGAACGGCCCAGGAACGCAAGCGCCAAGCGCACTGTCACAGCGCTCTGGCTCGGTCGTCTAAAAGGCGATCATGCGCGCCGCGGCCGTAGGCGTTCAGGCCAGGGGGTCCGCGTACACGTCGGCCATGTCGAGCATGACGTCGATGGACTTGAGCGCCACTTGACCGCTGGTGAAGGGGAGCAGGATCCAGGTGGTGCCCTCTCCTCGTCGGAACACCTCGATGCGGCGCTCGTGCTGGCTGACGAGGACGTATTCCTTGAGAGAAGGCAGGCGCTGGAGGTGCGCGAACTTCTCACCCCGGTCACTCGCTTCGGTCGAATCGGAGAGGACCTCGACGATGAGGGTAGGATTGACGACGGCGTCAGGGTCGTCTTGGGCGGTGAGCTGCTTCTGGCAGACCACGGTGACGTCCGGGTACGTGGAGCGGTCGGTTTCCTCGACGCGCACCCGGAGGTCCGAGTTGAAGACCGCGCAGGGCCGGCCCTTGAGCGCCGCGATGAGAGCACCCCCGACGTTCGAGGCGATACGAGCGTGGGACGGAGTGCCACCAGCCATGGCCCAAACCACACCTCGAAGGTACTCGTGCTTTTCGGGGCTCTTGCGCTCGAAGACCAGGTACTGCGGATACGTCATGGTCGGCTGCCGCATGAGGGTATTGTCCTCGAAGGCCTCGGAGGGCGAAAGCCCCCTATGACGCGGCCACGGGCGCGGGCGGCGCGCGTCCCGCCGCGGTGTGCCCGAAGGCCTCGAGCGCGTCGCAGGTGACGCCAATCGGGTCGACCCCTTCGAACTGGGCAGCGACCTCGCGGCAGCGCTGCGCGAGCGGGGCGTCGTCAATGAGTCGTTCGAGCGTCTCGGCGGCCCAGCGACCCGCGTACCCACCACTGTCGAGCTCCTCGGCCACGCCGAGCCGCTTCACCCGCACGGCGTTGTCGAACTGGTTGTACCCCCAGGGCACCACGAGCTGGGGCACCCCCGCCCTCAGCGCCTGGGCAATGACGCCCATGCCGGCGTGGTTGACGAAGGCCTTGGCCCGAGGGAGGAGCGCGGCGAAGGAGACGTCTTCGACGTGCAGCACGCTCGCCGGGAGTGGTCGCGGTACGTCATGCGGCGAGTCGGTGACGAGGATGCCGCGCAGTCCCAGGCTCGCGCACGCCTCGACCGAGGCCTTGTGGAACCACGAGAAGCCTCGCGCGCCGGCGCCCGCGGTGAAGACGACGGGGGCCTCGCCAGCAGTCAGGAAGGCCTCGACTTCGGGGCCGAGCTTGGACGTGGCCGCGCTGTCGAAGAGGGGGAAGTGCGTCAGCGTGGTGTGCCGAGGCCAGTCGATCTGTGGCGGAGCGAACCACTCGGGGAACAGGCCCAGCACCCGCTTCGGGTTCGCCATCCACCGCGAGACACTGTCGAGCGGCCTCAGGCCGAGCTCACCGCGGAAGGAATTGACGTCAGCGCGCACCAGGCGATCGAGCTGCCAGTCTGACAGCGCGTAGGTGGGCCGCGCGAGGAGCCCCGCCAGCCAGCCGGGCAAGTCCGCGCGGGCGAACCTCGGCGGGAGCTCGGTCGATCGCAGCGCTCCGGGGGCGAGGTGCAGCGTCACGAGCGGCAACGACAGCTTCTCCTGGGCCAGCCGGGCGGCGATGGTGGGCGCCGAGGCCACGAGCACCGTGTCACCGGTGACCTGGCGCTCGGTGATGAGCTGGTACACCCGGCGCATCGGGGGAACCATGAGCGTCTTCTGGACCAGGTCCATCGCCGAGGGGTGGCTGAAGTCGGTCCCGCCGAGGAGCTTCTCGACCTCTGACCACGCTCCGGCCGAGACGAACTCGAGGCCCTTCTCGCGCGCCTCCGCTTCGTAGCGATCGTACGAGAGAGCCGTCACCGCGTGGCCTCTCACCGTCAAGGCCTCGCCGATCCCCAGGAACGGTCGCACGTCTTGCGCACTGCCTAGGCTCGCGATGATGAAGTTCACTTTGGTTCAGTCCTCCAAGGGGATGAGGCCCTCCTTCGGAGCGCCGACAGCCTGCGCAGCTTGGCACAGTCAGCACGAGATTGCGCAGTCAGGGTGAGCCCACCTAGAGGGTGACGACCCCGCGCATGATCTCCACGACCTCTCCACCCACCCGGACGTCGTGGACGCGGTCGCCCGTGCGCGAGGCGCGAACCTCGAGCCGGCTCGGGCGGTTGATCTCGAGGCCCTGCTCGATGAAGACCCGCTTGTCGGGCCGAGCCACGCCATGGGCGACCATCCAGGCCGCGGCGCACCCCGCGGCCGACCCCGTGGCTGGATCCTCCCCGCCGTAGAAGAGCATCCTCGCGTGGAGGCGCGCCGAGGGATCGACGACATCTCGACTGACGAGGAAGAAGTGCCGGGAGCCCGACTTCGCCAGGTACTCGTCGACCNNCAGGACGAGACGCGAATGAAAGGGCACCAGGGTGAAGGGGAGCCCCGTCGTGACGGTCTGTATCGGCAGCGAGGGGTCGAGCGCGTCAGCTGCGACGCCCAGCACCCCGGCGACGGTCTCACGATCATGGACCTCACCGAAGACCGGGTCCTTCTGCGTCATCTCGCCAAAGGACGGCCGGGCTGGGTCCTCGAAGCGCACGGGGACGCTCCCGACCCCGAGCTCCAGGACGACCTCCGAGGCCCCAGTCGAGCCTCGAATGGCGAAGGCCGTGCCGAGGGTGGGATGGCCGGCGAAGGGAACTTCCTCCTCGACGGTGAAGATGCGCACCCGGACGCCCTGGGCGCCCTCGGCGGGTGGATCCCGCGGGAGGATGAAGGTCGTCTCGGAGAGGTTCATCTCTCGCGCCAGCGCCTGCATCTCGGAGTCGGAGAGCCCACGACCGTCGAAGAAGACGGCCAGCGGGTTTCCTTCCATCGGGCGGGAAGCGAACACGTCGAGCTGCACCATCGAGTATTGGCGAGCCATTGAGGGCGAATGTACCTGACTCGATGAAGAGCTGCGGCCTTCAAATGAAGCTACAGGCCGGACTGCTGCTCGAAGGCCAAGATGTTGTTGGCTGAGATGACCGCGCCAAAGGGCAGCGTGAGAACGATCCCGATGCAGCAGGCAGCGGCGCCCAGCCCGCCGATGAGGCTGGCGAGGAAGGCCACGAGGGCGAAGGTGACGAAGGAGCTCGTGTTGCTGGTGATGACCCGCATGATGTCCGCGAAGTCGAAGCCATCGGAGAAGCCCTTGCCGTGCACGACGTGGCGGTACATGAGGGCGGGCACCACTACGAGGTTCACCACGAGGCCGAGAAGCATCCCGATGAGGTTGGCCAGGTTGACCAGCGCACCGAGTTTCAGCGCGCTGAGCACGACGACGATGATGTTCCAGCCGAACACGACGAGCATCGCGGGGAGGACGGCGAGGAACAGCGCCCAGCCCGAGCCCATGTAGCTGAGGTCCGCCTCGGGGAGCGTCGTGTCGCCCACCTTCGCCCGCTCGTAGGTCGCTTTCATCCAGCCGAGGAGGTTGAGGGCCCCTGCGATGGGGATGAGGGCGAAGAGCCCGACGAGGGCGCACTTCTTGAGCCAGTCCTTGTCGCGCGTGGGCGAGGAGATGATCGAGCCGATGTCCATGTGTGAGCCCCTCCGGGCGGTGCGCGTGGAAACGCACAACTATGACGAGGCGCCTCCACCGCTGTCCACTAAACCTGAACCGTGACGTCCGCGAGACGAGGGGGGCCACGCCTCGCCCCCTCGAGGCGCTCCCACTGGGTCGATCGTGAGAGCGACTCCGGCGTCATGGTAAGACCGTCCCGTGACCGCGCGCTCCCCCTCCGAGCTCCCCCCCTTCCCGGACGGGACCGAGGCGTCCTTCGGGCGCTGGACGTCCTGGGCGAAAGGCTCGCTCGGCAGAAGCCAGTTCGGCGCGCTCGACCACGACGTCATGGACCCCGACGAGCGCATCCCCCTCGCCTGGCGCGCGCTCATCGCCGCGTGGGCCGACCTCAAGGCGACGCCGGACTCGACGTACAAGGCCGCCCAGCGGTTCTTCCTCAAGGCCACCGAGCTGCCCGGCCCCGTCTTCCGGGCGGGAGAGCTGCTCCTCGAGCGCTCGATGCGCCACGGGAGCACCACCCCAGACGTCCTCTACCTCGCGGCGGCGTTCGCCTGGCCGCTCAGGTGCGTGTCGCCGAAGCTCTCGCGCCAGGCCTGGGCGTACCTCGTCGACGCGCCCTGGCAGACGAGCTCGGTGGTGCTGACGGATCTGGTCAGCGACTTCGTGAAGGGCCCGCCCATCGATGCGCCGAGGCGACTCATCGACCTCGTCTCCCTTCGCCTCGAGCACGAGCAGACCGAGTCGGCCATCGAGCTCCTCGAGGGCCTCGTCCTGGCCTGGTCGTCGAAGGCCAGCCTCGCCGAGCTGAGGACCCCGCAAGATCTCAGGAAGGCCCTGGCCGTCCCCGACATCGAGCTCGCCTTCGAGCAGCTCGCCCGCCTCTACGTCGAGCGGGGCGACGTGCAGGTCCACGCGCGGGAGGTCATCCGCAAGGCCGCCGCCCTCACGTCGAGCGACGAGCTCCGCGCGGTGCTCAACGAGCGCGTCTGGGATCGGCCGCTGGTCGAGACCTACCAAGACCTCAAGGACACCAAGATCGCCGCCTTCGAGGCCCAGCTGCGGGCCGCCCTCGACGCGGGGCAGCCACACCACGCGCGGAGGCTGGCCGAGTCGCTGCTCGCGCGCCGGCTCTGTCGGGTGGTGGTGGGCGACCCGCAGGCGAACGTTCAGAAGAGCCTCAAGCTCTTCGCCGAGGCGCCGATCCAGAAGCTCGCCGCCGATCGAGAAGCTCGGGTGGCGGCCGAGCAGCTCGCCATGCTCTACGCGCGCACCAACTACGCGACCCAGCTCACCCGCGACTTCGCCCGACGGCTGGTGATGGAGCCCCTCTTCACCGGGAAGGGCTCGGCCCTCGAGCACAGCCGGGGCGAGCTCGAGTCGTTCATCAACAAGAACGACCCCTACCACCTGCTGATGAGGCAGGAGCGCGAGTTCGCCGCCGCCGACGCGAGGCTCAACGACGACGAGCGCCGGGCCCGCGATGACGTCAGCGAGTGGTGGGTGTCCAAGGCCTTCACCAAGGACCGGGGCATCGCCGAGGCAGCGATGTCCGCCATCACCGGCCCCGTCGCCTTCGTCAGCGATCTCCTGAAGGTGCAAGACATCTGTGAAGCGGCTCTCCGTACGGCGTTTCACTTGAGCGCCCGCTACGCCGGCGATCTCGAGGTCCTCGCGCGCCGTTCGGAAGCCGAGCGGCTCGAGCGCGGCGTGGGCCAGAGCCTGGCGCGGCTCGCTCGCGAGGCGACGAACCTCGAGCTCGCAGGCGCGGTCGCCACGTCCGGCCTATTGGGAGTGCTCCCGCCGGGGTTCTCGCTGTTGGCCAGCGCCGCCGATCTCGGGGTGCTGCTGTTCGCCTCGTTCCGCACGATCGCGAGGGTCGCCACCGTCTTCGGGCTCCAGGCCGCGAGCGACGAGGGCCAGGCCTTCGCGGCCGACGCCTTCAGCCTCGGCGTCTCGAGCCCCGGTGGCGAAGGAATGCTCGCCTACCTCTCGCGGCCCAAGGACCCAGCGCCCGAGGCCATCACCATCGGAGGCGTGAGCTATGGGCCCAAGTGGCTCGCCGCGCACCTGTGGACCTCCACGACCCAGACGCCGAGGGTCATCGCCGAGCAGCTGATCGCCAACACCGCCCGGCTGCTCGGGGTCAGCCTCTCCGAGCGACAGATCGTCAAGATCATCCCGGTGGGCGGGGCGATCCTGAACGGCCTCACCGCCGCGAACTTCATCAAAGACATCCGCGAGGCGGCCATTCACCTCGCCAGCCGAGACGCGCTGCTCCACAAGGCGAGGGGCGAGAAGGCGTGAGGCTTCGGCTCGTCCGCGCGACGACCTACGCCCAGGGGAAGGACGCGTCCTGCCCCGGGTGCCGCGAGCCCTTGCCTCGGTACGTGCACTTCTGCCCCGAGTGCGGGCTCGAGCTCAAGAAGCCCCAGAGCGAGGGCCTCGATGATCCCGAGGCGCCACCGCCGCCTGGCGCCTTCCGGCTGGCCCACCTGTCGGATCTCCACCTGGCCGACACGCCGAGCGGCCTCGAGCGGCTGGCGATCTTCGAGGGGTGGCTCGCCGCGCTCGGCCGCTGCCACGTCGACGGCCTCGTCGTCTCGGGCGATCTCTCCGAGATCCCCGACCTCGAGCGCTTCCGGATGGCCTGGGTCCTGCTTCGCGATTCGGGCCTGAGGTGGGTCGTCGTGCCGGGGAACCACGACGTGGAGGTCCCGGGGAGCCCGGGCGCCTTCGAGCAGGTGTTCGGTGCCTTCCCGCGCGTCGAGACCTGGGGCCCGCTCGAGCTGGTGCTCCTCGACAGCAACGCGGGCCTGGCGGTGGAGGAGCGCGGCATGCTCGAAGGGGGCATGGGTAGGCTCAAGTGCTTCACCGAGGGGCGCGTGGGCCAGGAGCAGCTCGCGCGGGTCGAGCCTCAGCTTGGCGCCTCGGGGGAGCGCATCCGCGTGATGGTGGTCCACCACCACCTGTCTCCTCAGCACGCCGAGCGCCTCATGCCGCTGGTCGACGACACGGTGCTCGGGACGATGGGCGTCCTCCAAGACGCCGACGCCGTGAGGTGCTGGGCGGTGGAGCACAAGGTGACGCTGGTGCTCCACGGGCACAAGCACGCCATGCTCCGCACCGGAATGCTGGGGGGTGAGATCCTCCTCCTCAACGGCGGCTCGTCGACCCAGGCGCCCGGCCCGAGGGCCCGGTTGGTCGACTTCCTCGAGGGGCATCACCGCCGCGTGGTGGAGGTCGAGCTGACCTGATGCCGCCTGCGCAGACGTTCGCGGTCCGATCGTGACCAGGCGGCCTCGCGCGATTCCACCAGCGGAGCCGACGAGATGCGATAGACCCGGGCGCGCCATGGGCGTCCTCGGTCTCAAGCTGTTACTCGCGCCCTCGCTGGTCGTCGCTGCGAGCCTGGCTGGACGTCGGTGGGGGCCCCAGCTGGCTGGTTGGGTTGCTGGGTTTCCCATCATCGCTGGCCCCATCTCTCTCTTCTTTGCGCTGGAGAACGGCCAGGCGTTCGGCGCCCGCGCGGCGCAGGGAACGCTGACAGGCATCGTCTCGATGAGCGCCTACGCGGTCACCTATGCGTGGGCGGCTCGGCACTGGCACTGGGCCCCCGCCCTCCTCGGTGGATACGCGGCCTTTGCCGTCTCGACGGTCACCCTGCGCAACCTCGACTTCCGCGACGTGATGCCTCACCTGGCGATGGCGGCCGTCGCCACGGCGACCGGGCTGCGGCTGCTCCCGGAGCTGCGACCGGCGTACCGACTCCCCGGCGGGGCAAAGGGGGATCTCCCGCTCCGGGTGATTGCGACGGCCGCCCTGGTGCTCCTCGTCACGGGGATGGCCGCGGGGCTGGGCCCCACGCTGAGCGGAATGCTCGCCCCGTTTCCCGTCGCGGGCACCGTCTTGGTCGTCTTCGCTCACCGCGAGCACGGGCCCGAAGCCGCGGTCCGCGTACTCAAGGGGTTCCTCACCGCCCTGTTCGCCTTCGCCTCCTTCTTCGCGGTGCTCGGCTTCACCCTGGAGACCTGGAGCATTCCGCTCGCCTTTGGCACGGCCCTGGCGGTTGCCGCGCTGGTCCAGGGGCTCGCGGTCGCCGTGACGATGTGGAGCTCCCGCCGGGGTCCGCGGCGTGTGGCAGGGAGCGAGCAACCGGGACCTCGGCCAACCTGACGGAGCCACCTGCGCGTTCGCAATCGCAGCGCTCAGGCGCCTCCGCCCGCGACTGGCCAGGCCCAACGTAGGGGTTGAACGCCCCTGGCGGTGGAGAAGCGCAGCATGCTCGAAGGGGGCATGGGCCGCTCCAGTGCTTCACCGAGGGCGCCTGCGCCAGTTGGGGGATCGCCGTGCCCCGCTCGCCAGCCTCTCGGCGCGAGCCAACATGCCAGCGGCCTTCCGCTTCAGAGAGACGAGTCGCGCGTTGAGAACATCCAGTGTTTCGAGCGCGCAGCTCGAGCCTCAGCGTGACGCCGCGGGGGACCGCATCCGCGTGATGGTGGTCACCACCACCTGTCTCCTCAGCACGCCGAGCGCCTCATGCCGCTGGTCGACGACACGCGGTTGGTCGACTTTCTCGAGGGGCATCACCGCCGCGTGGTCGAGGTCGAGCTGACCTGACGCCTGCGCGGGCTCAGCGCGGCGGCGGCCCGGTGGGCGTGATGACCTCCACCGTCGAGCCGTCGCCAAGCGCCGCGTTGGAGCGCTTGATGACCCGCTCCGACCCGTCCAGACCGCTCGAGATCTGCAGCGTCTGACCAGTGTCGCGCTCGATCACGATCGGTTTCATCAGCACCTTGTCTTCGGCTCCCACGGTGGCGACCCGAGACCCCTGAGCGTCGGAATACAGGACTGTAACCGGCAACTCGAAGAGCCGGTGCGGCGTCGGCAGGGTGAGGGCGACCTGCGCGTACATGCCGGTGAGCAGCCGCCCATCGGCGTTGGGGACCCGAACCTCGACGTTCATGGTCCGCGAGACGTCGTCGAGCGCTCCAGCCGAGTGCGCGACCACCCCCTCGAACGTCACGCCCGGGTACTCCCGCACCGTGACTTTGGCCGGCACCGCTGTGCGCACGCTGGGCGCCACGTCTTGAGGCACCTGGATGATGACCCGCACCTCGTCGATTGACGCCAGCTTGAACAGTGGGCTCGCCCCGGCGCTCACCAACTGCCCCCGGTCGACCGTGCGCAAGACGATCGTCCCGGCGAACGGCGCGGTCACCTTGGAAAAGCTCTTCAGCTGCGCCAGGCGCCGCACGTTGGCCTGCTGCGCCGCCAGGGTGGCCTTGGCCACCGTGACGTTGGCATCGTCGACCTCGGCCTGGGCCTGCTGCCTGTCGAGGTCTTGCTGCGAGGCGACGCCGGCCGGAGCCAGCCGCTCGTAGCGCTTCAAGTTGGCCGTCGAGAAGTTGTGATTGGCTCCGGCGCGCAGCACGTCGGCTTCGGCCTGCGCCGCCTGCGCCTTGGCCTGCTCGAGTTGAGCGTCGAGCTCAGGCGTCTCGATCTCGGCCAGGAGCTGACCCTCTTCAACCTTGGCGCCGATGTCGACCAGCCAGCGTTTCACGTAGCCCTGGGAGCGCGCGTAGAGGGTGGTCTGCTCCAGAGCTTCGATGCTGCCCGGCAACACCAGATCGCGGTCGCTGGTGATGAGCGCGGGCTTCAACACCTCGACTCTGAGCAGCGCCCTGACGTCGGCGGCGGTCTGGGTCACCAGTGCGCGCCGGGCGAGCATGCGCGGCAGCCAACCCGCGACGAAGGCCGCGACCAGCGCGCAGACCCCGACGAAGACGAGGAGCCTCGCCTTGCGGCCTCCGAGACGCACCGGCGCTGGAAGCTCGAACCCCAGTTCCTGGCTGGGCTGTACAGGGTGGTCTTCGATCTTCGGCTCTGTGCTCATAAGTTCTGCACCAGGGGGTCGACCGTCGCCGGCTTCTTCCGCAACAGGCTGTAGATCACGGGTACGAAGAACAAAGTGGTCATGGTCGCGGCCAGGAGCCCGCCGATCACCGCCCGGCCCAGGGGCGCATTCTGCTCGCCGCCCTCGCCCAGGCC
>PMBV01000325.1 GCA_003153055.1 Myxococcales bacterium
GAGAAGAACAGGAGCCGCTCGAAGACGACGAAGAAGGCGAGGGTGACGAGCAGCTTCCTGAAGAGGACGATGAGCCCCAAGAAGAGCACGAGGCTCACGACCCGCTGGGGCGTCGGCTCGCGAAAGAAGTCAGCGACGCGATCTCGACGCATGAGCTGGGGAACTAGGATTCGAACCTAGATAGCCAGAGTCAGAGTCTGGAGTCCTAGCCGTTGGACGATTCCCCAAGAACTACTTTTTTCTCCTCTTACCACTCCCTTCGACGGGGACAACATAGATGCGAACTTCCTCGTTCGCTTCGTAGATGTTGAGACCCTCCCAGGCTCCTCGTCCTGACGGATTGGTGATGTGAATCGCCTTCACCCCAGGCTGGTTCACCACCGATTTCCGCGGGTATTGGGCGGCCGGGTAGGTGGTTTTGTAAAACTTCAAGGTCCCATCGAAATCATTGGAGGACCTGAACCGATGCTCCGCCACCCGCCGAGCTCCGTCGGGCAGCACCGCGCCCAGCTCGGTCTCTCCGGCCCACGCCCCGGCTCCCACCGTCACCAGCACGAAGAATACGAAGCGCCGCACACCCCGTCGGTACCGTTGCGCACGGCACCTGTCAAGCGCCGAGCAACGCCGGCCAGGCCGACAACCAGTCCATCCAGATGGCGACGATGCCGTGGACCGCCGCCCCGTACCAGAAGCTGCGGGTGCGCACCGCGAGGACGCCCAGGGCCACTG
Source organism: Myxococcales bacterium (assembly GCA_003153055.1). The sequence goes on from PMBV01000325.1 coordinate 730, forward strand.
CGGCGATGATGCTGCCCAAGGCCTCGGGCTCGGCCTTGCCCAGGTGCATCACGGCAAAGGGCAACACCTGGGTGAGGATCGCCGGCCCCCGCCCCCAGTGGGGCAACAGGCCGTTGATGAGCCAGCCCCGAAAGAGGAACTCCCAGGCCACGAAATAGGCGAGGTAGCCCAGCTCGTAGGTCGCGAAGAGGCCCCAGCTCACCGTCGAGCGGCCGCCCTCATTCAGGGTGTAGGCCGCGCTGCCGGCGAGCGGGTACACGCCACGGAACGCCGACCAGCTCGAGGCGATGGAGACCGTGGGGATCATCACCGCCAGGAAGAGGGCGGAGATCGACAGCCCGGCTCGCCAGTCGCCCAGCCCCAGCCCGTACCGTCGATGGAAGCTCCCCCGCGTCAACCCCGAGAGCATCAGCGGGGCACAGAGGTAGAACACCACGCTGGAGCCAAACCACCACAGGTGACCCAGCACCCCGCTCGCAGGGAAGGCGTCGAACCGGGACCCGAAGAGGGTATGGAAATAGGCCGCTGAGCCCTGGGTGTGCGACACCACCAACAGCGCGCTGGCCCCGCATACCACCACCGTGGGCTCGCCTCCGAGCCCCTCGAGGTACGCCCGGAGCGACATCGAGCTCAGGTCAGCTCCCCAGCACGGCGTCGATGCGCCGCAGCGCCTCGTCTCGGCCGAGCAGCTCGAGGGTGTCACCGATGCCCGGGCTGGTCGTGCCTCCGGTCACCGCCACGCGGATCGGCTGAGCGATGGCGCCCTTCTTCGCTCCGGTCTGGGCCGCCACCGCGTCGACGACGGGGTCCAGGTGGGGCTGGGTCCACTCGGTCACCTGCGTCAAGTGCGCTCGGGCCTTGGCGAGGAGCTCCTTGCCCGTCGCGTCGAGGTGCTTCTGGGCTGCTGCCGGGTCGATGCTCACTCCGGTCTGCCAGTACGGCTTGATGGCCAGGGCCATGTCGACCAGCGTCTTGGCGCGGGGAGCGAAGGCCTTGACGGCGCGCTCCAGGCGAGCGTCGACCGGCACCTGGGGTACGCCCTGTTCGGCGAGGAACGGAACGAGCTCGGTGGCGATGGCCTTGGGCTCGCTCTGCTTGAGCCAGTGCTGGTTCACCGCGATGAGCTTTTCGGGGTTCCACACCCCGTTGGCCTTGCCCACGTGCTCGAAGTCGAACACCTCGACGAGGCGGGCCAAGGTGAAGGTCTCGTCGTTGCCGTGGCTCCACCCCAGCCGGGCGATGAAGTTGAGGAGCGCGTGGGGCAAGACACCGTTCTTCTTGTGGCTCATCACGTCGGCCTCGGGGTGCCGGCGCTTGGAGAGCTTCTCTCCATCGGCCCCGAGGATGAGCGGGAAGTGGGCGAAGGCCGGCGGGGTCCACCCGAGGGCGCGGTAGAGGAGCAGCTGGGGGTAGGTGGAGTTGACGTGCTCCTGGCCCCGGGCCACGTGGGTGATCTGCATGTCGTGATCGTCGACCACGCACCCGAGGTTGTAGAGCGGCACGCCGTCGGAGCGGAGGATGACGAAGTCGTCGAGATCCTCGTCGGGCTTCTCGCAGCGGCCCTTCACCAGGTCGTCGAAGCCGATGCGCTCGCCCCGGTGCTGCAGCTTGAAGCGCACCACGAAGGGCAATTTTTCGAGCTCGGCCAAGCGCTCCCCAAAGCGGGCCCGCAGAGTCTCCCGGTCTTCTCTCCATGGGCTCTGGTACTTGAAGCCAGCGCGCCGCAAGTCGTCTTTCTCGGTGAGGCCCTTGCTGGCGGCGAACTCGGAGCGCAGCGTGGCCACCTCTTCTTCGGTGGTGTAGTCGCGGTAGGCCAGCCCCTGCACGATGAGCGTCTCGGTCACTTCCTTGTAGCGAGCGAGCTTCTCCATCTGCGAATACGGGGGGAAGGGGCCGCCCTTGCCCGGGCCCTCGTCCCAGTCGATGCCGAGCCAGGTGAGGCTGTCGAGGATCGCCGTGAGCGACTCGGCGGTGCTTCGAACCTGGTCGGTGTCCTCGATGCGCAAGACGAACGTTCCGCCGTGGCGGCGCGCGAACAGCCAGTTGAACAGGGCAGTGCGGGCGCCTCCGATGTGGAGGTACCCGGTCGGCGAGGGGGCAAACCGGACGCGAGGCTTCATGATGGGAACAGGCGAGTACCACGACTCTCTCGCTCCTCAACCACCGATCTGGTCTCCGGCTGGCATCGCGCCAGATGCCGTGCTTCACTCAGGGCATGACGCTCAGGTTTCATGGGGTTCTGGCGCTGGGCTTGCTGGCCGCGCCCTCGGCTTTCGCGACGACCATGCTCGCCCTCGATGTGGCCGGCTTGTCTCGCAGCGCCGACGCCGTGGTGCACGCGAAGGTGGGCAAGGTCACGGCTCGGTGGACCAAGGACGGTGGGCGCATCGTCACTGACATCGAGCTCACCGTGGTGGAGACCTGGAAGGGCGCTCCCGCCGCCACGCTGATGGTGATGCAACCTGGTGGGGTGGTGGGCGACATCGGCCAGCGGGTCGACGGCATCGCCAGCTTCGCGCCGGGAGAAGAAGTGGTGGTCTTCCTCGAGGCGCGGGGCGGCCGCTACATCATGGCCGGCATGGCTCAGGGGCGCTTCAAGGTCGAGCGGTCGAGCGACGGCCAGTCGACCTACGTGCGCCAGGATCAATGCGGTGAGCTCCACCTGCTCGACGGGGTCACCCGGGAGCCCGTGACCCAGGCCCCGCTGGCGATGCCGCTGGAGACGCTCAAGCGGCAGGTCGCGTCGACGACGCCCAGTGGCCCCGCCCCCGTCAACGCGCCTCTGGTCACCCCATGATGATGGCGAAGGTCGTGCTGTTGGCGGTGCTCTCGCAGCAGCCCTACGTGCGCAGCCGCGTCGACGATGCCGATTCCGCCTCCCAGTGTCTGTGGTGGCTCGAGGACAGCACCATCACCTGGAAGATGGACGTGATCGGCAACCCCGAGACGCCAGGTGACGCCGAGCTGGTCGCATTCCGAAAGGCCTTCGGCACCTGGCAGGCCCAGCTCACCGCGTGTGGCAACCTCGCCTTCACCGAGGGGGCGCGCACGTCTTCGCGAAAGGTGGGCTACTTTCAGAACGCCGCCAACGAGAACATCGTGCTGTTCCGCACCGCCCGCTGCGCCGACACGGTGAAGGTGACCGACAGCTGCTGGTCCGACGACAACTGCGGCAACGCCCACGACTGCTGGCAGTTCAGCAGCGGAGCCATCGCCATCACCACCACCTCGTTCAGCCCCTCGAGCGGGCGGATCCTCGACTCCGACATCGAGCTCAACTCGCCCTCGTTCTTCTTCACCACCGTCGATAGCCCGCTCTGCGCCACCGGGCACTACGACTCGACCTGCGTGGCGACCGACGTGCAGAACACCGCGACGCACGAGATCGGCCACCTCATGGGGCTGGGCCACATCGCGCTGTCGAGCTCGACGATGAGCGCCCACGCCGACCCGGGAGAGCTGAGCAAGCGCACCCTCGACCCCGGCACGCTGCAATTCGTCTGCGACGTCTACCCCAAGGGCGGCGTGTCGAAGACGTGCTTCACCCCCGTGCTGACCGACAGCCTGGGCAAGCAGGCCGGCTGCGAAACGGCCTGGGGCGCTCCGTGGGCGCTGTCGGTGGTGGCCTTGGGCCTCCTCCGCCGGTGGAGGCGCCGCGGGTGAAGCTGGGCTGGTTCACGCTCGTAGGGCTCGTCGTGTCTCAGGCCGCCCTGGCCCAGGAGTTCCTTCGCACGGTGGCCAAGACCGACGGCAGCGACTCCCGGGTCTGTGTCACCTGGAACACCCGCGCCTTCGTGTACCACTCCGCCAGCGAGGGGAGCTCGCGCATACCCGGTGACGCGGAGTTCTCCGCCATCGACGCCGCCTTCGCCACCTGGCAGGCGCTGTCGGACACCTGCTCGGACTTCACCTTCACCGCCGGAGACCGACTGTCGAGCCCCGCCTCGGGCAAGGGCTCGGAGGCGAAGAACGTCGTCGTCTTTCGAGAGAGCGAGTGTGCTCAGGTCGTGCCGCAAGACGACCCGTGCTGGAGCGACGGCTCGTGCCCGGCTGTCTATGGCTGCTGGAGCCACTCCAGCACGACCATCGGGCTCACCACGGTCACCTATTCCACCCGCACCGGCATCGCGGTCGACGCTGACATCGAGCTGAACGGCGCCGACTTCACCTTCACCACCGTGTCGAGCCCTCCCTGCACCCAGGGCGGGGCGCTGGCCAACTGCGTCGCCTACGACGTGCAGAACACGGTGACGCACGAGATCGGCCACGTGGTGGGCTTCGACCACGTCTCGAACCCGAGCTCGACCATGGCCCCCACCGCGCCCTTGGGAGAGACGAGCAAGCGCATCATCGATCTCGGCACGGCCAACGGCTTCTGCAGCACCTACCCCCGGGGGCAGCCGCCGACCCCCTGTGACGGGCAGCTGAAGCGCCACGTGGTCGCCAGCTCCGCGGGGACGCTGGCCTGCAGCGCGACGACGGGTGGGGTGGGGCTCTGGGCGGCGCTGGTCCTCGTGCTCGCGGCCCAACGAAGGACTCGATTGACGCCCATGGGTGCTCGATTACAAGGCTGACCCGATGCTCTCTCTCGTGTTGACCTCGGTGCTCGCGCAAGCGGGAGATGGTGGCCTGCTGTCCCCGGACGACGCCGGGCTGCCCGAGGAAGATCCGTCGCGGGTGACGGTGGTGACGGGCTCCCGCACCGAGCGCAAGCTCGAGGATGCCGTGGTGTCGACCGAGGTCATCACCCGCGCGCAGATCGAGCAGCTCGGGGTGCGCGACCTGCCCCAGCTCCTCCAGCAGCACCCAGGCGTGGAGATGGTCTACACCAACCGGGGTGTGGGGTTCCGGCTCCAGGGCCTCGACCCGGCCTACGTGCTGGTGCTGGTCGACGGGGAGCGGGTGACCGGCCGAGCTGGTGACTTCACCGACATCAGCCGCTTCTCCCTGAGAGACATCGAGCGGGTGGAGATCGTCAAGGGCCCGGCGGCTGCCCTGTACGGCTCCGATGCGCTGGGCGGGGTGGTGAACCTCATCACCCGGCGGCCCACTCGCCCCATCGAGGGAGCGGTTCGCGGCATGTTCGGCACCCTGCTGGAGGGCGACGTGCGCGGGTACGTGGGGAGCAAGCTGGGGCCCCTCGAGCTCAGAGCCGGAGGCGGCTACCGCACCCGAAACCCCTACGACTGGGACCCGTCTGACGTGGCTCAGAGCGGCCCCGGCATTCACCGCATCGACGCCGACGCCGAGGTGGCCTACGCCCCGAGCGATCGGTTCCGCGCCTGGCTCCGGGCGGCCTACGTGCTCACCGATCTCAACGCCATCGACATGAACGACTCGGGGGCGGTGTTCGATCGCTACCAACGGACCGAGCAGTTCGACACCTGGGCCGGGGGCAAGGGCACCATGGGCCCCGACACCACGCTGACCGTGCGGGGCCACTTCGGGTTGTTCCGCGATCAGTTCCTCGTCGATCAGCGCGGCTCGCGGGCCCTCGACGACTACAGCCGCGACCTCACCCGCATGTGGGAGGGCTTCGTGCAAGTGGATCACCGCCTCGGACGTCACCTCTTGACCGCCGGGGTGGAGGGCTTCTCGGAGCTCCTGCTGTCGAGCCGCATCTCGCCTCCCGACGTGCGGCGGGGTCGAGTGGGCATCTGGGTTCAAGACGAATGGGTGTTGCTCGAGCGAGGCTTTCGGGTGGCCGTCGAGCCGGGCTTTCGGGTCGACATCGACACGAACTTCGGTGCCGCGCCTTCTCCTCGCCTCGCGGTGAAGGTCGACCCCATTCCCCAGGTGACGCTGCGGGCCTCGTGGGGGCTGGGCTTCCGTGCACCGACCTTCAACAACCTCTACCTGCTCTTCTGCAACCCCGGCATCGGCTACTGCGTGGAGGGCAACCCCAAGCTCACCTCGGAGAACAGCAACTCGATCAACGTCGGCCTCGACTGGCGGCTGCCCTTCGACGGCTGGATGGTCTCGGCCAGTGCCTGGCACACCAGCCTCAAGAACCTCATCAACGTCACCGCCAATGGCATTCCCAACCCCGACAAGCCGGTGGTCTTCACCTACGAGAACGTGGCCAATGCCTACACTCAGGGCGTGGAGGTCTCGGGTCGCGCCAAGATCTCGCGGGGCACCTACCTCGAGCTCGCCTACATGGGCCTCGACGCGCAGGATCTCACCCGCAAGCGCCCGCTGGAGGGCCGCTCGAACCACCGGGTCAACGTTCAGGTGTCGTCGAAGTACCGCCCGATAGGGCTCGACGGCGTGGTGCGCTTCTCGTGGAACTCGCCCCGTCAGTACTACGCCGGCAGCGGCCTCGGCTTCGCCAACGTCTTGGGTTTCGGGGAAGAGCGGGTGATCAACGTGGCCGGCTATGTCGACCTCGAGGTCCAGCTCACGTACACCAGGGGGTTCTTCAAGGTCTTCGTGAACGGGTACAACCTGTTCAACTCGGGCGACAAAGACTTCAACCCCCGCCCGCCCCGAGGCGTCATCGGCGGCGTTCAGTTCGAGCTGTGAGGAGCCCCATGCGAAGTCTCATTCCGGTGTTGCTCGTGGTGGCCTGTGCTCCCGACCTGCGGGTGGATCACCCCTTCGACGGCCAGGTGTCCTCCGGTCAGCTGGTGACCACCCAGGTGTTGGACGGCGGCGTCACGCTGATGAACGTCGACGCCACCAACAAGAACTCCGAGGTCTTCGTGGATCTCGACCAGGGCCGCGAGATGAAGGCCGACGAGGCGTTCTCCACCAACCAGTGGGACCTGGCCTTCAAGCGCTATGAGATCTCCATGAACGGCGGGGCCGGCAACCCCACCGGCTCGGTCAAGGCCCTGGTGCTCGACGGCCAAGACTTCGGGGCGCTCACTCGAGCCCCCGCCGATGGCTACGCTCAAGATGGCGCCACCGCGGTCCTGGGCGGCTGGTGGGACTACGACCTCCTCGCCCACCGTGTCTTGACCCGGCCGAACCTCATGTACGTGGTCGTTTCGAGCGAAGGAACGTACTTCAAGCTCAAGATGCTCGAATATTACGACTCGTCGGGGACTCCGGCGGCGATCTCCCTCGAGTATGGCGCGTTGCTGCCACCCTGAGGGCGAGCTCCTCGTGTGCCAAGGCGTGCCCGATGTGCCACACTCACGAAACCGACGAATGACAGCGCCTGCAGCTACCGACTCCGCCCACCCGACCGTCGATGACGTCGAGTTTCGCGCTCTCTACAAAAAGACGAGCTACATCGTCGAGACGGCCGATGGCTGGTCGCTGGTGGTGACCCGCTACCGGCCCGTGCCCCAGCCTTTTCTTCAGCCGCTGTTCGGCGAGCCCATGCTGCTGGTGCACGGGTTCTCCCAGAACCGGCATGCGTGGACGAGCGGCGAGTTCGTCAAGAACCTGCTCTTCTTCGGGCTCGACATCCACATCCTCGAGCTGCGGGGGCACGGCAAGAGCTCCATCGAGCTGCAGAAGGCTCGAGCCGAGAAGCTGGGCCGGAAGCCTCCGCCGGATCTCGAGTGGGACTGGGACATCGACAGCCACTTTCTCTACGATCTCCCGGCCGCGGTGGCGGGGGTGCGGTCCATCACTCGCCGAGAGCGCATCTTCTACTGCGGGCACTCGATGGGCGGCATGCTCGGCTACGGCTACGCCGGGATTCACGGCGATCACTTCGAGGGCATCGTCACCATCGGCGCGGCCGCCGAGCTGGGCAAGGGCAACCTCCCATTGAAGCTGCTCGCCTTCGCGGGCCCCAGCGTTCAGCGCGGCATCGACGCGACGTTGGCGGGCGTGAATCTGCAGCGCAGCGTGGGGCACGCCCTCTCTCAAGTCGGGGCCAAGTTCTTCCGACAAGAGGCGGAGCAGGCGCCCAAGCACCTCGACTACCGGTACCTCCCCATCGACGCGTGGCTCCGGTTCGCCTCCGATGCCCTGGGCTACGCCGAGGACAGCCCCCTGTTGGGCATGGTTCGGTCCCGCCTCAACTGGCTGACCCGGTGGGACCGCATGTCGATGGACAACATTCGCTGGCTCCTCAAGGAGGGCGGCGAGAAGGAGCCCCGGCGAGTGGTGGAGCAGTTCCTGAAGTGGATCCGCGCCGGCGAGGTGGTCTGCTACCGCACCGGCTACGACTTTCAGCGGGGCTTCGGGAACATCAAGGTGCCCATGGCCATCATCTTCGGAGATCTCGACCCGCTGGCGTCGCTCCAGTCGACCCGCAGCGTGTACCGATCGGCCAAGAGCGAGTACCTCCTGTGGCGCCCGGTGAAGGGCAACAGCCACATCGAGCTCACCATGGGGCACGACATCAGGCAGATCTGCTACGACATCAAGAACCTGGTGGAGTACGCACGGACCCATCGTGCCCGTGCCCCATCGCTCCCTCGGCTCCACTGAGCTCGGGGCGTCGCTCCCCGTTTGCCCGGCCGGAAACTGGTGCCTTCGGGCGATGTTGCTACGGTGCGGTTCGATGAAATGGCGGCGTGATCTTCTTGGAGTGAGCGCCCTGCTCATGGGAGTCGTATTGGCGGCCCCGGGGTGGGGGCAAGATCGCGTTCAGCTCAACGCCATCACCCGCATCGAGGTGAAGGGGGCCACGGTGGAGATCACCGGCTCTCGACGCGCCAACTTCACCACCTTCACGCTGTCGGACCCGCCGCGGCTCGTCATCGACGTCTCCGAGGCCGTCTTCCAGGGCGTTCCCAAGGAGCTCCCAGGAGGCGGGTTGGTGACCGGCATTCGCACGGCCAGCTACGGCTCGGAGTCGGCGGCCATCGCCCGGGTGCTGATCGGCTTCGAGAAGGAGCTGGAGACCGACATCGTGGCCTCGGGCAGCCAGTTGGTCGTGAAGCTCCCGGTCGACGCCAAGGCCATTCTCCTCGCCAAGCGCGGCGGCGAGGGGAAGAGCGGGGCGACTCAGGCGTCCACCCGGACCGAGCTCGATGATCGAGCCAAGCCCGAGGAGGCCCAGAGACAGAAGATCGAGGAGCGCGAGCGGCAAGCCCAGCAGAAAGCCGAGGAGACGGAGCGGGCCCGGCTGGCGAAGCAGAAGGCCGAGCAAGACGAGCGCGAGCGCCAGGCCCAGCTGAAGGCCGAGGAAGCCGAGCGGGTGCGGCTGGCGAAGGAGAAGGCCGACACGGCGGAGCGCGAGCGGCTGGCGAAGGTGAAGGCCGACCAAGAGGAGCGCGCGCGGCTGGCCAAGGCCAAGCTCGAGGAAGCGGAGCAGTCCCGGCTGGCGAAGCTCAAGGCCGACCAGGACGAGCGCGAGCGACAGGCCCAGGTGAAGGCCGATGAGACTGAGCGGGCGCGCCTGGCCAAGCAGAAGGCCGAGGACGAGGAGCGCGAGCGGGTGGCCAGGAGGAAGGCCGAGCAGGAGTCGAAGGAGGCCCAGGCCAGGGAGGCCGCCGAGCAGAAGAGACGCGATGCGCTCCTGGCCAAACGGCAGGCGGAGGAGGAGCGGCAGGCGAAGCTCGTCGCCGAGCGGGAAGCAGCGGAGCGCAAACTGCGTGACGCCGAGGAGGCCAAGGCGCGGACCGAGGAGGCGCGTAGGGCCAAGCTCGTTGCCGAGCGGGAAGCAGCGGAGCGCGCGAGGCGTGACGCCGAGGAGGCGCGTCAAGCCAAGCTCGTTGCCGAGCGGGAAACAGCGGAGCGCACCAGGCGTGACGCCGAGGAGGCCAAGGCGCGGGCCGAGGAGGCTCGAAAGGCCAAGCTCGTCGCCGAGCGGGAAGCAGCAGAGCGCACCAGGCGTGACGCCGAGGAGGCCAAGGCGCGGGCCGAGGAAGCTCGGCAGGCCAAGCTCACCCTCGAGGGGCAAGAGGCCGACCGAAAGCGCCGCGTGGCCGCCGAGGCCAAGCAGAAGGCCGACGAGGCGCGCAAGCAGAAGCTCGCCGCCCAGCAGGAGGCGACGGAGCAGAAGAAGCGCGACGAGGAAGACGCCCAGCGGCAACGAGAGGCCGACCAGCGGGCTTTGGTCATGGCCCAGAAGGAAGAGAAGCTCCGCCGCGAGCACGAGCTCGCGCTGGCGAAGAAGCACCGCGAAGATGAGCGGCGCGCCAAGCTCGACGCCGAGAAAGAGCGGGGGGCCCAGAAGAAGCGTGACGCCGAGGAGGCGCGGCTCGCTGCCCTCTTCGCCCAAAGGGAGGCCAGCGCGCGGAAGAAGGATTCGTCTCGTCGGCCCCGCGACGAGGAGCAGACGGCCACCCGGCAGGCCAAGGAGGCTCGGCAGCAAGAGCTCGAGGAGGCCGCGGCCCGCACGCCGCCTCCCGAGGAGCTCGCCCAGGGGGGCTCGGCGCGGATGACGTTCGTCGGGTTCAAGCAGGACGACGGGGTGGGGCGGATCAGTTTGCGCACCACCTCGAGGGTTCGGTACTCGGTCGGCGAGTCGGGGCGCAACGTGGTGGTGACGCTCGAAAACACCGAGATCAGCCTCCCCAACAACCAGCGGATTCTCGACACGTCGTTCTTCGACACCGCCGTCTCGCTGGTGCGACCCGAGGAGCTGGCCAACAACCGGGTGCGGGTCACCATCAGCCTGAAGAAGTCCGTCGCGTACCACGCCAGCCAGAGCGGGAACGAATTGACCCTGGAGTTTGCTCGCCTGGAATGAGACAAGGGGTGTTCAGGTTCAGTGGCCGGCGAACCCTGCGTCGATGGTTTCCTTCTCCCTCCTGACATTCCTGCTCGTGGCCGCCGCGCCGCCCCCTCGCCTGGACATCAAGAGCGAGTATTTGGATGACGATGGCAAGCGCCAGCTCACGGTGTACGACGGGCATGTCCGGCTGGTGAGTGACGGGTTAGCGGTGAACGCCGACCATATGACCTACGACGACGCGCACCAGGGCTTGACGGCGGTCGGGCACGTCGTCGCTCGAATCACCCAGAGCGGGCTGTTGGCCATCGTGGGCGACGTGGTGAGCCTGAGGCTTGCCGATGGGCAGGTGACCGACGTCTACCTCCTCGATGGTCGCGCGACGGCCCGCACTGGCATCACCGCGGAGAAGCTCCTCGCCGCCGAGACGGCCGAGGCCATCGAGCGCGACAGCAAGGTGTCCACCCTCATGGAGGGGAACCACCTGCTGCGGTCCGGCAACCGGTGGACGTTCGAGCAGGTGACGCTGGTCCCGTGTGACTGCGACTTCAACCGGCCGTCGTGGTCCATCAAGGCGCCCAAGGCCACCGTTGACCCCGATGCCCGCCGCATGTCCGTCGTGTCGCCCGTCATTCGGGTTTACCAGGTGCCGATCATGTGGTTCCCCTGGCTGTCGTTGCCGATGGATGATCGGCAGACGGGGCTGTTGATGCCCAGGCCGGGGTTCGTCGGGCAGAACGGCTTCAGCCTCGAGCAGCCGGTCTTCGTGACGCTCGGCCGCAGCGCCGACATTACCTTCACGCCGGGCTTCTTCACCGGGAGCAAGGAAACGATGGGCGTCATGGGCCCAAGGCTCAACACTGAGTTCCGCTACGTGCCGTCGACGCGCGCGTCAGGTCAGGTGAACCTCGGGCTCTTGTACGACTTTCGCGACAAGCGCGACCCATTTGAACCGGCGTTCAGGTCGGAGAAGCTCGAGAAGGTGGACAACAAGGATGTGTGGAGTCGAAACAACGACTACAACGGCGGTTTGCAGAATCCCCGAGGGCTCCGAGGAGAGTTTGGGTGGAAGCACATCCAGGACTTCGATGGGGGTTGGGGCGTTCGGCTGGATTTGCTCGGGCACTCCGATGGCTTCTACTTCAAGGACATCAACACCGACGTGGTCGCCAACGCCGCGGGGTACCTCCGGAGCACGGCGTTGCTCTTTCAGCGGGGTGTCGACCACCTTGTGACGGCCGAGGTCGTCCTTCGCCAGGACGTCGGCTTTGGTTACGACTGGCTGGGGATTGCTCCGTACTACAAGACTGACACGGCTGGCCGCCCCATTGCCCCGGATTTCGGGCCCGGCACCCTGCAACGGTTTCCCGCGCTGACCGCCTCGATTCCGCTCCAGCGGCTCCTTGGCCCGCTCATGGTGGACGTGACCGCGGAGTTCGCTCGGCTGGCCCCGCTGTTCTCTCAAACTGGGGATGAAGGCGCCTCGGCGAACGAAGGCTCGACCACGCAAGACGGCACGGAGTTGTCGTTGGACAGGCAGGCCATCCGGCTTTTCGGCGGCTCGACCGCTGCGACGAATCAGGGCGACCGGCACTGGCAACTGGGCGAACGGGAAGCGCGAGATCGGGCGACCATTGTGCCTCGGCTCCACCTGAGCGGCACGGTCCTCGGCGCAGTAGGCGTCTCGGCGTCTGCGTGGTGGAGACAGTCTCTCTGGGCGGGAGAGGCATCGCTGCGTCTATGGCAGCGGGGCGCGCTGGTCGTCGATGCGCGGGCCGAGACGGAGCTCGGTCGCTCGTTCGCAGGCGGGTGGCGGCATGTCATCACCCCCCTCGTCGCCGTCCGCGCCATTCCGCTGATCGTCCGCGGTGGTAGCGGCGGGAGTGCGGTCGCGCCCGCGACGATCGAGCCCATCGCCTACGACGAGGTAGACGCGGCGATCCCCTCCGGAGGATTAGCCCGGGCCCAGGCGGTCGTCGAGCTCCGGCAGCGCTTCAAGAAGGGCCGTGATGGCATTTCGCTCGACCTCGGTCAGGGTGTCGACCTCCTGCGCCCCGGCGGGCCCTCGCTCTCGGAGACGTATGGCAGCCTGGATGCCCGGTTCGGGTTCATTTCGCTCAAGGCACAAGCGAGGCTCGCCCCTGGGTACACGCGGGTGACCAATGATCAGGTCGCCCTGGTGCCGGTTCGCGTGACCCGGTGGGGTGCCTCCTTCGGCTACGACGACGGCAAACACGCGCTCACAGTGGCCTACGACCGGCTGCTCGACGATGGCACCACGCGCACCCGCGCCCCGATGGATTTGCTCTTTGGCGACCCCGTGCTCCCGACGGCGAGCCAGATCCAGCTGCCCTCGGCGTCGGCTCGATGGAACTTCGGACCGGTCGGTTTGAGCTACACCGTGGGCCTCGCAGATCATGTGTGGACGACCAAGACGACCGATGAGTTTGGCCAGACGACCTACAAGAACGAAGCTGCTGTTCTCTCCCTGTCGCAGCACACCCTCGCGGTCTCCTTCACTCCGGCTTGCGATTGCTGGCGCGTCGATTTCTACGCCAGGCAAAGCCTCGTCGACGACCCGGAGCAGCCCACCCGTCATGTGCCGTACTTCCAGAAGCCGGACGTCGGGTTCACGTTCTCCGCCTCACGCTTCGGGAGCATCGGCGCGAGTAGTCGTTGACCCCGTGGCCCGCCTACTCGGTGGAAGCCCTCCCGATGACCAGGCTTGCCCTGGCGTTCTTTTCCGATACCCTGTCTATTGACTCATAAATCAACTCGCAAGCATGAGCAGGGAGCACGACGTGGCAGTGGAGAAGAGCCAGCGGAAGCCTGGGCGAGCAGAGCGTGAGGCCGAGCGGCGCAAGTCGATCCTGCGCGCGGCCGTCGACGTGTTTTCGCGCAAAGGGTACCAGGGCTGTCGCATCGCCGACGTCGCTCGCGAGGCGGGCGTGGCGTACGGGCTGGTGTACCACTACTTCAAGAACAAGGACGAGCTGCTCGAGGACGTGTTCTCCAGCGGCTGGTCGGGGTTCCTGTCGCGAGTGCAGGCGGGCATCACCCGGGAGACGAGCCTCGAGGCGCAAGTCCGCGCCGTCGTCCAGGTGGCCTTCGAGGCCTATCGCCGAGACCCCCGAGGGGTGAAGGTGCTCATTCTCGAGGTCGGCCGGAGCCCCGCCGGTGGAGCCGTCAGCCGAGGGAGCGCGTTCACCCATGTCGTCCAGCTCGCCGCCGAGATGTTCCGCGCGGCCCAGGCACGGGGGGAGCTGTCCAGCGCGCTCGATCCGGTGCTCTGCGCCACCAGCCTCTTCGGGGTGATCGAGATGGCGCTCACCAGCTTCGTCGTTGGGCTGCTCGATCGACGCGACGAGCAGCTCATCGATCGGGCGCGCGATCAGGTGGCCGAGACGATCTTGCGAGGGCTCGTCGGGGCCGGCCCTTCGCCCGCGGAGGCACCATGGAACAGGTCCGTTCCGAAGCCGAAGACGGCGCGACGCGACTGACGTCGGTCGGGAGCGATCCTCGCTCTGACGTCAGCGCTTCTATGGAGCAGCGTCCACCGGCGTGGCGCGATCGCTCGCCGTCTCGAATCGGAGCGACAGCAGGCTCTCGGGGTTTACCCAGCGACCGTCGAGCTTCACTCCGAAGTGCAGGTGTGGCCCGGTGACCCGGCCGGTGCTGCCGACCAGGCCGAGGCGCTGGCCTCTCGTCACCGGGTCGCCCACCTTCACGTCGACGCGTGAGAGGTGAAAGTACGCGGTGAACAGCCGACCACCGTGGTGGATCAGGACCGTGTTCCCCGAGCCGAAGCAGTCGCGGGCCATCACCACCTCACCGTCGTTGGCGGCGGCCACCGGGTCGCCAACCTCTCCGTCGAGATCCGAGCCCATGTGCTGGCTCTGCCGTTTCCCGTTGAAGACCCGAAGATCGCCAAAGGGAGCGGCGACGATGTCTTGCCGGGGCCACCCGAAGTCGCCCTCGAAGAGGAACGCCTCGAGCTCCTGGTCGAAGGCCTTCTGAAAGGCGCGCTGGTCTCGGGCCGACCGCTGCACCTCTTTCGCCGAGGGGTTGGTGAAGCGGGGCGCGACGGTGAGCGAGCGGCGGCGGAAGTTGGCCTCCCTGACCTCGAGGGTTCCCCCCAGGCTCACTCGGGCTCCATCCTCGACCGCCTCGACGGTGAGGGGCAGCTCGCCCGGCTTCTGGTCGACACTCAGGCCCACGAGCGCCCAGTAGCCGGGAGGTGACTCCCAGAAGGCGAGGCGCTGCTTCCCCAGCCACCCGGTCGGCGCATCATCTACTCCCGTGACTGTCACGAGCACGACATCGCCCGGTGACGCGCTCCCTGGCTGGAGCAGCAGTTCGGCGCCGAGAAGAATTGCGATGAGCGAAGTGGGCGTCACGGCTTGTGGGACGAGGTGAGTCTTGGGCTGAAGGCCCGAGGCGTCAAGGTCTCGACCGCCAGAGCCGGTCCTCCGGTATGCTGAGCGACCGTGAGTGCTTATTCGACCAAGCGGTGGCTGGGACCGGCGGCGCTGCTCAGCTGGCTCTCCTGCGGAGGCGTGGGCACGGAGGGGGTGCTCGACCCGACCGGGGGATTGGTCTGCCTGCCTGATCGCCGGGTGTGTATCTCGGTGCCCATCGGCGCCATCAAGGCCACAACCTCGGTGCGCATCGTGCCGTCGACGCAGGCGCCGCCCGCGGCGTTGAGCGACTCCTACGACATCGCCGCGACCGACGGCTCCAAGGTCCAGTTTCTCGCTCCCCTGCGCGCCACCGTGTCGTTCTCCCTCGCCTACGTCGACGCGGGGAGCGTGCCCTCCGAGACGCTGCTGCGCATCTACACGGTCGAGGATGGAGACTGGGTCGCCCTGGCCAACCCGTACATCGATGTGGTGCGACGAGAGGTGGTCGGCGAGGTAAGCCACCTCTCTCCCTTCGTCGTGTTGAGGGCCGATCGCCTGCCCGATGGCGGACTGCCGGTGCAGATCGACGCCGGCAAGCACGATGCGGGCACCTTCATCTTTCCCTTCGACGGTGGTTTTTCGCACCCCGACGCGGGGAAGCCAGACGCGGGTCACCCAGACGCGGGCCACCCAGACGCGGGCCAGCCAGACGCGGGTCACCCAGACGCGGGCCACCCAGACGCGGGCCAGCCAGACGCGGG
>PMBV01000195.1 GCA_003153055.1 Myxococcales bacterium
CTTGCCGTTGCCCGGGGGGCCGTAGAAGAAGATGGAGCGCCCTGAGTTGATGGCCGGGCCCAGCCCGTCGAAGATGGAGTCTCTCACCACCAACTCGCCGAAGCTCTGCTCGAGGCGCTGGCGGTTGACTCGCGTGCCGCGCACCGTCTGAATCGCCACCGCGTCGAACCAATCTTCCATCCGCACCGGGGCGGGGCCGTTGTAGCGGTTGCGATCGAGGATTTGCCGGAGGAAGTCGGTGGCGAAGGTGGTGAGCGTGTAAATCATCGTCGACTTGCCTACGCCGAGGCCGGCGCCGCCCTTCAAGTCGATGTACTTCTGCCTCCGGAGCCCCTCGATGAGCTCGTCGACTATCAACTGGGGCAGCTTGATGCGCTGCGCGAGGTCAGCCCCGCGGAGCTCGCCAGCGAAGAAGAGCGCCTTGAGCACCAGCTCCTCGCCCATNNGGGCTGGGGCGGGAAGAAGCGGGGCTGAGGCCTGGGCGTGGGAGACGGCCTTCCACCAGGGCGCGCGGCCGGGGTGCTGCTCCGCGCTGGCGCTGGGTTGGGAGGCGTGGCCGCCGCCGAGGGAATCGACGCGGACTGGCGCGGTGGACCGCCGTAGCTCGGCTGGGCGCTGGTGCCGCGCCGGCCGGGGATGCCAATCGTCGGCGGGGGGTTGCCGCGCGGAGTCTCTGCCGACGCACGGGGGCCGCTCTCGCTGGAGCCCTCCTTCTGGGGTGGTGCACCCACGAAAGTGGATTCCCTCGGCATTGGAAGAGCCTAGCCCACCGGCCGCGGAGGTGGGACCCGGTACGCTCGAAGGGCTGGGCGCCTCACTTCCGTCATTGAAGCCGGGCCCAGTTCCCGTTAGGCCGCGCGCGTCGATGAATGCCCTCGTTGTCATCCCCGTCTACAACCACGAGCGCGCCGTCGGCGGCGTCGTCGACGAAGTGCTCCGCCATGACCTGCCGGTGCTGTTGGTCGACGATGGCAGCTCCAAGGCCTGCGCCGAGGCGCTCACCACGCTGGTCCAGGCCCACTCGGGCCGGGTCTCCTGTCTGCGGCTCGAAGAGAACCAGGGCAAGGGAGGCGCGGTGATGGCGGGCCTCCGCGAAGCCGCCCGATTGGGGTACAGCCACGCGGTGCAGATCGACGCCGACGGGCAGCACGACTTGGGAGACCTCCCCGCGTTCGTCGCGGCGGCTGGACACAGCCCTGACGCGCTGGTGACGGGCTACCCGGTGTACGACGCCTCGGTGCCCAAGGCGAGGCTGTACGGCCGTCTCCTCACGCACATCTGGGTGTGGATCAACACGCTGTCCTTCGCGGTGAAGGACTCCATGTGTGGCTTCAGGGTGTACCCGCTGGCCCCGGTGCTCGACATCATCGACCACGCGCGCCTCGGCCGACGCATGGACTTCGACCCCGAAATCGCCGTGCGGTTGGTCTGGCGAGGCGTTCCGGTGGTGAACCTGCCCACCAAGGTGAGCTACCCGCGCGATGGCGTCAGCCACTTCGACGCCCTGTGGGACAACGTTCGCATCTCGGGCATGCACGCCCGGCTGTTCTTCGGAATGCTCCTCCGTTCGCCGCTGCTCCTGTGGCGCAAGGTGGTGCGGCGGTGACGAGCCGGGCCCCCACGCATTGGGCATCGGTCGGCGAGTCCGGCGCCGTCTTGGGCATGTGGTTCCTCTACTGGGTCAACCGGCTCTTCGGTCGCTGGCCGTTCCGCGCCCTGTTGGCCCCGGTGGTGTTGTACTTCGTGCTCCGCCAGCGCCTGGCCCGCGGCTCGTCTCGGGAGTACCTCGAGCGCCTCGAGGCTCACACCGGCGCCCTGGGCCGACCGCCCCGATGGCTCGACACCTTCAGGCACATCGCGCTGTTCTCCGAGACCGTGCTCGACAAGCTGCTGGCCATCGGTGGCCGGTACAAATTCGACGCCATGACGTTCGAGGGCCGCGAGGTGATGGTGGAGTCGCTCGCGGCTCGCCGGGGCGGCGTGGTGCTGACCGCCCACATGGGGAACCTCGAGGTGCTGCGCAGTGCCGCCGAGCGCCGGGTCGGGCTCAAGCTCAACGTGCTGGTGCACACCAAGCACGCCGAGCGCTTCAACTCGGTGCTCCGCCGGTTGGATCCCTCGACCGAGGTGAACCTCTTACAGGTGACGGATTTCTCTCCGGCCACCGCGGCCATGCTGTCGGAGCGGGTGGAGCGGGGCGAGTTCGTCGTCTTGGCGGCCGACCGGGTGCCGGTGTCCGAGACGGGGAGGGTCGTCTGGGCGTCCTTCCTCGGCAAGCCGGCGCCGTTTCCCGTGGGGCCGTGGGTGCTCGCCTCGGCGCTCAAGTGCCAGGTGGTGCTGCTCACCGCGCTGCACCGGGGGCGCTCGTACCACGTGCGCTTCGAGCGCTACCTCGAGAAGGTTGAGCTGCCTCGCGGCCGCCGGGAAGAAGCGCTCCGGGCGCTCGTTGGTGGCTTTGCTCGGAGGCTCGAGGCGGAGTGCGCGAAGTCTCCCTACGACTGGTTCAACTTCTACCCTTTCTGGGATTCGGTACATGGGCAAGCAAAGGTGGCATGAGCTCGAGCTGGCGCCGGCGTTCTACGACGTCGACCCGCTGGCGGTGGTGTGGCACGGCAACTACGTGAAGTACTTCGAGTCGACGAGGAGCGAGCTGCTCTCGAAGCTCGGCTACGGCTACCGCGAGATGGTGCACTCGGGGTACTCCTGGCCGGTGGTGGACATGCGCATCAAGTTCATCAAGCCAGCGGGGCTCCAGCAGCCCATCAAGGTGCGCGCCGAGGTTGTCGAGTGGGAGAACCGGCTCAAGGTGAGCTACCGGGTCTCCGATGTGGCCACCGGCGCCAAGCTCACCACCGGCTATACCATACAGGTGGCGGTGAGCATGTTGACGGGTGAGCTCCAGTACGTCAGCCCCAAGGAGCTGTGGGACGCGCTGGGAGAGACCTACTCATGATGTCTGCGCTGCTGGTCTGGGCGCTGGCGGCGAGCCCCATGGAGCTCTCCCTTGCGGTGCGGGCGCAGCTGGTCGACGCGCCGGCGATTCACGGTGCCTTCGAGCAAGAGAAGCGGGTGAAGGGCTTCAAGCGGCCGCTGGTGTCGAAGGGTGACTTCGTGGTGGCGAAGGGCCACGGGGTGCGGTGGCACACGGTGACGCCGTTCGACAGCGTGCTCTTGGTTCGGCGCGACGACATCTCGTCGAAGCAGGGCGACACCGAGGTCTTCCACCTCGACGCGGCGAAGGAGCCGACGGTGCGGGTCGTCAACACCGTGCTCTTCTCGCTGTTGGCGGGAGACCTGGCGGTGCTCGAGCGGCACTTCGAGGTCAAGGGCGAGGCGGGGCCCAAGGGGTGGACGCTGGAGCTGACCCCGAAGTCCGACGGGCTCAAGAAGGTGCTGAGGCGCATCGCGATGACGGGAGACCGCTTCGTGCGCCGGCTGGAGCTCTCCGAGGCCTCGCAGGACGTGACGGTCATTCGCATCGAGTCGCCCGAGGCGTGGACCCCCGACGCCGGTGAGGACCTAGGGTGGTGAGCTCCCGGCGGGACGCGTGGTGGCGGGCCGTCGCGGTGGTGTGGACGCTGGTGGTGCTGCTGCTCGTCGGGCACCAGGTGTACCTGTGGACCGGCGGGCTCGAGGTGGATACCGATGTGTTGGCGCTGCTCCCCAAGGAGGAGCGTGACGAGGGCGCTCAGGCGGCGCTGGCTCGACTGGCTGACCGCGGGTCCCGCCGGGTGGTGGTGCTGGTGGGGGCCGCAGAAGCCGAGCGGGCCGAGAAGGGCGCCGAGGCGTTCCTCGCCAAGCTGGGCCCCATCGCGAGACCCGTGTCAGTACAGACGGAGTCGTCGACCCAGGCGCTCCTCGATGCGTTGGGGCCGTCTCGCGAGGGGTTGCTCTCCGTTGAGGACCGGGCGTTCCTCGAAACCGCGTCGGCCGAGGCCCTGAAGTCGCGGGCGCTGCTGCTGCTCAACCAGCCGGTGGGCCGCAGAGTGGGCGCGTGGGCAGATGACCCCCTCGAGCTGCTCCCCCATTTCCTCGAGGAGCGGGCGAGGAGCACGCCGGTGCGCCCTCGCGGCGGCCGACTCTGGCTGGAGGACGGTGCCCGGCAGTACGTGGTGCTCGAGCTGGAGTCCTCGGCACCGGCCTTTTCTTTCGACGGCAGCAAACGCTTCGAGCCGGCCCTCGAGGTGGCGAGCGCCGCGGCACGGGAGGCTGGGGCCGAGCTCGTGCTTTCAGCTGGGGTGCCGCGCTTCGCCGAGGCGGGAGCGGCGCAGGCGAACCTGGAGATGTCGACGGTGGGCTTTGGCTCGATGGCTGCCATTCTCATTGTCATGTGGTTGGCTTTTCGTTCGCCTCGCCCGCTCGTCCTCGTGGCGGTGACGGTTGGTTTGGGCGTGGCCGCGGGGCTCTCGGCGTGCGCGCTGGTGTTTGGGAAGGTGCACGTGGTGACGCTCGTCTTCGGGGCGAGCCTGGTGGGCGTGGCGGAGGATTTTGGGATTCACTATTTTGCCAACCGGCAGGCGGCGCCCGACGTGCCGCGGACCGACCTGTTGTGGCACCACTTGCCCGGGCTGTCGTTGGCCCTCATTACGAGTATCGCGGGCTACGCCATGCTGGGCGTGGCGCCCTTTCCCGGGCTCCGACAGGTGGCGCTCTACTCTGGGGTGGGGCTCCTCGCGGCCTTCCTCGGGGCGGTGATGTGGTTCCCCTTCCTCGACCGAGGTCCGGTGCGGGTGACGCGCTTCTCCACGGCCTGGGCGAACACCCGGCGGCGCTGGCCGGTGCTGCGCGGTGGCCGGGCGTGGGTCGGGCTCGGTCTGTGGGCGCTCGTCGTCGGGGTGGGGCTCTCGCGGCTCGAGGTGGGCGACGACGTGAGAGAGCTGCAGGGCCTCTCGCCGGCGCTCGTGAAGGAGCACGTCGAGGTGGCGAAGCTGATGGGCTTGTCGAGCCCGGGGCAGTTCTTCATGGTGCACGGGAGCTCGGAGGAAGAGGTGCTGGAGCGGGAGCAGGTGCTCACCGCGAAGCTCGACGAGCTGACCGCGAGGCACGTGATTCAAGGCTACGACGCGGTGTCCTCGTGGGTGCCGTCGCAGGCGCGCCAGACGAGCGACCGCACGCTGTTTCTCCGCGCGAGGGAGACCGTGCTGACGTCGTTGGCCGACGAGCTGGAGACGGCCGGGCCGGCGGGGTTGCCATGGCGTCCGCTGACGGTGGGAGGGTTTTTGGCGAGCCCGCTGGGCACGCAGCTCTCGGTGCTGTGGGTGGAGGAGGGGGCCACCGCGAGGGCGAGCGTGGTGCTCCTCAAGGGGCTGGGACGCGAGGGCCTCGACGAGGTGGGGAAGCTCGACGGCGTGGGGCCGGGGGTTCGCTTCGTGGACCGGACCCAGGCGATTTCTCGAGTGATGGGGCGGTACCGCACCAACATGCTGTGGCTCTTGGTGGTGGGCTACGCGCTCGTCTTCCTCGCCCTCTTCGTGCGTTTCCGGAGGAAGGCATGGCGTTCACTGGCGCCGACGGTGCTCGGCTCGTTGTTGGCGATCGCCACGGTGGGCCTCTTGGGTGAGAAGCTGCAGCTGTTCCACGTGCTGGCGCTGTGGCTGATGCTGGGCATGGGCGTGGACTACGGCATCTTCTTGTTGGAGCACCCCTCGAGGCAGGCGGGTGAGGCGTGGCTCGCGGTCGGTCTGGGTGCGGTCAGTACGTTGTTGTCTTTCGGGCTGCTGGCGCTGTCGACGACACCGGCGATCCATGCCTTCGGGTTGGCGATGGCGGTGGGCATTGGCTCGGTGTGGGCGCTCTCTCCGCTCTTTTGCGACGACTCTGGGCCGGCATCCTCGTAACGTGCGGGGGCCATGACAGCCCTCCTCGTCGTTGCCTTGCTCGCGGCTCCGCCCGTGGCAGCTCCTGGCGCGGCGGCGTTCGAGCGCGTGAAGAAGCTCGAGGGAAACTGGAAGTCGAAAGACGGGAGCACGCTGTCGGTGCGCGTCACCGCGAGCGGCACGGCGGTGGTGGGGAGCCTCACCGGCGGCGACCATGCGCTGGTGAGCGTGACCGTCTTCCGGGTCGAGGCCGGGGAGCTGCAGGCGGCCTTCGATGGACGGGGCCACGGGGCGCTCCGGCATCAGAGTGCGACGGAGCAGGTGGTGAGGCTCGAGGCGCGGCCCGATGGGGCGAAGGCGCCCGTGATGACGCTCAGCCTTGCCATCAAGGACGCCGAGAACTTCACCTGGAGCGTGACGACGCGTACGGGCCCGAAGGACGAGGAGGAGTCCATCGACTTCACCCGGGAGTACGTCGAGACGCTGAAGTAGCGGCCATCGTTTCTCCAACCCCGCGTCACTCTTCCCTCTCTGGAGACGGTCGGATCGTCGTGCTAAGCCTTCCGAATGTCGGACAAGACGAAAGAGGACCTCTCCCGTAGGAGCGACGACCTCCGGTTGGAGATTGATGGGCCCGGGGTCCATCCAGAGACGCTCGATCCTCTGGCCACGCTGGAGCTGGGAGCCGCGTACCTCAAGCTCCTCAAGAAGATAGCGGAAGAAGCGCGAGTCGACCTGGAGTTCAAGGGACTCACGGTCCAGGACAAATGCGCTGCCCTCCAGTTCACCCCGGACAACCCCGCGCGTGCCGAGGCGGTGGCGGTCGAGGCGTTCGAATTGCTCGAAGGCGGGCGGCTGACACCCCACGTGTTGGAGAGTGTTCTGAGCGGCTTCCGTTCTGCGGTCAACAACCTCCCATCTCAGCAATCAGTTACCGTGCTCGTGCGAAGTCGAAAGCTGCCGGTTCGCCCGGCACCCGTCGCCAAGCCGGAGAAGCGCGTTTCATCGACCAAGCTCCGCGCTGTCGTGCTGCAGGTCGGAGGCAAGAACCCGACGGTCCGGTTCGTCTCGAAGTCAGAGGGCGAACGCCCGTTCACCGTGTCGGCCGACAAGGAGCAAGCTCGGGAGCTCGGCGCGCTGCTCTTTGAACTCGTCGATGCCGAGGTCCAGCTTGAGCGGAACCCGGACGGCGTTATCGCAAAGGGGCGGCTCCTGAAGTTCACGCCGGTCTCGGCAGAGAAGAACCTCCAGGCCTGGACCGATTGGTACAAGGCGGCCGCCTCGGAGTGGGACGACGTGGAGGATATCGAGGAGGAGTTGGGCCGGAACGACGAGGAAGAGAGCAGGGGGGTGGATGCCTAGCACTCGCGTGGCTCAATCTCAGCCGATGGACCCCAAGCTCCTTCCCATTCGCGCGATGGTGGACACGGGGGTGTTCATTCGGGCGCTTGGCCAGCGGCCCGACGATCCTCGTAGCCCAGACTGCAGGGATTTCCTCGACG
Organism: Myxococcales bacterium; assembly: GCA_003153055.1. The sequence goes on from PMBV01000195.1 coordinate 7,319, forward strand.
CGATGTACAGCAATCAGCGTGAGGTGCTCCTGGCGGCTCCATCGCTCGCAGAGACTATTCGAGGGTTCGATCCGCCGTCGGTGCCTTCGACTGCGGGAATCGAGGTGGTCGCCTTCGACGACGAAGCGGCCATCGCTCTGGGCCTTCACTTTCCCAACTCGACGCTCAAGCATCTCGCTCTGGCCAACGACGTTAGTCTGACCAAGAGCGCGAAGAAGCCCTAGTCGCGGCGACGACCGGGTGGCTCACTCTTCCCGGGTTGGCTCCTCAGACGGCTCGGCTGCCGCGACCACCGGCTCGTCCTGCGGCGATCGCTGGAAGCATTTCGCGATGTTGTCTGATGATGAGGTCAGGGCGATGGAGAAGGCAATGAAGGCGCACATGAAGACCTCCGTTCGGGTCGCGCTGAAGTAGCGATTTCCGAAGGTCTGGGTCGATTTCTAACGACGTTTGAAATCCCGTAACGAAATCCAATGCCGGCTCGACGCGCCGTCAGTCGAGGTAGAGCGTCGCGGTCAGCCTGACGGTGAGGGGGTACGCCGGCGTGTAGTCGACGTCCTCGCAGCCCCGGAATCTGCCAGTGCTCCCGTTTGCAGCCGGCGCGAGGCGCGCGTTTCGCCCACACGAGAACCCCGCCGGCACCGCGCTCCCAATGGCCGGCTCTCCCGCGAGCCTGCTGACGGTCGCGAACTGCGCCGAGCGGAACACGCCGTTGAACAGGTTCTCGACGTCGAGCGCCACGTCGAAGCGACGGTGCCGGTAGCCAAGGTGCAGGTCGAACTGCGTGAAGCCGGGCGCGATGAGGGCGCCGTCGTCCGTCGCGGGCCGGTCACCGATTCCGTAGAAACGTAGGCCTGCGCGCGCGACGCCCGGCCCCAGCTCGTGCCGCGCTGAGAGGCCGCCCGCCCAGGTCGCCTTGGGCGCCAGCGCGAGGCCGCCGCCGTTGCTCCCGTCGGTGCTGAACTGCGAGTGCGTGAAGGTGACGTCGACGTCGGCGGCGAGCCACTTGGTGAACTCGAAACGCGTCTCGAGCTCCACGCCGTAGCGGTTCGTCGCAGCGCTGACCGCCGTGGTGCCGTCGTCGCCGTTCCACACCGTCTCGTTCGCCAGGTCGAGCTGCCACACCGTGGCCGCGAGGTCCCAGCGGTCCCACAAGCGGGCGCGTGTCCCGACCTCCTCGCCGACCGCGCGGGTGATGGGGTTGACGCGCGGGTCCGAGAAGGCGCCGCGCACGTCGTTGGTGTGAAAGCCGTGGCCCCAGTTCAGGTACACGTCCCACTGTACGTTCTCCCGTTGGAACGGGGAGACGATGAGGTTGACCTTGGGGCTCAGCTGGTAGGCGCTGCCCACGCCCGAGCCCGTCGCCGTCGGGTCGCTCGTCAGCAGGTTGTCGACGGCGTAGCTGATGAGGTCCGCTCGGCCACCGACATTGAGCCGCAGCCACGAGAAGGGCGACACCTCCTCGTTGATGAACAGGCCGGCCAACGTCTCGCTGATGGCGTTGTTTCGTGTCGCGCCACCAAGCCGACTCCGCGCCGCCGTGTGCCAGAGCTGATTGTGGATGTCGTCGTTGCGCGCGTCGGCGCCGACGGTGGTGTCGAAGCGCACGCCGAGCAGCTCGTGCACCACCCGGTACGAGAGCTTCACGCCGAAGAAGAGCCGCCTGTCGACCTGCTCAATCTCGTCGCCGTTGACCGCGTCATTCAGGGAGCCGGTGAAGTTCGAGTAGAGGTTGAAGCGGTAGGTCCCAACGTAGGCCATCGCGCGAAGCTCGCTCCGGGCGTCGGCGCGCAGCTTGTAACTGAGCTGCAGCTGGTGCCGCGTCGAATCGCCACCCTCGGTCGGGTCGAGCGAGCCGAACCGGCTGATGATGCCCTGGTCGACGGCGCGCTGGGCGATCTGGCCGCTCCCGTTCCAGTCGCCGCCGTAGCCCAGGTGCACGACTGACAGCGTGGAGGTGGGTGTGAGCTGAAAGGTGAGCCGGTTGAAGAGCTTGTAGCTGTTCCACTTGTTCGGACTCTCGAAGGGCCCGTTGGCCTGCCCCAACTCGGCGGCGAAGGTCGCGCTGAGTGAGTCGAACTTCGGGCTGGCGACGGCCAGCGCGCGGAGGCTGGGCTTGCCAGTCCCCGGTGAGTCGCTGAAGCCGACGCCGAAGCTGGAGTGCTCGAAGCGCTCACGCGACACCAGGTTGATGGAGCCCGCCGTGGCGAAGTCGCCTTGGTTGGCGAAGCTGGTGCCCTTGGTGATTTCGACGCGCTCCACCACCTCGGGAATGATGAAGTTGGTGTCGGCGTAGCCCTGCCCGTGGGCGTGCGACACCATGTTGACGGGCACCCCATCGATGCTCAGGGCCACGTCGGTGCCGTGGTCGGCGTCGAAGCCGCGCATGAAGTACTGGTTGGCCTTGCCGCCACCGGAGTGCTGGACCATCACCAGCCCGGGCGTGATGCGGAGGATGTCCTGCACCGAGCCGATGGGGCGCAAGGCGAAGTCGCGGTCACGCACCGAGAAGGAAGAGGAGGCCGAGATGGGCCGTTGGACCGTCACCACGGTAGTCATCACCGCCGGGGCGGCGCCGCCGTCTCCCGAGGAGAGCTGCTCGGGAGGATGGAACGAGTAGGTGTACGTGACGAACGAGCGAACGGGCACTCCGTCTTCGGTGGCCGGCGTGAAGAGGTACTGCTTCACTGCCTCCATGGCGGCAGCGTCGAAGTCGTCGCCGCCTGATTCCAGGACGCGCACGTCGGCGACGTGCCCAGTGGCGTCGACCTGCAGCTCGAGATGCACGTGGGACTCGCGTCGCTCGGCGAGCGCGCGCGCTGGGTACGCGGCCTCGACGGCGGACTGCACGCGAGGAGGGAGAACGACGTGCGAGATGGCGCCGCCATCGGCGTCTTCGGCGACGCCTCCGTCAGGAGCCTCATGGGCGAAGGAAGGGCCCGCCGCGAGGACGAGGGCAGACCACAGGACGAGATGTCTCTTCTTCAGATTCGATGCGTTCACGGGCGACTCCCTGGCGACGAAGTTCACGCGGGAGCCGCCGCCATGGGCGCATCCCCGCGTGAACGCTCTACGGTCCAGGCAGCGACCGCCATCGAGACGTCAGGTGGCTCAGCGGCTGCGTTCGTACAACTGCGAGGCGCGACTTTGCAAGAATTGTGTGCGGCGAGACGCGTCCGCGACACTCAACGGGACAAGCACCTGCTCTGCCAGCGCTCGAGTAGTTGGTGTCGCCGGATTGGTCAGCGGTGACGGTGCAGGTGCCCAAGGTGAGGTCCACGCCCGCACCGGGGAGCTGCCACGGGCCGGTCATTCATCAGCGCCAGCGCGCGGAAGTCCGTGCCGGCGTCCGTTGCCATCCCCACGCCCTTGTACGTCTCGGTGCACGAAAATGGCTGGCCATTCACGGCGAACGCAAACGCGACCGTCACCTTGGTCAGTCCATTGGGGCTCGAAGGGCAGAGGTGGCAGCACCAGGCGAACAGCCCCGTCAGAGGGGTGAGCGCCAGGGCACGGAGAACGGTCGGCTCTTCCATTTCGGGCCGAATAGCCCACATGTCGAAGCCGCGCCCGTGACACATCGCCGCTGGGCGCTGTCACCCGACCCGGGTCGGCGCCTCTGATGGCTCGGCTGCCGCGACCACCGGCTCGTCCTGTGGCGATCGCTGGAAGCAGCGGCGCCCTTCCCGGCAGTCGAGGGCATGCACATGGTGCTCGTCCGGGCCGAACGCCTCCATCGTCGCCAGACACCAGTGCACGGAGGTCGGGTCGTCGCCCAGACGCCAGTCCTGGCCGACCACCTGGCCGAAGGCTCCCTTGCTGCGCAGCAAATGACACACGGTTGGCTTCATGACGTGCTCCTCCCGGTCGCGGCGGCGACGATGGCTCGGGCGATGACTGCCCTGAACACGTCGACCTTGTAGCGATTCTTCGACAGCGGGTTGGCGAGCTTCATCTGCGCGTCCGCCGCCGCCTTCGCGTGCACCTCGTCGGGAGCATGGCCCATCAGCACCACCTCCGCAGCGGTGGCTCGCATCGGCGTGGGTGCGGCGGCCCCCAGCGCCACCCGCGCCTGCTTCACCACCTCGGCGTCCATCACCAGCGTCACCGCGACGTCAGCCAGCGGCCAATCATTCGACTCTCGCTGCCCCTGCTTGAGGTAGGCGCTGCGAGTGCCTGGCGTCGGCGCCGGGAGCAACACCTCGGTGAGGAGCTCCCCAGGCATGAGCACGTTCTCCTTCGTCACATCGTCCCCAGGCGCCACGAAGAACTCGGCCAGCGCCAAGGTCCGCCGCCCTTTGGCCGAGGCCACCACCACCTGGGCGTCGTACGCCAACAGCGGCGTGGCCAACGTCGAGGGGTGAATGGCCGCGCACTCCCCGTTGTCGAACAGGGCGTGGAGCTGGTTCTCACCATCGAGGGCGAAGCACGTATTTCCCCCGTGGCGACGGCAGAAGAAAGCCTCACTGCGGAAGTACCAGCACCGCGGACGTTGGGCGAGGCTGCCACCCAGCGTCCCCTGGGCTCGAACGTTGGGCGTGGCTGCGTGCGCCGCCGCCGCTGCCAACGCCGGGTAGCGCGCCTTCACCTCGGGGTGCGTGGCCACCGCCATCAGTGGGCTCAGCGCGCCCAGCCGGAGCCCCTTCGCGCTGTCCGAGGCGATGGAGTCCAGGCCCAGTCGCTTCAGGCTCACCAGCAGCTTCGGAGCGTCGAGGTGTTCCTTCATTCGGTCCAAGAGGTCAGTCCCACCCGCCAGCGGAGAGGCGTCTGGGTCGGCCAAGAGCGACAGGGCGTCCTCCAGCCGTGTGGGCTGGGCCAGCTCGAAAGGCTCCATGGTCTAGACCTCCTTTCCGGCCAGGGCGGCGAGTACCGTTCCCGGCTTCATGGGCAGCCGGCGGATGCGTTTGCCGGTAGCGTTGTAGAAGGCGTTGGCGATGGCCGCCGCGGTGGCGATGTTGGCCGGCTCTCCAATGCCATGGGCGTCGGTGCTGCTGCGGCCCACGTACTGCTCGAGGAGCACCACGTCGATGCGGGGCGTCTCCCGCGCACCGGCGATTTGGTAGCTGTCCAAGGTTGGGTTGAGTGTCTGGCCATTCCGCGCGTCGAGCACCCTGTCTTCGTAGAGCGCCCACGACAGCCCATGGAGCACGCCGCCATTGATTTGACTCTGAATGGCGAGCGGGTTGATGGGCCGGCCACAGTCGTGCACCGCCACCACCCGCTCCACCTTGACGATGCCCGTCTGGGTGTCGACGCTTACTTCGGCGAACTGCACTCCGCCGTAGCCACCCCGCGGTGGACCTCCGTAGTCGGCGGCGCGCACCGAGAGCTGTGAGATGAATTCACCCGGGAGCGAGGCGCAGGCGCGGGCCAGCGTCAGGCCCTGGTCGGGGCGGCTCTTCGCGAACACCTTCCCTCCAGCGCACACCAAGTCTTGAGCTGGCGCGCCGAGGCGGGCCGCGGCGACCTCGAGGAGCTTTCGCTTGGCCCCCGCGGCCGCGGTGCGCACGGCGGGGCTCAGGCTGACTTCGGTCTTGCTGCCCCCCGAGCCCGGCGCGTAGGGCAGGTCGGTGTCAGCCAGGCGCACCGTCACCTGGTTGGCTTGGAGGCCCAGCTCCTCGGCCACCAGCATCGCCAGCGCGGTGCGGGAACCGGTGCCGAGGTCAGCCACTCCGGTGCGGAGCTCCACCGAGCCGTCCTTGTGCACCCGCACCTCGGCGCTGGAGGCGGGGTCGACGAAGCGGCCCCACAGCGCCTGAGCCATGCCCAGCCCGCGCTTCACTGGGCCCGCGTCGGCTCCCGGGGCGTGGCGGCTGGACCAACCGATGCGGGTCGCTCCGAGCGCGCGCTCGGCACGGCGGGCATCGCGCTCCATGGCGCCCTCGGCCTCGGCGTCGATCCGCTCGCGCAGAGCCAGCGGGTCCTGGCCCAGGCGCTCAGCCAGCTCGTCCACCAACTGCTCGAGGGCGAACATCGCCTGGGGCATCCCGGGCGCGCGGAAGGCGGTGCTTGGAGAGGCGTTGGTGAAGACGTCGTACTGAGCGCCGTGGAAGTTGGGCGCCGGGTAGAGCCTGTCGGCCGCCCAGCCGACGCCCGCGCCGGTGGCGATGCCGCCGCTGCCGTAGCTGTCGAGCTTCACCGCGGTGAGGGCGCCGTCCTTGCCCGCGCCCAGGGTGAGGGTCTGGTCGCTGGAGGGCCGGTTGCCGCCAGCCAGGTGCTCCTCTCGGCGGTCGAGCACCAGCCGCACCGGCGCCCCAGCCTTCCTCGACAGATGCACCGCCACGACGCCGTAGTGCCCGGCGCCGAACTTGGCCCCGAAGCCGCCACCCATGTACTCAGACACCACGCGCACCTTCGCCGCGGGGAGCTCGAAGACAGCCGCCAGCTCGTCTCGGACGCTGCTCACGCCCTGGGTCGAGCTGTAGACGGTGAGGCCGTCGGGGCGCCAGTCGGCCACGACGCCGTGCGGCTCCATGGCGGAGTGGGTCTGCACCTGGGTGCGGAAGCGGCCGCTCACCTTCACCGCCGCGCCCTTGAGTGCCTTCTCGACGTCGCCGCGCTCGGTCAGGGCTGGGCCGCGCACGTTGCCTTCCATCGGCAGCCCCTTCGCCGCTCCGCCGCCGCCGCCGGACCCTCCCATGTCCACCGGGCCCGGGTACACGCGGGCCGCGTCAGGCCGTCGAGCGTCGTCGAGGCTGGCGGCGAAGGGGAGTGGCTCGTACGTCACCTTCACCTTGCGAGCCGCGGCCTCGGCTGCCTCGGGCGTAGTGGCGGCCACGGCGGCAACCACCTGGCCCACGTAGCGCACCGTGGGGTACCGCGATGGCGACTCGAGCGTGGTGTCGCGGAGCCGGGCGCCCTCCATGCCGTGTTCCACGACGTGCACGGCCTTCACCCCGGGCATCTTCTCGGCCGCGCGGGTGTCGACCTCGAGCACCCGAGCATGGGGGTGCGGGGACACCACGCGCCGTGCGTGCAGCATGCCCGGCAGCTTCACGTCGAAGGTGTAGCGGGCGGCACCCGTCACCTTGGCCCGCCCGTCGAGGCGGGGAGTGGGCTTCCCCACGACCTTCAAGCCACTATTGGTGGGCCAGCCCGCAGGCTCGCCCTCGGGAAGTGCCCGGACCTCGAAGCCGCTCTTGCCGCCGCCGAGGCCGACCGCCACGGTGCCGGGGGGTGGAGTGGAGCCGTCTCCCGCGGGGATGACTTCGAGCGAGCCGGGAGCGACGCCCTGGCCCGCGGCGGCGAGCGTGGCGGCGACGACCTTGGGGTAGGTGCCGCAGCGGCAGACGTTGCCGGCCACCGCGCCCTGGACCTCATCGAGGGTGGGTGTCTTGTTTCGTGCCAGCAGCCCGGCGGCGCTCATCACCATGCCCGGGGTGCAGAAGCCGCACTGGAGCGCGTCGTGCTCGATGAAGGTCTCCTGCACCTTGTGGAGCGAGTCGCCACGGGCGAGCCCTTCGATGGTGACGATGGCGCGCCCAGCGACCTCGTGGGCCAGCAGGCTGCAGGAATTCATCGGCTGGCCGTCGATGTGGACCGTGCACGCGGAGCAGGCACCGCGGTCGCAGCCCACCTTGGTGCCGGTGAGCCCGAGCTGGTCGCGCAGCACCTGGGCCAGAGTGGCCCTGGGCTCGACCTGGAGGGAGTGCTTGGCCCCGTTGACGGTCAGCTCCAATGGAGAGGGGCCAGGCCCGAGCCTCTTCGGTGCTGCCACCGCCAGCGCGTCGACTGGAAGGGCCGCGCCCACCACCGCGCCCTTGAGGAAACCACGCCTCGACCACCCTGAATCTTCAGAGCTCATGTGGGGTTCTCCTGGAGCGGGGACGCGGCGGAGCGTACTCTCATGGAGTTGTTTTCGGGGAGACTGCCTGACCGTCCTCCCGGGCCCGCGGCGGCTTCCGAACGTGCTCCCTCGCCAAATTCTTCTTGCGTTCAAAGAGATCCGAGAGAGCCTCGAAGCAGGAGCTCGCGGAGACCAGCACTCATCTCCTTCGCTGCCTTTCCTTCGCTCCGGTGGACCCGGGGCTTCCTCTTGGGCTTCGACCTGGTCTCGGGTAAGCCACGCATGCTCTCGCCGCTGACCCAGGCGCGGAAGCAGAACGCCGACTTCAAGGCAGACGTCATTCGCATCATGAAGGTGTACCAATGAGACCCTCGCTCGGACTGTTGCCGCTGGTGGTGCTGGCCGCCGCCTCGGGGCGCGCCCAGGAGGAAGACCACTCGTCGCTCCATGGCGCGTCGGCCACCACCGCCACGGTCACTCGAGAGGAGCTGCGTCGCTACGGGCTCCAGACGGTGGCCGAGGCCATCAACTTCCTCTCGCTGGGCCTGTTCACGCAGGATTCGCTGCGCTCGGTGGAGGCCGGGGGCCGGGGCGTGTTGTTCAGCGGCGACCACGGCAATCACGTGCTGGTGCTGGTCGACGGGCACCTGATGAACGAGGGGTGGGGTGGCACCGCTTCCTTCGGGCCCGGGCTGGGCGTGCCGATCGACCTCATCGACCACATCGAGATCACCACCGGGCCGGGGAGCGTACTGCACGGCTCCTTCGACATGCTGGGGGTCATCAGCGTGGTGACCCGGCAGGCGAAGGACATCGACGGCGTCGCCCTGGCGATGGACGGCGCGACCGAAGCCCCGCTGGACGAGCACGGCGCTCCGCAGCTCAGGCGTGATGGCTTCGGGGCCTTTGGTCGCATCTCCGCCGTGGCGGGGAGCACGTGGGTGCTGGGGGGCCATCGCCTCGACCTGGTCGGGGCTCTCGAGTTGTACGGCCAGCAGAGCCCGCAGCTCGACTTCGCACTCCAGCATGGCTTCACAGACACCGACGGCGTCAAGACCTGGCCGCGCAACTTCGGCTCGGCGGATCCACCTGGCACCTGGGGTGGGCGGGCGACGAATGGGTACGCCGTCGTGCCTTCGGCGCTGGTGAAGGCGAGCTGGGGCGAGTGGGAGCTCTGGGCCAAGGCGGCGCTAGACCAACGCAACACGCCGTACCTGGGCACCTCCACGGCGAACTTCGATTCGGCGGGCTCGTACGAGCGCGACTGGAGGGTCGATCTGGATCTCCGCTGGCATCACGACCTCTCGTCGCGGGCGGTGCTGAGCGTGCGGGCCTCCTTCGACGTCTCCGCGCACGACTCCCGCGGCGAGTCGTCTTCCTGGACCACGGATGGGAACCAAGCCGCGGCCCCACCGACGAGCGACCTGTCGAACTTCACCTTCTTCACGGTGGGTGAGGCGCCGGTGCAGTGGGGTGGAGTCGAGGGCCAGCTTTCGATGGATTGGCTGGGAGACGGACGGTTCCCCTTCATGGCTGGGGTGGACCTCCGCGAGCGTCACTATGCCCCCATCGATACGTATCAGACCTTCGATGGGACCGAGTTCTACCGCCAGGTGGACTATGAGAAGTGGGAGTACCTGGTGGCGCCCTCCATCCAGCAGTGGGCGAGGCTGCTCCCTTCGCTCCAGGTGAGCGTGGGGGCGCGGCTCGACATTCAAGAAGGGTTCGCGCCTCACCCGTCGCCTCGGGGCGCGGTGGTCTGGTCGACGCCGTGGGACGGCAAGGTCAAGGCCGTGTTCTCGTCGGCGTTCCGTGCGCCCTCGGGCGACGAGCGCTTCAGCGCGCACCCCCGGCACCAGGTCCCCAACCCTGGTCTTCGGCCGGAGACGGTCATCTTGGGTGAGCTGGGCTACGAGCAGCAGCTCGGCCGGCACCACCTCGGCATCGTGGGCTGGTACGCGCACTATTCAGACACCGTGCGTTTCGAGCAGGCGCCCGCCGACGTGTCTGCCAATGGCGAGTACTGGTATGTCAACTCCGGGAGCTTCGACAACTTCGGCGCCACGGCGATGGTCGACGGGGTCATCACGCGCTTCCGGTACGGAGCGGCCTTCACGCTGAGCCACAATCGCATCGACACGCCGCTGGTGGTCGCCGCTCCCTGGTTTGGGAACGTGCGAGTGTCGTACGAGTTTGGTGAGCGCGGTCCGACGCTGGGGTTGGTTGGGTTCGTGGCCGGCCCTCGGCTCGTCGACACGGCCAACGCCACTGGGGCCGACGCCGACGGGAACGCCCTGCGCTGGGCTTCGGGGACGATGGCCACTCCCCAAGTGGACGTGCGGGCGACGCTCTGCGTGCCCACCAACGTGCCTGGGGTGTCGGTGCGGGTGGCACTGGGAGGGTCGCTGCTCCCCTACGGGCCGTACACGGCTGGGTACCGGCGGGCCCCCGACGCGCAGGGGCAGAGCCCCGAGCTGGCGCCCAACAACCACCGCCTGTTCGGGATGGTTTCTCTCGCTTGGAAGCTCGTGGAGGGCGGCAAGGCGCTGTAAGGGGCGAAACACCGCCTCACCCGCCTCCCCCGCCTCCCCCGCCTCAGCCGCTCGCTGTGCGGAGTCCGCCGGTGTTCTTGACCAGCAGAGGGCGGAAGACCGAGGGCATTGCCTGAACCCAGAAGCTCCCGAGTCAGGGTAAATTGGGGCGGTGGTGGAGGCCCGAACGAACCGCGATGCCCAGCCAACGTTGAGCCACCCATGAGGAGGCCGTTGGCAGTGCGGTCGTCCGGGGCCCCGCGGCCCTGAGAGCGGGCCCCCTTCTCCTCGAGGAGAAGGGCGGGGGAAAGAGGTGAAAACGCGCCCATAGGACGGTCTTAGGCACTGCAGACTGAGGTGACGCAGGCGCGCCTTGTCGCCCCAGATGCGTCTCGAGGTCCGACAGGGTACACCGCCGGCAGTGCGCTCCTCCACTGACGCCGAGCTCAGCGGCCGCTGCAAACGGTGCTGGGTTCGACAGCCCTTCTGCATCTGCCCTGAGGTGCCCCAGCTCTCCACCCGCACCGAGCTCCTCGTGGTGCGTCACCTTCGTGAGTCCTGGAAGTCCACCGGCACCACGCGGGTCGCCGCGCTCGCGCTCCCTCACCTCAAATGCCTAGAATACGGAGAGGACTCCCAGCCCGCGGCCGACCTATTGGCCTCCATGCCCCTCGAAGAGACCGGACTCCTCTTTCCTGGCGAGTCGCCCGCCCAGTGGGACCTCACCCCTGTTCGCCGCCTCATCGTCCTCGACGGCACCTGGCGACAAACCCGTCGCATGTTCCGCCGCCTGCCGATGCTCCACAAGCTCCCCTGCCTCGCGCTCCCTCCGAAGACGCGGCAAGTTCTGCGCCTGCGAGCCTCGAATCTCGAGGAAGGCCGCTCGACGCTGGAAGCCATCGCCGACGCCCTCGCGGTGCTCGAAGGTGACTCCATCGCCACCCCACTTCATCGACTCCATGAGCTGTACGTGGAACGTGTCTTGCGTGCGCGCGGTGTCTGGGAGCAGCGGAGGGAAGTACCGGTGGAGTGAATTCGAGGGGGGTGTAAAACGAGACCAGCATGGCTCGTCTTCAGTCCGCTGAGTTTCGTTGCTACCGCATCTATGACGTCGCTGATGGCATCGACCTCGAGCGCTGCAAGGCGCTCATCAATGGGGGCCAGTCGCGGCGCCTGCACCTCAAGCGAGAGGGGAGCGAGTACATTCAGCTCTCCAACCCCCCGCTGAACATCGACCTGGGGACGCGGCCCTTCGACGTTGCGGGGAAGCAGACCGAGGTGCGGGTGAGCGGGCGGCTCTTTCACCACGGAGCCATCTCGGTGACGGTGCGGGTGCCCATCGAGCCCCTGACCACCTTCGAGGCCTTGGTGCCAGTGGCCGACGAGCTCTACGACAGCCACGCGCTCGACAGCTTCTGCCTCGACGAGGTGAACAAGCTGAGAGACCTCTTCAAGCCCGCCTTCGACGCCCCGCATCTCTGGCAACAGAACGAGGCCTATACGGTGCTGTTCGCCCGCAGCCTCGAGGGCAACCCGACCGCGGAGCAGCTCCTCAGCGACCCGCACCTGGCGCGGCTCGTCATCGGCGAGGGCCGGGAGGCCGTGCTGTCGAAGGGCGAAGTGCGCGAGGTGCTGGAGCACGCCTGGAGCTACACCCCCGGAGACCTAGTGGTGGTGGAGTGGAACGCCGCCTTCATCTACGAGCCGACCGGCAGCGAAGACGTGGTCGACCTGGTGGAGATCGCCAACGCCCAGCTCCTCGAGCTGCGGTATTACGACGCGGTCCTCGATGGCGAGCTCGATCGCGTCTACGACACCATCGGCCAGCGGCGCACGGGCTCCCTCGTCTTCAGCCCCTACAAGGAGCTCCTGCGGGGGCTCATGCTCACCCTCATCGAGCTGTCCGAGTTCATCGAGCGCATCGAGAACGCCCTCAAAATCGTCGGCGATGTGTACCTGGCCCGGGTCTACGAAGGCGCCGTCACCCAGCTCCGCATCAATCAGTGGACCGAGCAGGTCACCCGCAAACACCGGCTGTTGCAGCAGACCTATGGCTTGTTGAAGGGCGAGGTGGACACCAGCCGAGCGCTGACCCTCGAGGTCATGGTGGTGGTGCTCATCCTGTTGGAAATCGTGATGGCCCTGGCGAGGGTCACCGGGCACTAGCCCAAAGGCCAGGCGGTGATCGGCTTGAAAGGTGGTTGAGTTGCCTCGAAGCCGCTGGCATGAAAGGGCTCCATGTCGACCGTTTTTGAAGATCGCCGCCGAGCTCTCGAAGACCAGTTCTTCAAGCACCACGATGAGAAGCTCATCGAGAAGATGAAGGAAGCGTCGCGCCACGACGCGACCAAGGACGAGCTGCGTGGGCTCACCGGCATCACCAACGAGCAGGTGCTCTCGGCGCTGGCCGACCTCAAGGTGGGCGGCGGCGCAGCGGTGCTGGTGATGTCGCTCTACCCGCTGGTCGAGGTGGCGTGGGCCGACGGCTCCGTCTCCGAGCAGGAGCAAGCGGTCATTCTGCGGCTCTCCGCCTCCATCGGTCTCAAAGACGGGAGCCCCGGCTCAGAGTACCTGGCGAAGTGGCTCACCAAGAAGCCCGATGCGGTCTGGCGCACCCTGTGGACCGACTACGTCAACGCGCTGGGCGCGATGATGAAGCCCGATGACCGCGCCGTGCTCAAGGGCACGGTGCTGGGCCGCGCGCGTGTCGTCGCCGAGGCGTCGGGCGGGTTTCTCGGGGTCGCCTGGCGCGTCTCCGCGACCGAGCACGCGGTCCTCACGGACCTCGAGCGCGCCTTCGGCTGAGGCCGGCGGCTCTCGGCCAGAGCAAGCGGCCAACCCAGCGATTTCATAGCATGTTTCCAAGCCTCTTCGGCTCGGAAAGGCGTTGCTTCTGCCCCCCGTGGGGGATACGAGAACGCACCGTCGAGGCGTCCTTCAAGGCCTCGGCGTTCATCCCATGTCCGACGACAACCAGAGTCCTCCCGCGCCGCCTCCCGCCGCACCTTCCGACCCGGGCAACATCGGGAACCTGGTGCAGGTCTCCATCGAACAGGAGATGAGCCAGAGCTACCTCGACTACTCGATGAGCGTCATCGTGGGTCGAGCGCTGCCCGACATTCGTGACGGGCTCAAGCCGGTGCATCGCCGCGTGCTGTTCGCGATGACCGAGCTCTCGAACTACTACAACCGGTCGTACAAGAAGTCGGCCCGCATCGTGGGCGACGTCATCGGTAAGTATCACCCNNGCGCAGGACTTCTCCATGCGCTACCCGCTGGTCGACGGCCAGGGCAACTTCGGCTCCCGCGACGGCGACGCCCCGGCGGCCATGCGGTACACCGAAGTGCGCATGGAGCGTCTCGCTGACGAGATGCTCCAGGACCTCGACAAGGACACCGTCGACTTCACGCCCAACTACGACAACTCGTTGAAGGAGCCGTCGGTGCTCCCGACGAAGTTCCCCAACCTGTTGGTCAACGGGTCCGACGGCATCGCGGTGGGCATGGCCACCAAGATTCCTCCCCACAACATGGGCGAGGTCATCGACGCCACGGTGCACCTCATCGATCAGCCCAAGGCCTCGTTGCCCGAGCTGATGCACTTCGTGAAGGGCCCCGACTTTCCCACCGCGGGCATCATCGCCGGGCGCGAAGGCATTCGGAGGGCCTACGAGACGGGCCGCGGGCAAATCACCCTGCGGGCGCGGACCGACATCGAGGTCGAGAAGAAGACCGGCCGCGAGTCGGTCGTCATCACCGAGATTCCCTACCAGCTGAAGAAAGAAGTGCTGGTCAAGCAGATCGCCGACCTGGTGCGCGACAAGCGCCTCGAAGGCATCTCGGACATCCGCGACGAGTCGGCGGGCGAGGACGTGCGGGTCGTCATCGAGCTCAAGCGAGACGCCGACGCCAACATCGTTCAGAACAACCTCTACCAGAACACTCCGATGCAGATGTCGTACGGCATCGTGTTGCTGGCCATCGACCAGGGCCAGCCCCGCATCTTGGGGCTCAAGGAGATTCTCGAGAAGTTCATCCTCCACCGGCGCGAGGTCGTCACCCGCCGCAGCCGCTTCGAGCTCAAGAAGGCGAAGGATCGCCTGCACATCGTCGAGGGCCTGCTGGTCGCCGCCAGCGGCAAGGACTTCCTCGACTACGTCATCGCCGTCATTCGGGCCTCGAAGGACCCCGAGGAGGCCCGCTGGGCGTTGATGAACATCGTGTCGGCGGCGCTGGCCGAGCACGCGCACTTCGCTCACCTCCCGCGCATCGACGCCTCGGCGGCCCGCCGGTCGATGGACGCGCTGGCTGCCCGGGCCAAGGCCGAGGAGCCGACCTACCAGGGGCTCTCCCGGTCGTACGACCCCGGGTTCTCCGAGGACCAGGCCAAGAGCATCTTGGCGATGCAGCTCCAGCGCCTCACCGGCCTGCAGCAAGACGAGCTGTTCGCCGAGATGCTCGAGCTCAGCCGAGAAATCGCCCGCCTGGAGGACATTCTCCAGCACGAGAGCACCTTGCTCACCGTCATCAAGACCGAGCTCAGAGAAGTGCGAGAGCGCTTCGCCGACGCGCGGCGGACGCAGATAGTCGACGCGATGGGCGAGATGTCCAGCGAGGACCTCATCCCCGACGAGCCGATGGTGGTCACCTTGTCGCACGCCGGGTACGTCAAGCGCACCGCGCTGACGGAGTACCGCTCACAGCGCCGGGGCGGCCGAGGGAAGACCGGCGCCACCACGAAGGAAGAAGACTTCGTCACCGACATCTTCGTGGCCAGCACCCACGCGTCGCTGATGCCCATCACCACCCGGGGCAAGCTGTTCTGGCTCAAGGTGCATGAGATTCCCGCCGGGAGCCGCACCTCGAAGGGCAAGCCCATCGTGAACCTGGTGCAGTTCCAGGAGCAGGAGAAGCTCGCTCAGGTGCTGGTGACCCGGGAGTTCGAAGAGAACAAGTACGTCCTCTTCGTGACCAAGAAGGGCGTGGTGAAGCGCACCGACCTGAACGCGTTCTCCAACGTGCGGACCTCGGGCATCATCGCCTTGGGCATCGACGATGGTGATGCGCTGGTGGCGACGAAAATCACCGACGGCACCAAAGACATTCTCCTCTCCACCGCGCAGGGCATGTCGATTCGCTTCCCCGAGACCGAGGTGCGCTCGATGGGCCGGGCGGCCTACGGCGTCAAGGGCATCACCCTCGACGACGGCGACGAAGTGGTGAGCACCGAGGTCGTCGAGAAGGGCATGACCCTGCTCACCGTGACCGAGAACGGGTTCGGCAAGCGCACCACCGAGGAGGAGTACCGGATTCAAGGCCGCGGCGGGAAGGGCATCATCGACATCAAGACGACCGATCGCAACGGCCGGGTGGTCGGGGCGGTGCAGGTCGGCGACGACGACGAGGTGATGCTCGTCACCAACGGCGGCGTGCTCATTCGCATGCGGGTGAAGGAGATCTCCGTCATCGGCCGGAACACCCAGGGCGTGCGGCTCATCACCCTCGACGATGAGGCCGAGAAGGTGGTCGGTGTGTCTCGGCTGCCTGAAACTCCCGCCGTGGAAGGCGTGGTCGACGACGAGAGCGACGAAGAGGTCGCGCCGCCACCGGCCAAAGACGAGGAAGAGCCAGAGAAGAGCTGAGCCTCATGGGTCGCGCTCCGCCGGTCGCCGTGATGTGGTTCACGGTGGCCGGTGCGGCCAGTGCCGTGCCCGTCAGAAGTTGACCGACACCCCGATGGTCACCACGTGGCGTTGGTAGACGAAGTTGGCGGTGGGCATGGTGCTGAAGTAGAACGCGTAGCGAATATCGAGGTCGACGTGGGCCCCCACCGGCCGCGCCAGCTTGGCTGACACCGAGCTCGCGAAGTCCTCGTCGTTCATCACCACGAACTCACTCGTGGAGAACCCCTGGGGGTACGAGGCGAGCTGCAGGGTGCCCGAGGCGAAGGCGGTCAATTCCCAGGGCAATCGCACGGCTCCGGTGGCGGTGAGCCGGTGCCGGCGAATCGTCTCGCCCCAGGAGTTCGAGGTCGTATCGAAGTACGAATACCCGGCGGAGAGCTGAAATCCACCCCGGTAGGCCCAGGCCGCCCCTGCCCCCAGCACGCTGTCCGCCCGCCCAAAGCTCGGCTCGGGTTGCGTTCCTTTGTCGGGCGGGGGCGGCGGAGGCCCCTTCGCCTTCCCGCTGTAGGTGCGAGGGTTGTACAGACCGAAAACCGACAGGCTGTGGTGGCGATCGATTCTGTACTTGGCGCTGACCAGCCCGTCGGGGCCGAACCAGGAGTAGTCGAAGCGCGGCCAGTAGATGAAGCGATGCGCAGCGACTGAGACTCGCACCTCGACCGGGTCGGCGGGGAACAGGGCGACCTCGGCGCCTCCCGAAAGGTCCGTGTAGTCGCGGTCGGCCCCGCGGCGATCGCGCGCCCGGCCGAGGAGCGAGAAGTCGAGCCACGGCAGTATCGCCAGCGTCGCTTCGAGCTGGGCTGACTGCACCACCGTGTTCTCCGACGGGTTGAGCAGGAAGATGCGGCCCCCCGCGTCATAGGCGCCGCGGAGTCGCAGTCGCTCCAGCAGCACCAGTCGCCCCTCGGCCTCCACCAGCCCGTAGAGGAACCCATCGGGCGAGATGGTGCCGATTCCGGGAGTGATGATGTCGCGCGTGACATTCGAGTCGAAGCCCGGGCCCAGCCAGCCGTGCACTCGCCCATGCGCCTCCACCGCTGCGCTCACGGAGGAGAGGAGGCCGACGATGAGAGCGGCGGTTCGCGTCACGGAAGCCGGCGCAACTTAGCGGACTTGCTCAGGGGAGTCGCGGCCTGAGAGCGTCGCCGAGTGTCGGGCGAAGTACTGCCCTCCGCGGCTCTCGAACAGGGTCACCGATGGGGCGATGAACGGCGCGGTGCGAAAGCCCTCGAGCCCCTTCATCACCGCATCGAGGGCCGGGTCGCCGCCCCTGGGCTTGGCGCGAGCGATGGTGACGTGAGCCGTCCAGGGTGTTTCTGGTAGCCCGAGCCTCGCGGCTACCTCGGCCGCGAGCGCGTTGAGCCTCGCCGTCTCACCCGAGATGCCCAGCCACAGGACCCGCGGACTGCTGTCTCCGAAGGCCCCGGCGCCAGCCAGCGCGAGGCGAATCGGCGGGTGCTTCGCTGTGACCTGGTCGAGGCGCTGGCCAAGCTCGACCAGGCGCGATTCGGGGGTCTCCCCGAGGAAGGCGAGGGTGAGGTGCAGGCCCTCGCCCCGGGCCCACTTGGCGGGGAGATGGAGCCAGGGCTCGACGGCCCCGCGGACCGCCTCCTTCTGCTCCGCCGACAGTTCGATGGCGACGAACAACCTCATCCGGCCTCCTCGTCACCAGGCATAGCCCGCCTCGGCGTGGGTTCGCGAGGGGCCGGAGCGGCCGGAGGCGAGAGAATCCGCCGAGGGGCGTGACCCGCGGAGACCAGCCGCCGCCTCCCTTCGTAGTGGAAAAGACGGAAGGCGCGGAGACTCAGTGGTGTTGGCCAGACCCCCCCGCACCGCGGAGCGTCTCGATGAGGTCGATAGGGCCCGGGCAGGTGTTCTCATGACAGGCGCGGCACGCGTCGAGGACAGCGTCGAAGGACTGTTCCGGGTGATCGCGGCTCGCATCGAGGGCTCGCACGGCAGCGAGGTAGGTCTGGGCCTGGGCGTCGAAGGCCGGCGAACGGTCAGGCGGATCGGTTGGCCAGGCGCACCGCATCTGACGGTGGTGGCTCCAAAACTCGGGTGGGCGGCGGCCCTCATCGATGGCCGCCCGGGCGACGCGGAGGTCCAAGACGAAGCGGCGCATGAGGGTGGCGAGCTCACTGGCGCCATTCGGGTTGAGCTCGGAGGGGATGAGGTGGCCTGGACTCCCCGGAATGCCAGGGGTGAGGGGTGTAGACCCCTCGCAGGGTTCGAGCGTTGGACGGGTCTCTCTGCTGCATGAGAGGGCGAGGAGGAAGGAAAGCGCCGCGGATGGTCGCATCGGGGCCGCATCGTAGCTTTTCGACCGGGCAGAAGAATGCCCGGGCCAGGCTGGCGTCAGATGTGCTTGTAGTCGACAACGAGTGGAGTTGAAGTCCTCCGTGCGCGCCGGGGACTTCTGACGGGACGCGCGCAACGGTCGGGGGGGCACAGGGAGCGATGTCGTGATCATCCTGAACCGAATCGATTCGCGGCTCATTCATGGGCAGGTCATCGAGGTGTGGCTACCTCACCTCGATGTGCGTCGTGTGGTCGTCGTCGATGACGAGGCGGCCGCCGACACGCTCACGAAGGCAGCCTTCGGCCTGGTCATGCCACCCAAGGTCGAGATCCTCACCACCCCGGTCTCGCAGACCGACTACGGGGCGTTGGGGAAAGACGGGGTGCGGACCCTCATGCTCTTCCGCACGGTGAAGGCGGCCGTCCGGGCCCGCGAGCTGGGCCTGCCCGATGGCACCCTCAACGTGGGCAACGTGCACTCGGCCCCGGGCAAGGTAGCGCTCAATCGCTCGGTCTTCCTCGACGCTGAGGAATCAGAGGCGCTCTCCAAGTTGCGGAGCGGTGGCATGAAGGTCGTCCTCCAGGCCGTGCCCGCCGACGCTCCCATGCCGCTGCCCGTATGAGGTCGCCGCGTTCTCCCCGCGGGGAGGACGGTGCGAGCCTGCCTTGAGGGGCGAGGGCTGGCCAGACCGCCTCGGTGGATGGGCACCGTCCCCCCGGCGCACCCCAAGGCCCTCGCGCACCGTCCCTGCCTGCCTTCCGCTGCCGAGAACGCGGCGAACTCCCCCGCTCCCAGGCCCATCGAACACGGAGCTGAGTGAGGGCAGGCCCTCTTCGGGGCGACAACCAGGTTGTCGCCCTTCCACATGAGCGCCGCGACGTTGACCGGCAGAGGGCCCAAGACCGAGGGCATTGCCTGAACCCTGAAGCTCGAGGCTCAGAGTGAACGAG
>PMBV01000319.1:0-167 GCA_003153055.1 Myxococcales bacterium
GAGGTCGACGCCGAAGACATCGCCCAGGTGGTCGGCAAGTGGACCGGTATCCCCGTGGCTCGCCTCCTCGAGGGCGAAGTGCACAAGCTGGTGCAGATGGAGGACCGCCTGGCCATGCGAGTCATCGGCCAGACGAGCGCCATCACCGCGGTGTCGAACGCGGTGCG
>PMBV01000319.1:240-4149 GCA_003153055.1 Myxococcales bacterium
CCTCCCGGCTACATCGGGTACGACGAGGGCGGCCAATTGACCGAGGCGGTTCGACGTCGGCCCTACGCCGTCATCCTCTTCGACGAAATCGAGAAGGCCCACCCTGACGTGTTCAACGTGCTGCTGCAGATCCTCGACGAGGGGCGCCTCACTGACGGCCAGGGCCGCACGGTGGACTTCAAGAACTCCGTACTCATCATGACCTCGAACATCGGAGCCCAGGCGATTCAAGACGGGCTCGCGGAGAAGCACGAGCTCGACAGCGCCACCCGCCGCGAGGTGCTCGATCAGCTCAAGCGCCAGTTCAGGCCCGAGTTCCTCAACCGCGTCGACGAGATCGTCCTCTTCGAGCCGCTCAAGCAGTCGCACATCGAGCGGGTGGTCGACCTCCAGTTCGCTCGGCTTCAGAAGCTCGCCGCCGAGAAGCGCCTCACCCTCACCTTGAGTGACGCGGCGCGGAAGTTCCTCGCCCAGGAAGGGTACGACCCCATCTACGGGGCTCGGCCGCTCAAGCGGGCGATGCAGAAACACCTGCAAGACCCCCTGGCCCTCAAGATCCTCGCGGGTGAATTCCTGCCTGGAGACCGCGTTTCCCTCGACCTCAAGGGCGACGTCGTCACCATGAGCGCCGAACGGCCAGCCGCCTGACCCAAAGGCTGGCGCTTCAGCCCTGCGGCCCTGGCCCATCGGAGGACTGGGACCGGGGCTCCCCCGTTGCCCGCGCCAGCATCTCGGCGTACTCGGCGGCGTTGCGCTGGGCGACGGCTTCGGCCCTGGCCTGAGCCCTCAGCGCCGCCGACCGCCCGAGCTCGACGGCCTTCGCCGTCAACCACAGCCCCAGGCCCAACGTGGCGACCCGCGCCAACACGTCCAGCCAGTCGAGGAAGGCCGCTTCGAGGCCGTCTCCCGCGCTGGCGATGAGCACGCCGTAGAGCTCCCCGGTCAGCCCCGCGGTCAGCGCGAAGCGGTTGGGGCTCACCTTCAAGAGCCGACCGGCCAAGAGGCCCATCGCCGGCAACACCAACCACAGCCAGAGGCGCTGGAGTCCCCACCCCACCACGAAGGCCGCCATCGGGCTCTCCACCACCGCCCAGCCAGACACGGCGCTCACCACGAAGCCGCCAACGGTGAACGCCCCCACGCCAGCGCCGACGAGGATGACGACGAGGCGAGCCCCCGACTCCCCCCGGGCATAGAGACCCTTCGGTGGCTCACTCATCGTCCACCTCCTCGACCCTCGGGCCCTCGCCGTAGAAAACCTCTTCGAGGTAGAGCCCTTGGGGCGGCGCGGTCGGCCCGGCCCGCGAGCGATTTCGCCCCTCGAGCACCTCGCCAACCCAGCTCGGTGGGTGCTTCTCGCGCCCCACCTCGACCAGCGTCCCGACCATGTTCCGCACCATGTGCCGGAGAAAGGCCGTGCCCTCGAAGACGAAGGTCAGCTCACCGCCCCGCACGCCCAGCACCTCGGCCCGTCTCAGCTTGCGATGGGGGTGGGCGGCCTGACACTCGGCCCCGCGGAAGGCAGAGAAGTCATGGGCGCCGACGAGGTGGGTGGCGGCCTCCTGCATCGCGGGCACGTCGAGGGGCAGGTAAATTTCCCAGTGCGAGCCTCGGCGCAGCGGCGAGCGACTCCGCCGATTGCTCACCAGGTAACGGTAGCGCTTTCCGGTGGCCCACCGTCGGGGGTCGAACTCGGCGACGACCTCTTCGGCGGACACCACCGCGATGTCGTCGGGGAGCAGCGAGTTGAGGCCGAGCCAGTAAGCCCGGGTGGGGAGCTTGACCGGCGAGTCGAAGGCCACCACCTGCCCCAGCGCATGCACGCCGGCATCGGTGCGCCCGGCGGCCCACACGTCGACGCTCTGGCCCACCAGCTCGCGCAGCGCCCGTTGCAAGCGCCCCTGCACCGACGGCCCGTTGGGCTGAATCTGCCACCCCACGTAGTTGGCTCCGTCGTACTCGAGCACCAGCTTCACGCGCGGCATCGGGGCTCCGTCCTCGTCATGGCACCGGCACTCTTACCGGTACTTGAGGAAGCTCGTCAGCACCTCTCGCACGAGCGCGCTGACGGCCAGGCCATGCCGCCGGGCGATGGCGGTGAGCTGGGCATACTCGGTGGCGGTGAGAAAGCCCGAGACGGGGCGGTCGGCGGCGCCCGAGGCCCCCGCGATGGTCTCCGCGGCGCTGATGATGTCCTCGGAAGGAGCGACGCCCGGCTCATCGTCGACCGGGGTCAGCCGCTGGGCCGCGAGCCCGGCCTTCTCTTCTTCGAGCTCGTCGTAGAAGAGCTGCTTGAGGAAGTTCGAGAGGTGAATGTTGGACGGCGTGAACTCGTGCTGGGTGAGGAAGCGGTCGATGTCGTACTGCATCTCCCAGGCGGTCTGGTACCGGCGTTCGCGATCCTTCTCGAGCGCCTTCATCAAGATGGCCTCGACGGCGTCGGGGATGTCGGCCTTGAAGTACGAGGGGGCGTAGATCTTCCCCTCGGTGATCGACTTCAGCACGGCGACCTCGGAGTCTCCGGTGAACAGCTTGAAGCCGGTCAGCCACTCGTAGAGCACGGTGCCGAGCGAGAAGAGATCGCTCCGGTTGTCGAGTTGGCTGCCGACGCACTGCTCGGGCGACATGTACGAGAGCTTGCCCTTCAGCTCGCCGGCCAGGGTCTGCTCGATCTGGTTGGCTGCCTTGGCGATGCCGAAGTCGAGGATCTTCACCGTGCCGTCGAAGGAGACGAAGATGTTCTCCGGGGTGACGTCGCGGTGCACGATGTCGAGGCGCTGGCCGTAGACGTCCACCCGCTGGTGCGCGAAGTACAGGCCCTCGCACACGCTGGAGGCGATCTTCAGCGCATACACCATGGGGAAGGGAATGCCCAAGGCGTCGGCCTTGGGAATGATGCGCCGCATGTCCCGCCCGAAGATGTACTCCATGGCAATGAAGTACGACTCGCCGATCTTCCCGAGATCGTAGATCTGCACGATGTTCGGGTGGTTCAGCTGGGCCGCGAGCTTGGCTTCATTGAGGAACATCCTCACGAAGTTGGGCTCCTTCGAGAGGTGCGGGCGGATCCGCTTGATGACGATGTTCTTCTCGAAGCCCTCCGGCCCCGCCTGCCTGGCGAGGAAGATCTCCGCCATGCCGCCCACCGCGATGCGATCGATGAGCGTGTATTTGCCGAAGCGGCCCGGCTTCCGCGGCTCGGGAGCAGCCATGAAGCTGAAGAGCCTAGCCGATGCTCACGTGCCGTACGACTCCATCGGCGGGCACGTACACACCAGCTTGCGATCGCCCAGCACGTTGTTGATTCGGCTCACCGCGGGCCAGAACTTGTGCTGTCGGACCCACGACAGCGGGTAGGCCGCGCGCTGCCGGGTGTAGGGCCGGGTCCATTCGTCCATCGAGATGATCTCGGCGGTGTGAGGCGCGTGCTTGAGGGGGTTGGAGTCCTTCGGCCAGCCACCCGCCTCGATCTCGGAGATCTCGGCGCGGATCGACAGCATCGCCTCGCAGAACCGATCGAGCTCGGCCTTNNGTCGGCGCGTGGAAGCCGTAGTCCATCAGGCGCTTGGCGACGTCCTCCGCCTCGACGCCGGAGACCCCCTTGAGCCGCCGCATGTCGAGGATGCACTCATGAGCCACCCGCCGGTGGGTCCCGCGGTAGAGCACCGGGAAGGCCCCCTCGAGCCGCTCGGCCACGTAGTTGGCGTTGAGGATCGCCGCCCTCGTCGCGTGCGCCAGCCCCTCGGCGCCCATCATGCGAATGTACACCCACGAGATGAGGAGCACGCTCGCGCTGCCGAACGGTGCCGCCGACACGGGCCCCGAGGCCTTCTCGCCTCCGGTCTTCTGCAGCGGGTGGCCGGCGAGAAACGGCACCAGGTGCTTCGCCACGCAGATGGGGCCCATGCC
>PMBV01000025.1 GCA_003153055.1 Myxococcales bacterium
GCGATGGCGGCGGCGCTCGACTACGTGGAGAAGGGGTACGACGCGGACCTGGGGTTGGTGCGGATGGGGGCGCGGGACTACGACCCGGAGACAGGGCGATTCACGACGCCGGATCCGTTGTTCTTCGAGTCGCTGGAGAAATGCACCGGGTCAGCGGTCGAGTGCAACCTGTTCGGGTATGCGGGCGGCAATCCCGTCACGTTTGTGGATCCGACGGGCCTGGGCATGTTCGATATCAGCGCCGACACGAAGACGCGGGCCTTAGGGGCTTTGCGCGTCATCGGTGGTACCGCGGAGCTGGCGCTCGCAGGAACTGCCGCGGGAGCGAGCGGGGGCACGGCGGCGGCGTTCTCGTTCCTCCTCGGCGTCCACGGCATGGACCAGATCCAGGCCGGCCTCCAGCAGTTGATAGACGGGAAAGACACCGATACGATGCTTTCTCAGTCGCTACAAGCGGCGGGAATGAGCCGCACGGCGGCCAATTTGACGGACGCGGGCATCGGGGTGGCGCTGACGGTTGGAGTCAGTGTAACCGGGCTTGTTGCGCAGTCGGGTCCGGTTCTGCTCGAGGTGCCCGCTGCAGGGGGAGTGCAAGCAAACAAGGCTGCTGGGGACGCCTGGTCCCAGGAGGTCGGTGCCGAACTGAGGGCTACTCACGAGGTAGCCGTGCCCGAGATCACTGTCAGGACCCAGAGTGGAACCAGAACACGCCTTGATTGGGTCACCAAGGACAGCGCGGGGACCATCGGTTGCGTGGAGTGTAAGGCATCAGCGACGGCTCCGCTGACACCAAACCAGGCAGTAGCTCACCCGGAGATTGCCCAGTCCGGAGCGGTAGTTGTTGGCAAGGGCAAGCCAGGCATACCTGGCGGAACCGTTATTCCACCCACAACAGTTCAAGTGAGGCGACCGTGACGGTGAAGCAGACCGGAACCGTGGATTGGCTCGGGCTCGAAAAGGGTACGGGCAGCATCATCCTGACCGTCGTGGACGATCTGGACTGGGCCAACGAAACCGATCATCTCTTGGCGTTGCAGGAGAAACTAAACGCGTATTTGGCATTCATCGAAAGTGGCGAGGTCTTCGATCGTCTTCTGGATACAGTCGGACGACAGGTGGCTCGTGATACCCCGATAAAGGTAAGCATTCTTGCCAAGTACCCTATTGCGTCGAAGGCTGAGGCGTTTCTGGAACACGCAAGAGGAGCGTTTGAAGGAGCAGGATTCAGCCTTGTTCACAAGGTGGTTGTTGCGACCTGATCCGTCCTACTTGCCGACTCGCCTCGAGCGCCGCGAGGAATGCCGCCTCACTTGCACTCAGCGGCGCCGAAGAGTCGACCATGACGGAGCCCAAGGAGGAGTCGCTCCGCTGGTGAGCGCCTGAGATGACGGAGGATGTGAAACACGTCGTCCGGGTCGCGCCGCAGCTCGAGTGCCAGCTCCTCGGCCTTGGCGCGGAGCATGAGTTGCTCCTCCACCCAGGCACGTTGGGTCTGGTCGAGCTGGGAGAGCTCGCGCTCGAGCTCCGGGTCGCGTTCCATTGCTCGAACCATAGCACTCACGCCGCTCAGCGGACGAGCTGGGGTGAGCTGGTCACTGGCTCCGACTGTCCCATGGCGTACCCCAGTGCCCAGGTGAACAGCGCAGGGAAGTCGGCCAGCCGGTTCACCGCGAAGCGTCTCAGCCCCGGTCGACCGGCAGCCCACACCAACGTGCCCGCCAGCCAGGCATAGCGTCTGAACAGGCGATCCAGGGCGCGCTCGTACCCCGCGAAGGTGCTGGCCGCAGCGTTGCGCTTCAGCGCCTCGGGCAACAGCTCGGCCAGTACATGGGCTGACGTGAAGGCGAGCGACAGCCCCTCTCCAGTGATGGCGTCGACGTACCCGGCCGCGTCGCCCAAGAGCACGAAGCGATCCTTCACCCGCTTGGAGACCCGCTGGGACAACGGCCCCGCGCCCAGCGGCTCCGAAGCGAAGGGCGCCCCGGCCAGCCTGTCGCGCAACGCAGGGAAGTGGGCCAGAAGCGCCTCGAAGGTCACCTTCTCTTCGACCGCCCCTTGGGTCCAGAGGAAGGCGACCCCGACCCGTTCGTGCCCGGCGGGCGTCACGTAGGCCTCGAGGCCCGGGGCGAAGTGCACCTCGACGCGCGGAGCCCAGGCCCGCTCAAGGTGGCGCCTGAGCCCGAAGCGCCGTGGCCCATCGCTGGCGAGCTCGAGCCCCTCGGCCTTCCGGAGCGGCGAGTGGAGCCCGTCGGCCGCGACCAGCACCTTGGCCCGGTAGGTCTCTTCGTCGGTGAACAAGCTCACCCCAGACGGATCGATGGCATGGGAGCGCAGGGCCGTCTGCTCCATCAGCGTCACCCCCGCGGCACGGGCCCTAGCCACCATCGCGGCGTGCAGGGCCAGGCGGCGAACCCCCAGTCCTCCAGGGCTCGGGAGCCGACCCACGGCCTCCCGCCCGTTCTCCTGCACGTAGGCGATGGCCTGAAACGGAGCACACTCTGCCTCCTCGAGGTGAGGGAGTACCCCCAGTCGATCGAGCGCCGCGAGGCCAGCGGGCATGACTCCCTCTCCACACGCCTTGTCTACCGGAGAGGCCTGGCGCTCGAGGACGACTGTCGACAGCCCCAGCCCGGCAGACTCGATGGCCAGGGCGAGGCCCGCGGGACCACCGCCGACGATGCCCACGTCGAAGTCCTTCATGGGAGCCGCCTCGCCAACGAGCGTCTGGCGTGGGCCAGCGCCGACTTGGCCACTTCCTTCCCCATGCTGAAGGCGTTGACCGGGCCTGGAGCCGACAGCTCGCCTGCGAGGTACCGCCGCAAGGCCTCGCCCCGGCGCAGCTTCCCGCTCGAGGTTCGGGGGAGCGTCCCCGGGGCCACGAGCTCGACGGTGTGTGGCCTGACATTGGTGCGCTCCACGACGGTGGCGCGAATATGGTCCGCGAGGTCCGCCGGAGCCTCCTCGGTCGTCTCGGTCAACAGGAGCAGCGACTCCTCCTCGGTGCCCGGGGGCACGAAGCCCATGGCCACCACGCAGCCGGACCGCACGCCGTCGAGGCCATCGACGCACTCCTCGAATTCCTGCGGAGCGTGGTTGGCCCCTCTGATGATGACGAGATCCTTCGCCCGGCCGCAGACGAACAGCTCCTCGCCGTCGATCAGACCGAGGTCGCCCGTGTCGAGCCACCCGCCCACCAAGGCCTGGGCCGTCGCCTCGGGCTGGCCGAAATACTCCCGCATGAGCGAAGGCCCGCGAACGAAGATGCGCCCCACCTGGCCGCGCTCGGCACGAACCTCCAGCTCGATGCCGGGCACCGGAGTCCCCACCGAGACGAGCTGCCGCTTGCCAGGCACCACGCGTCCCTCCTTTGCGAGGATGGTCGGATCCACCGCCAGCCGGCGCTTGAGGCCCACGGGCGAGGTGAACGTCACCGCCAGCGAGGCCTCCGACAGTCCATACACAGGCATCAACGCCTCGGCCCGAAAGCCGTAGCGGCCGAAGCGCTGGGAGAAGCGCTCCATCAGCGAGACAGACACCGGCTCGGCGCCGTTGAGCGCGTACTTCCAGTGGCTCAGGTCCACTCCGGTGAGCTCGTCGTCGCGAATTCGCTTCAGACAGAGCCCGTACGCGAAGTTGGGAGCCGGCGAGATGGTGGCCTTGGTGCGCGACACGGCCCGAAGCCAGAGCGCTGGGCGAGCGAGGAACAGCTCGGGGGGAATCAGCAGCAACGAGCCAGGCCAGTACACAGCCAGCAGCAAGCAACCGATGAGCCCCATGTCATGGTACAGCGGGAGCCACGATACGCCCGTCTCGGTGGAGTCAGATGGCAAGGGCATCAGCGCCTTGAGCGTGGCGCACTCCGACACCAGCGCCCGGTGGGTGAGGGCGACGGGCTTGGGGTCCACCGTCGAGCCGCTGGAGAATTGAATGAGCGCCAACGCCTCGTCGGCCACCACGCGCTCGGCCTCGTTCGACCCCTGACACAAGGCGCCCACCGTGAAGCAGCCCAGCGCCGGAGGGCTCGCCTCCAGAGCCGGCCCGAGGAGCAGGTTCACCCGTCGCTCGGTCAGCACCATCCGCGCGCCGCTCACCGCGAGCATGCGACTGGTGACACGGGCGTACTCGTCGAGCCTCGCCAAGCGCACCGGCGGGTACAGTGGCACCGGGGTCGCGCCGGCCAGGAGCGCGCCGAAGAAGGTCGCCAAGAAGTCTCGACCGGTGGGGAGCACCAGGGCCACGCGATCGCCGGGGGCCACGCCGCGCTCCATCAGCGCCGCTGCCAGTCGCCGGGCCGTCTGATGCACCTCGGCCCAAGTCACCAGCACCTCCTGCTCCCGGCTGTCGAGGAGCCGCACTCCATGGGAGCTCCGGGCTGCGCGCTCCAGGGCCTGGTTGACGGTCGATGAGGCCAGGGGCGGCAGCGGCGGGCCGGTGAGGGTCGTCTTCATGGAGATGCTCGCTGCTCGCCCAGCCGGCGCTCGACCAGCCCCGTGAGATCGCCCACCGTGACGATGGCGCCAGCGTCGGCCTCATCGAGCTTCACCCGAAAGTGGTTCTCCAGCCCCACCGCGACGACGATCATCGCCATCGAGTCGAGCTCGAGATCCTCCTTGAGCCGGGAGCCAAGCTCGATGGGCCCCGGGTAGTCGAGCTCGACCTTGGCGATGCGACGCAGCTCCTCGAGCACCTGTCGCTCCATGCTCACCACCGCCCTTTGGGAAGGAAGCGGGCCCGGCCCTCGAACGCCGCCTGCCACAGCGGGCCGAGGGCTGTTTCCTCCACGTGGATCCGCACCGCGAGCAGCGCCACGTTGCCCAGCGAGAACACCAGGGCAGTGAGGAACGCTCCGTGCACCAGCGGCACCGCCGCTAGCTCGATGATGACCGCCAGGTAATTGGGGTGCCGTGACCATCGGTAAGGGCCCTGTGTCACCGGCGCCGCGTCTGGCAACACGATGACCCGCGTGTTCCATCGGCGGCCCAGGGTCGAGATGGCCCAGTACCGCAGCCCCTGGGCTCCGAGGGCCAGGGCCAGGCACGGCCAGCCCACCAGTGGAGAGAAGGGACGGCCCAAGACCAGAGGCTCCGCCGCCGCAGAGAAGAGGAAGGCGGTGTGGAACAGCACCATCACCCGGTAGTGGCCCTGGCCGACCTCGACTCCGCCGGCCGAGAGCGCCCAGGCCGTGTTGCGCCTCGAGCGGAGGAACTCGAAGAGCCGCTCGACGCCGAGGGCCGCGAGCATCACCAGGTACCAGTGCAGGCTCACCATCGCAGGAGCACCAGCTCGGCGCAGAAGCCCGGGCCCATGGCCATGAGCAGGCCCCATTCGCCTGGGCGGGCCACCTCGCTGTCGAGCACGTCGCCAAGCACGTGGAGCACCGAGGCGGAAGAGAGGTTCCCCACTTCCTCGAGCGAGCGCCAGGAGCGCGCCAGGGCAGCGGGCCCCAGCTCCAGTGCTTGCTCGAAGGCCTCGAGCACCTTCGGCCCACCAGTGTGGGCGACCCAGTGGGTGATGTCGCGGCGGCCCAGGCCATGCGCCGAGAGGAACTCGTCGACGTTCTGGCGAATATGCCCCTTCACCAGGTCGGGCACCTTGGCCGACAGCACAACCTTGAAGCCCGTGTCCATCACGTCCCAGCCCATGATGCGCTCGGTGTCTGGGTAGAAGACGGAGCGGGTCGCGACGACTCGAGGGCCGCTCGTTTCATGCTCACCGCCGCCCAGCACCACCGCCGCGGCCCCGTCGCCGAACAGCCCTGACGAGATGATGTTGGCGATGGACACGTCTTCTCGCTGAAGCGTGAGGCTGCAGAGCTCCACCGAGAGCAACACCGCGCGCTCGTGAGGGTAGGCCCGCAGGTAGTCGCTCGCCCGGGCCGTGCCCGCGGCTCCGGCCACACACCCCAGGCCGAAGATGGGCGTTCGCTTGACGTCTGAGCGCAACCCCAGCCGGTTCACCAACCGCGCGTCGATGGAGGGGGTGGCGATGCCCGTCACCGTGACGAAGAAGAGGTGATCGATATCGCGAGGCGTCAGCTTCGTCTTGGCGAGGGCACCCCGCACCGCCCGCTCTCCCAAGTCGGTGGCGGCGGCGATCCACGCGTCGTTCCTGGCCCGGAAGCTCGTCAGCGGCGGGTACGCCTCGAGGGGGAGCGCGAGGTGCCGGCCCTTGACGCCGACGGCCCGGTGGAGGTCCTCCAGTCGCTCGACGTTGAAGAAGTCTTTCGACCAGAGGCCGCGAAACGCTTCGAGCAGCTCGGCCTGCGTGACGTAGGTGGTGGGCAGAGCCCGCTCGACGCTGTGAATGCGTGGGTCCATCAAAGTGAGGAGGGCGATAACGGTCGACCGGCCGCGTCGCATGGCTTTGCCCCTCGTCTGGTGAGTGCCGGAGCGGGCCAAGGAGAGAAAACCCACCGCACCGGGCCGCTTTCGGCCAAACTCCGGGGCTTCAAGGAGGGTGCTCATGACGACGCAGCCCACGCCTCGGCCTGCCCGTGTCTCCGTTGACGACGTTCGGCTGGGCAACGACCCCGAGTCCATTCGGAAAGACTTCGCCCAGAAGCTCTTCTTCATGCAGGCCAAGTTCCCCACGGTGGCCACGCTCCAGGACTACTACTTCGCCCTGGCCTACCTGGTGCGCGACCGGCTGCTGCAGCGCTACGTGCAGAGCGCCTCGACGTACCTGAATCGAGAGAGCCGCACCGTGGCGTACCTGTCGGCCGAGTACTTGATGGGCCCGCAGCTCGCCAACGCCATTCAGTCGCTGGGCATCACCGACTCGGTGCGCGAGGCGATGCGCCGGCTCGATCTCGACCTCGACGTCCTCATCACCCAAGAAGAGGAGCCCGGCCTGGGGAACGGCGGCCTCGGTCGGCTGGCGGCCTGCTTCATGGACTCGCTGGCCACCCTCGAGTTCCCCGCCATCGGTTACGGCATCCGCNNATCCGCTACGAGTTCGGCATCTTCGATCAGCAGATCAAGAACGGCTGGCAGATCGAGGCGACGGATCGCTGGCTGCGCTACGGCAACCCGTGGGAGATCCTCCGCTCGCAGATCGAGTTCACCATCGGGCTGGGTGGTCGCACCGAGCACTTCACCGACGAGAAGGGCCGGCACTGGGTGCGCTGGTTGCCCGAGCGCTTCATCAAGGGCATCCCGTCGGACACCCCGGTGGGTGGGCTGGGCACGCAGAACACCAACTTCCTGCGGCTGTGGTCGGCCCACGCCGAGGAGTCCTTCGACCTCGAGGCCTTCAACCGGGCCGACTACTGGAAGGCGGTCGACGAGAAGGTCCGCTCCGAGAACATCACCAAGATCCTCTACCCCAACGACGAGAGCCTGGCGGGCAAGCAGCTCCGCCTCGAGCAGGAGTACTTCTTCGTCGCCTGCTCCTTGAGGGACATGTTCCGGCTGCTCAAGCAGCGCGACATGCCGCCCTCATCGTTCGCCGACAAGTTCGTGGTGCAGCTCAACGACACGCACCCGTCGCTGGCGGTGGCCGAGCTCATGCGCCTGTTCCTCGACGAGTACGGCATGGAGTGGGACGACGCCTGGAAGGTGGTGCACCGGGCCGTCGCGTACACCAACCATACGCTCTTGCCCGAGGCCCTGGAGACCTGGCCCCTGCCGTTGTTCCAGCGGGTCCTGCCCCGGCACGTGGAGATCATCTTCGAGCTCAACCACCGGCTCCTCGACGAGGTGAAGGAGCGCTTCCCCGGCGACGAAGACCGGGTGCGCCGCATGTCGCTCATCGACGAGAACGGCGAGCGGAGGGTGCGCATGGCCAACCTCGCCACCATGGCCAGCCGCAAGGTGAACGGCGTGGCCGCGTTGCATTCTCGCCTGCTGACCCAGACGGTGCTGAAGGACTTCGCCGAGCTGTGGCCTGAGCGCTTCACCAACGTCACCAACGGCGTCACCCCTCGCCGATTCCTCGGGCTGGCCAACCCACGGCTCTCGGCCCTCATCACCGAGGCCATCGGGCCAGGGTGGCTGACCCAGCTCGACCGGCTCCAGGAGCTCGAGCCCCTCGCCGCCGACGCCGAGTTCAGGCGGAAGTTCCGCGAGGTGAAGCTCGCCAACAAGCGAGCCCTGGGCGACTGGCTCTCTTCGACCCACGGCATGGCCCTCGACGCCGACACGCTCTTCGACGTGCAGGTGAAGCGCATTCACGAGTACAAGCGCCAGCACCTGGCGCTGCTGTTCGCGCTGTGGCAGTGGCGGCAGCTCAAGCGAGGGCAGGGCGGAGCGACTCGCCGCACCATGCTCCTGGGCGGCAAGGCGGCGCCTGGCTACCGGGCCGCGAAGCTGCTCATCAAGCTGGCCAACGCGCTGTCGGTGGGCCTCGAGAAAGACCCGGTCGCACGGCAGCGCTTGCGGGTCGTCTTCGTTCCCGATTTCAATGTCTCGGTGGGCCAGAGGTTGTACCCCGCGGCTGATCTCTCAGAGCAGATCTCCACCGCCGGGTTCGAGGCCTCGGGCACCGGCAACATGAAGTTCACGATGAACGGGGCGCTCACCATTGGCACCCTCGACGGCGCCAACGTCGAGATTCGCGAGCACGTGGGCAAAGAGAACTTCTTCCTCTTCGGGCTCACCGCCGAGGAGGTCGCCCAGAAGAAGCGCGACGGCTATTCGCCGGGGGCCGTGCTGTCGGCCGATCCAGAGCTGGCCTCGCTCCTCGACGAGCTGGGCCGCGGCGTCTACAGCCCCGAGGAGCCTCTGGTCTTCGAGCCCCTGGTGCGCTCGTTGATCGAGCACGACCACTTCCTGGTGCTGGCCGACTTCCGGGCCTATGTGAGTGCCCAGGAGCGCGTGGCTCAGGCCTGGCAGAACGTCGACGACTGGTCGCGCAAGGCGGTGCTCAACGTCGCCAGGTCGGGCTACTTCTCTTCTGATCGCTCCATTCGCGAGTACGCCGAGAAGGTCTGGGACATGAAGCCCGAGCGGGTCGGACACCCGTAGGCACCCGGGCCGTTCAGGGAGGTGGCATCATCGAGCGTTGCGCCACTCGACCCTCGACGACACGCTAGCCCGCGCAGTCGACCCCAAGGAGCACGCCATGAAAGTCGGGATTCTAGGGAGCGGAGATGTCGCGAAGTCCCTCGCTGTGGGCTTCCTTGCCCATGGGCACGCGGTGATGCTGGGGAGCCGCGACCCGAGCAAGCTGACCGAGTGGCAGAAGACCAAGGCACCCAAGGCCGCCAGCGCATCGTTTCGCGAGACGGCTGCCTGGAGTGAGCTGGCGGTGCTGGCAGTGAAGGGCTCAGGTGCAGGCCAGGCGCTCGAGGCGGTGGGTGCCCCGGCCCTCGCGGGGAAGGTCGTGATCGACGCCACCAACCCCATCGCCGACGCCGCGCCCTCGAACGGCGTCATTCAGTTCTTCACCGGGCCCAACGAATCCCTGATGGAGCGGCTGCAGGCCCAGGTGCCTCAGGCGCGCTTCGTGAAAGCCTTCAACAGCGTCGGCAATTCCCTGATGGTGAACCCCAAGCTCTCGTCACGGCCGAGCATGTTCATTTGCGGCAACGACGAGGCGGCCAAGAAGACCGTCACCCAGGTTTTGGAGCAGTTCGGGTGGGACGCCGAAGACGTGGGGAAGGCCGAGGGGGCTCGGGCCATCGAGCCGCTCTGCATGCTGTGGTGCGTGCCCGGCTTTCTCCGGAACGACTGGGTCCACGCCTTCAAGGTGCTCAGGCCGTAGGGAGGCCCTCTTAGGGGGCTGCGGGCTCGAGCGGGAACGCCTTCTCGACGCAGGTGGGTGAGGCGAGGCCGTGGAGGGCCGCGTCGCGCGCTGCTTGGGCTGGCGTCTCGAACAGGAGCATGTCGCGAAACCGGCGCGGGTCCGTGTCGTGGCCGGCCTTGCGAATGTAGATCCGCCGCACTCGGCCTTTGAACTCCTCTCGCATCTGGGCATAGACCTCGGGGTCCTTTTCCCCCGAGTCGCCGATCAGCACCACCGCGTTGGCCAGCGTCTTGAGCAGCGCGCGAATGTGAGGCTGCTTGTAGTTCGACAGCGTGCTCGGCCGAAGCTCGCGGAGGTAGAGCCCGAGCGGAGGGAAGTGGTGGCGCTCGAGGAACGAGGCGATGCGCCCGCCGTATTGCACGGGCGAGCCGCTGACCAACGCAAAGGCAGGGCTGGCTGGCGAGACCTCTCGCAGACATTGGTAGAACTCGGGCATGCCCTCCACCACCGGCTGGGTGGCCTCGTCGCGCCAGAGCGTCGTCTCGAGCAACTTCCCGGGCTGGAGCACGTGGGTGACGGCGATGGTGTCGTCGAAGTCAGACACCACGAAGAACGGGGCCTCGGGGGCGACCACGTCGACCATCGCTACGGCTGGCTCGGCGCCTTCGACCCTGGCCTCGGCGGGGTGGGGCCCAGCGGGGAACGGCTCGGCCTCGGCCGTGAAGGTGGCGTCGAAGCGTCCGTGGGCTCCGCTGGAGACGAGCTGGGAGTGGCCGGCCCAGCGGACCTCGACCGTGA
Source organism: Myxococcales bacterium (assembly GCA_003153055.1). The sequence continues at coordinate 10,483 of PMBV01000025.1, forward strand.
CCCCGCTCTGGCCGCTGGAGGTCAGTCGCTCGAGGTTCCGGGTGAGGGGACCGGCGTCGGCCGCCGGAGCGCGTGTGACGACGCGACCCGTGAGCACGACCGCCTGTTGGGTGCCGACGGCGGAGAACAGCTCGACTCGCGGCCCAGCCCAGGCCGAGAGCGAAGTGAGCCAGAGGAGCGCCAGGGTTCGCATCGAGTGCGCGAGCATACCCTCAGCTGTTGGGCTCGGCGACCCGGCCCAGGCCGACCGGATCGAGGATCGACACCTGCACCCGCCCAGTCTTCACCAGCCCCCTCGAGGACAGCGTGCGGAGGGTGCGGAAGACGACCTCTCGGGCCGTACCGAGCTCGGAGGCAATGCGGGCCTGGCTGGCTCGCACCGTGGGCTCGCCGTCCCTCAGGAGGAACTTGGCGAGCCGTTGCTCCATTCGCGCGGTGCCGGCCTCCTCGAGCACCTGCATGAGCTCGAAGACCCGGGCCGACAGGACGCCGAAGATGAAGTTGCGAAAGGCGACCTCGCCGTCGAACAGCCGCCTGAAGCTCGGGGCGGGGACCTTCACGAAGGAGACGCCGCGGGCGCCGCTCTCGACCCACGCAGGGTACGGCTCTTCGTTGAAGGTCGCGGTCAACGCGAGGATGCACGTGCCCCCCGGCTCCACCCGGTAGAGCGTCGCCTCTCGGCCTTCCTGGGTGAGGTAGAAGATCCGCATCGCTCCACCCACCACCAGGAACGCGCCATCGACCGGGTCGCCCCGGCTCAGCAAGGGCTTGGGCCCCGGCACTTTCTGGACTGGGTGGGCGAGGAGCTCTCGCCGGCCGGCCTCGGAGAGCTGATCGAAGAAGGGGAAGTGGTCTTTGGTGACGCCCGCGGCCATCAGGTCTGATTATGCCCGAGGCTCGAAGAAAAGGTCACCTGGCGTGGCCGTGCTCACCTCGGTGATGGTGTCGAAGGGGAGACCAGCGCGCTCGTGGGCCTTCCTGACGTGCTCGGCGGTGGGGGCCATGGTGAAGCAGAAGGCCCGGCCCTCCTCGAAGCCCACGTGGACTCGCAGCACCACCACGCCCTCGTCGCGGGCGGCCTTCTCGAAGCCGCCGAAAAAGTCGGCGAACTGCTCCTTGGTGATGCCGCCGGGGAAGGACTTGTTGCGTTGATCGTGCGTGTCGATGAAGAACTTCATTCGCTGCATGGTGGCTCCTTCGGGTGAGCCTCGGGGTCGTCCCGAGGCACTCTGGACCGTAGGAGAGCCAACCGCGGTGTTCTGGTACCTGGGTCTCAGTCGAGCAACGCTATCGAAGCTGCTCGAGGTGATCGATGCCCTGCACCGCCCGGTCGACCTCCGGTGAGCGCGAGATGATGAACTCCACCAGCGGTCGACCTTGCCCTGAGACGGCCTCTTCACCCATGCGGAGCACCGGGGTGACCTCGACCACCGTCTCCATCTCTTTCTCGCTGATGGTGGCCTTGCGCCAACTGTCCGACGTGTTCCGGTTGGTGATGGCCAAGACTCGGCTGCCCGGGTTCCCAGAGAGGCGCATCACCACCTCGGGTCGCCCCTTGAGCTGCTCGTCGTAGAACGCGCGCACCTTCTCGAAGCGCATCGGCAGGCGGAAGGACTTCTGGTGCTCGGTCACCGCCAAGGGCTTCCCATCGACAGCTGGGAGCGGGAACGAAGAGGCAAGGAGAAGGAATACGAGCGGAACCATGAGCACCTCACTGAGACGGCGTTGCTCCCGGCTTCACCTGCTCGAGCTCCGACTCGGCGGTCTTGAGACGGGCCTTGAGCTCGTCGTTGGCCTTGAGCGCAGCGGCGGTGCGGGCCCGCTCGTCTTCAATCCGCTGGTGGCTCGCCCACAGCACCGCAACGGTCATGAGAATCGATACGGTGAGGAGCATCCACGGCAGCGGAGAGGCCCGAGGGGCTCCCTCTTCCGTCGACTCGCTTCGCACGTCGTCCCAGGGGCTCGCCATCGCGGGGGCAGTCTACTCGAAGACGCGGCCCTGCTCACCCACGTCAGAAGAGCTCGAGCTGCACGACTCGGGCGGGCTCGAGGCACCCGGGCTCGTCGGTCGCCACCGAGTTGACCGCGTGACTCACTTGGTACGCCTCGAGCGGAATCCCAGCCCATGGCACGAGCAGCTCGCTGAGGGTCTCGGCGGTGACGTTCGCCGAGAGCCACTGACTCCGCGCCGGGCCGGCCAGGAACACGGGCATTCGGTCGTGCAGTGGCGCCACTGTCGCGCTGGCCGTCGTCGTCACCACGGTGAAGGTGACGAGCTCGAGACCGTCGGGGCTCCTCCACGGGCTCCACAAACCGGCCATGGTCAAGACGCCCCCGTCAGCGAGGTGAATGCAATGGGGTGTATGCGTACGGCCGGCTCGTTTCCACTCATAGAAGCCATCGCAGGGAATGAGGCATCGATGGTTGGTCAACAGGTCCTTGAAGATGGGCTTGGTGCGCAGCGACTCGGCGCGGGCGTTGATGAGCCGCGAGGCGAGCCGGGGGTCTTTGGCCCACGGCGGGAGCAGGCCCCAGCGGCCCACCGTCAGGGAGTGAGGGCTCATGCTGGTGACGATGGGCGCCGCCTGCATCGGGGCGATGTTGTAGCGAGCCTCGAGCACCGGTGCCTCGTCGAGGTGCAGCTCCTTCTTCAGATCGAGGCTGCTCGTCTTGAGCACGTACCGCCCGCACATGGCACTACTGTCACATCAAAGCTGGCGTTGATGCGAGCGCGGAGAACGGCAAGGGACCCGGTTAACAATGGGCCGGTAGGTCAGTCACCGGCGGCGCCGTCGTCGGGGAGGCATGATGTCGACCGTGGTCGTTCTCGATGGGCGCGAAGGCGAAGGCGGCGGCCAGGTGCTGCGGAGCGCCCTCTCGCTCTCGCTCATCACCGGCCGACCGTTTCGCCTCGAGCACGTGCGTGCCAAGCGCAAGCCCTCGGGCCTCAAGGCACAGCACCTCACCTGCGTCACCGGCGCGGCGGCCATCAGTGAGGCGAGGGTCGAGGGGGCGAAGCTCGGCAGCACCGAGGTGGAGTTCCACCCCCGGGAAATCTCCACCCAACCACGCAGCCTCGACGTGGGCACGGCGGGCTCCACCTCGCTGTTGCTCCAGTGCCTCGCGTACCCGTTGGCGCTGGCCGGGGGCTCCACGCTCACGCTGCGCGGTGGCACCCACGTGAGCCACAGCCCGAGCTTCGACTACCTCGAGCGGGTGTGGCTGCCGATGCTGCGGGCCTACGGGCTCGACGTGGAGCTCGGGCTCCTCGCGGGCGGCTTCTTTCCCCAGGGAGGTGGGGTCATCACCGCGGCCATCGGACCCATGGGCGAGGTCGACGAGGGCGATCTCGACTTCGAACCGGCGGGGGCGCTCCGGCACGCGGAGGTGCTGTCCACGGTGGGCGGCTTGCCCCTCGACATCGCCAGCCGGCAGAACGCGGCGGTCGCCGAGCGCCTCGGGCGTGAGGGCCTTCGCACCGAGACCGAGGTGTGTGCTCCGACCGTGCATCACTCGAAGGGCTCGGCCGTGCTGGTCTGGGCCACCCTCGAGAACGGCCTGGTCGCGGGCGCGAGCAGCCTGGGGGAAAGGGGCGTTCGAGCCGAGGAGGTCGGCGGCGCGGCAGCCGAGTCATTTCTCTCTTTCGTCGAGTCGGGTGGGAGCCTCGACCAGCACCTGGGCGACCAGATACTGCTGCCAGCCGCGCTGGCCGCCGCTGGCTTCCTCGGGCCAGTGCGCTCGACGCATTTCACCGCGGCCGTCGTGAGCGAGCACCTCACGACGCACGCGATGGTGCTCCAGCGCTTCCTCGACATCTCGGTCGACCTCGATGGCAGCGACGTGGTGGTCCGGCCGACGGCCTGAGTCGGCGCGGACTGAAGGCCTAGGTGCGTGCGAGCCACACAGCCGCCCTTCTTCATCCGTCGTCGTTTGCAGTCTCGCGCTCCCTCGTCTACTCAGCGGTCATGAGTGTGAGTGACCGAGTCGCAGGCTGGGGTCGGCAGTTCGTCGCGGGCCGAGAGGTGCTCCTCGAGGATCTGTCTCACGCCCCGAAGGCCCTGTTCCGAGGGCTGGGGCGGAGCTACGGAGATTCTTCTCTTCCACCGACCTCGAACCCGCTGGTCGTCAACACGACCCGGGCCAATCGCATCGTGCGGTTCGATGGTGACGCCGGGCTGTTGCGCGCCGAGGCGGGGCTCTCGCTGTACGATCTCAACCGCGTCTTTCTCCCCCGGGGCTGGTTCGTTCCGGTGACGCCGGGCACCCAGTTCGTCACCTTGGGCGGCATGGTCGCGGCCGACGTGCACGGCAAGAACCACCACGTCGACGGCTGCATCGGCCAGCACCTCACCCGCCTCGAGCTGCGGCTCGCCGACGGCCAGGTCTTGGAGTGCGGGCCGGATCTCGAGCGAGAGCTCTTCCTCGCCACCGTCTCGGGCATGGGGCTGACCGGGCAGATCCTCGAGGTCGAGCTCCCCCTGCGGCGAATTCCCACCCCGTGGATCTGGCAGGAGAGCGAGCGCGTCGAGGACATCGACGAGTACGTCACCAAGCTGAAAGAGGCGGCCGAGCATTGGCCGATGACCGTGGGGTGGATCGACTGTCTCTCCCGAGGCGCCCACATGGGCCGCGGCATTCTCATGAAGGGGCGCTGGGCGCAGAGCCACGAGGCCCCCACCGCCTTCCCCAGGGAGCTGCCCAACGTGCGCTTCCCCTTTCAGGCGCCGGAGCTCGTCCTCTCGCGGCTCGCGGTGCAGGCCTTCAACTTCGGCTACTACTGGAAGCACCTGCCGAGGAAGAAGACGGGGCTGGTCGACCCCTTCGCGTTCTTCTACCCCTTGGACTTCGTCAAAGACTGGAACCTGGTCTACGGCCGTCGCGGGCTGACGCAATACCAGTGCGTGCTCCCTGACTCGGCGGGCCCCGACGCGGCCCGGCGCTTCCTCGAGGTGCTGACCCAGCGGGGCGGGGCGAGCTTCCTCTGCGTCATCAAGGACTGCGGGCCGGAGAGCGCCGCGTACCTGTCGTTCCCCATGAAGGGCATGTCTGTCGCCCTCGACATCGCGGTGCGCGACGACACCCAGGCCCTGGTCGACGCGCTCAACGAATTCGTCCTCTCGGTGGGTGGCCGCATCTACCTGGCGAAAGACCACTTCACCCGCCCCGAGCACTTCCGCGCCATGGAGAAGCGACTCGATCGCTTCCTCGAAGTGCGCCACAAGTGGGATCCACAGCTGTGCTTCAAGAGCGCCCAGTCGGTGCGCTTGTTCGGAGATCCATCATGAGCGCGGGGAAGAAGGTCGTCGTGTTGGGCGCGACCAAAGGCATGGGCCGGGCCATCGCCCGCCGGCTGGTCGAGCGGGGTGACAGCGTGGCCTTGTTGGGGCGCGACGCGGAAGATCTCGAGCGATCGTCGGCCGATCTCCGGGCCCGTGGCGCGCCAGGCGTGAAGCTGTCCACGGCTTGGTGCGATCTCGAGCAGCCCTCGAGCTTTCGGCCGGCCCTCGACGGAGCCGAGACGGCCCTGGGCGGCCTCGACGTCGTCGTGGTGACGGCGGCGATGTTCGGCACTCAGGAGCAGCTCGAGTCTGACCCGGCCTTCGCCCAGAAGGTCCTCACCGTCGACTTCGCCAACACCGTGGTGTTCTGCGAGGAGGCGCGGAAGAAGCTCCTCGGCCGTGGCGGCGGCACCCTGTGCGTCTTCAGCTCGGTGGCCGGAGACCGGGCCCGCAAGCCGGTGGTGATGTACGGCGCGGCCAAGGCCGGCCTCTCGGCCTACCTCGAGGGGTTGGATCTCAAGTTCCGCTCCCAGGGGCTCGTCACCGTGTGCGTGAAGCCGGGCTTCGTCAAGACGGGCATGACCGAGGGGCTCCAGGAGCCTCCCTTCGCCGGTGAGCCCGACGAGGTGGCGCAGGTGGTCATCGAGGGCATCGATCGCGGCACCCGCGTCGTCTACGCCCCGCCGATTTGGAGGGCGGTGATGACCGCGGTTCGGGCCTTGCCTCGCTTCGTCATGCGTCGGGTCGGGTTCTGAGCCGGGGAGCCACTCGGAGGGCACGCGGGCCATGATCTCCCTGCTCGCCGAGTTGCTCTCGACCCGTCCCCGCTCGGAGCGGTTCATCGATTTTCCCCATTGGTGGGCCAGCACCACGCCAGTGCGAGCACGGTGGGGCGCGACGGTGGATCGAGCCATCGCTCTGGGCCACGCGTCAGACCGGCTGGCGATGGCCTTCGCCGGTGGGTACACCTCGGCGCTCGTCGCCTTGGATCCGTCGCTGGGGGAAGAGCCCGGAGCCTTCTGTGCCACCGAGGACGAGGGCGGCCACCCGCGAGGCATCAAGACGCGCCTCGAGCAGGGCCGGCTCACCGGGACCAAGCGGTTCATCTCGCTGGGGCCGTGGGCCAAGACGCTCGTGGTCGTCGCGAGCGAGGGAACGAGCCACGACGGGCGCAACCGCCTGCGGGTGCTGCGAGTGCCGGCCGCGTCAGTCGGCGTGCACCTCGAGCCGGGCCCACTCCTGCCCTTCATTCCCGAGGTAGCCCACGCCTCGGTGGTGTTCGAGGGAGTCGAGGTGCAACCCTCGAACGTCCTCGCCGGCGACGGCTACGAGGCGTATGTGAAGCCCTTCCGAACCATCGAGGACCTCCACGTGCACGCGGCGATATTGGGCTACCTCCTTCGCGTGGCGACGCTGACGGGGTGGCCCAGCGAACTGCACGAGGGACTCCTCGCGGCGCTGGTGGCGGCCCATGGCCTTGGCTCGATGGATGCCACCAGCCCCGCCACCCATCTCGCCCTGGCCGGGTGGCTGGCAGTGGGCGAGCGAATTCTCGCTGACGCGGCGCCGCATTGGTCCGCCGTCGAGGCGACTGAGCGCGAGCGCTTCGAGAGAGACCGCCCGCTGCTCGACGTCGCCACGAAGGCTCGGCAGGGCCGGCGGCGACGGGCCTGGGAGCTCATTGCCTCGCAGCGAGTCGGCTGAGCACTCGGTCAGGAACTGGAGAGCCGTCCGTCTCTCAGGCAGAGCACACGTCCGCTTGTCGCGGCGCGGGAGGCCGGGGGTTTCCGGGCTTCCCGCTGTGCTTCACTTCTCTTCGTCTCAGGACCCGATGGCGGTGAAGATCGCCTGGAGCTGAGTCGTCGTCAGTCCGTAGGTCTGCATGTCGTGCGCGGCGGTGTAGGTCGTCATCGTCGGGTGCTTCGCCTTGAGCGGCGTCGTGGCGAGCGTGTCGTGGCAACTGAAGCACTTCGCCTGGTAGAGTGCCGCGCCATCAGCCGTGGCCGAGCAACTCTGGGTGAGCATCGGGCTCCCGTTGGCACAGCCAGTCGGCGACGACGTCAACACCGTGCGCGTCTGGCCGCCATCACTCTGACAGGTGCCCCAGTTGGAATAGGTGAACGCGGTGCAGGTCGACGACCCACCACAACCGGCGAGGGACATCATCGAGACCAGTACTCCGAATCGCAGCCCACCCGTGGAGGGGGCTGCGGCTCTTCGAGCCTTCGTATCGACCATTGGCGCGACTCCCTCCCCAGGAGCACCTGAGTGATTTCACTCAGGGAGGGAGTAGCTGCTTCGCTCGGGTCAAGTCGAGACGAATCGACCCGGGTTCGCTGTTCGGGCTACTTGAGCGCGTCGGCGATGGCCTGCATCTCGGCGGCGGTCCCGTACTTGGTGCCGTGCTTGCCCACGATGGTCGAGGCGGAGGCCCCCCGCTTCTCGCTCGACGCCAACGCGCCGTGGCACGACGAGCACTTGGCTTGATAGAGCGCCGCGCCGTCGATGCTCGAGCAGGCCTGGCTCAGCACTGGGGTGCCTCCGGTGCAGCCCGACGGCGACGACGACGTCACCGTGCGAGTCTGAGCTCCGTTGGTGCACGTGCCCCAAGCCGAGTAGGTGAACGAGGTGCACGTGGTGACCGGAGGCACGTAGGTGCAGCTCTGGGTGAGCACCGGGCTCCCACCGGAGCAGCCGCTCGGCGAGGACGCGGTCACCGTGCGGCTCTGGGTTCCGTTCGACTGACAGGCACCCCAGGCCGAGTAGGTGAACGAGGTGCAGCTATTGGCTGGGGGAACGTAGGTGCACGCCTGGGAGAGGACCGGGCTGCCCCCGGTGCACCCAGCTGGCGAGGCAGAGACGACGGTTCGGCTCTGCGTGCCTGAGGCCTGGCAGTCGCCCCAGGTGGAATAGGTGAACGAGGTGCACGTCGTCGGGGGCGTGGTGGAGGACAGCGCGGAAGCGATGGCGGCCAACTGGGCATCGGTCATCCGGTGGAGAACCCACATGCCGCCCTTGTTCGAGTTGATGGCGCCCCGAATGGCGCTCGCCGTCGAGCCGCCCACGTCACCGGGGAGCGCGCCGTGGCACTTGGCACAGGTCGCCGCGTAGAGCGCTGCCCCGTCGGTCGAAGGCGGCTGTGAGCTCCCTGGGCCCGGGGGCATGTTCTCGGGGTAGAACTTCCCCGACGAGAGATCGAACAGCGAGCCCTGGAAGATGACCGCGCCGGTGGCCCGGTTCGTCACCGTGACCTGCCCGTGATGCGTCGTCACCGTGATGTCCCGGAGCAACGCCCGCAAGGCCGAGTCCATGCCGTCGTCGCCGAACCAGTCGTCGGGCACCTGGTAGCGGTCGAACAACGGCTTGAGCACCGTGCGGAGTTGGCTCAGCACCATCAGGGCCTTGTAGGACGTCACGCCTTCGTGCTTCTCCTTGAAGAAGGCGTCCTCCGGGCTCCCGCTCTGGGTCAGCGCCGCGACCGCGGTGGTCGAGAACGGGCTCAGGTTGGTGGCGATCTCGTCTCCGGGAATCGCGTAGTACGTGAGCTGCTCGGTGCTGGTCGACACCTGAGCCTGGAGCACGAACGGTGCCTTGAGCCCGGTGAGGTCGATGGCGTAGGCGCCATTGCTTCGAACGAGGGTCGAGCGCTCCTGCGGCGGGCTCGAGGAGTCTCGCAACGAGACCGTGCCGTGGGCCACATCGTCGCTCAACACCAAGCCTGCCACCGTCGTCGAGGTGGGAGTCGTCGCGACTCCATCACACCCAGCGACCGCCAACGTTCCCGCCAGGAGCGCCCAACAGCCAAGCAACGTGCTCTTCCGTGATTGCATTCGTCCCTCTTGGTTTTGTGTGAGTGAATAGCGCACAGTCCGTCTCATGCTCGGAGCTGCGCGTATCAGACCCAACGACCCGCGCTCGCCACGACCGGCCACTCGAGCGCGCGGGTGCCCACTGGTGTGAACAGTGTGATTTTTGCTTTCGAGAAACGAGGTGTCTACGATTGTGGGCATCACACAGCAGAGACATGTGTGTGTTGAGTCAGCGCCCGCAGGGGATCCTGCCCAGCACCGCGTCAATGGTGCTGTGGCCTTCTCGAGGTGGAGTGGAGGCGCTCGGGCGGCAGGTCGTGCTACGTTGCCGCTCGTGTCCTCCGCGCTCCTTCCCCTCTTTCTCCGGCTCGAGGGCCGGCCGGTGCTCGTCGTCGGTGCAGGTTCGGTGGCCGAGCGGAAGATCGCCTCCCTGGTCGAAGCCGGCGCCCAGGTGAGGGTGGTGGCGCCCGAAGCGGTCGAGGCCGTTCAGCGGCTCTCCGACGCCGGGGCCATCGAGTGGCGGGCCCGCCGGTTCGAGGAGGCCGACCTCGACGGGGTGTGGCTGGTGATGGCGGCGACGTCGGACCCCGCGGTGCAGCGCACGGTCGGCGATGGCGCCCGAGCCCGCCGGGTCTTCTGCGTCGCGGTCGATGACCCGCCGAACGCCACGGCCTACTCGGGTGGGGTGGTGCGGCGACCGCCGTTCCTCATCGCCATCTCCTCATCTGGGGCGACGCCGGCGTTGACCCGCCTGGTGCGGGAGATCATCGAATACGTGCTCCCCGGAGACGAGTGGGTCGAGCACGCCCAACGGCTCAGGGCCAAGTGGCTCGCCGACGGCACGCCCATGGCCGAGCGCTTCAGCCAGTTGGTGCGCGAGTGGAGAGACCGGCCCTGAGCGGCGAGACAGTCTTTTAGAATGAGATGGTATGCCGGGCGGCCACCAGCTTGGCCAGATCATACACCCCGGAGAACTTCATTCCGTCGGCCAGGTCGGCCTCCTTGATGCCTCGGACCTCGGCGCAGGGCTTACACACCAACATGGGGATCTTGAGGATCTGGCAGATCTCGAAGATCTCCGCGAAGGGCGCCAGGCCCGCGCCCTGGAGAAGCTCGGACTCGGCCAGCCCCTTCTTGGCGAAGATGACCGCTTCTCCGACGAGGAACAGGGTCGGATCGTCTTTGTTCTCCCTGGCTGCCTTGGCGGTCAAGAAGGCCAGCGTCGCCCGGGTCATGTCTTCCATACCGCAGCTACCAACGACGAGAAGCTCGGCCATGTGCTGTGTCCTCCTGGGGTGATGTGTCTGGTCAGCGGGTGTGAGTGACGACCGCGGCGACTGGCGGCCCTTTCCAGAACCAGGCGGCCGTATAGACCGAGGCCCCGAGCATGAGCGCTCCCAGCACCGCCACGAAGATGGTGCGAGCGCCAGCGCGTCGCAGCGACTTCCAGTCGACCATCACTCCGATGGCGGCCATCGAGGCGCCCATGAGAATCGTGGCGGCTTGCACGACCACCGCCACCGCCGACTGCCAGGCTGGGAGGTACGAGGTGCCCTGGGTCAGCTGGTTGAGGACGGTCGCGACGATGCTGACCAGGAAGAAGCCGATGACCATGCCAGGAATACGGAGCGGCGCGCGGCGGACGCTGGTGCCATCGCGCGGGGCCACATACGGGATGACGAGGAGCGCGACGGGCAGGAGGGCCACCCGGGCGAGCTTGGTCACCGTCGCGATGCTGACCACGCTCGGCGCCGCGGCGGCCGCAGCCATCACGTGGGCGACCTCGTGGAGCGCGCCACCGGCGAACAGCCCGTAGACCTCGAGGGGAATCCACCCCAACGAGAGCGCGACGATCAGCCCCACCGACGAGATGGCCCCCAAGACGCTGATGATGGCGATGCTGACGTGGGCGTCCTCATCGCTGGGGTGGAGCACCGGGCGAGCCGCGGTGATCGCCGCCGCGCCACACACGCTGGTACCGATGGCCAGCAGGGCTCCGAGCTGTGCCGGCACTCCCATGACGCGAAGCAGGACCGCGAAGGTCAAGAAGCCAGCGACGATGGAGGTCACCGCCACCACGATGGGCCCGGCTCCGGCCCGAGCCAGCAACACCCCGTCGAGCCGCACCGCGGTGAGCACGACCCCGAAGCGGAGCACTTCACGAGACAGCCACAGCACCGCGTCGGTGGGAATGGAGCGCACCAGCGGCGCCCGGCGCAACACCATGCCTACCATCAGCGCCACCGTCAGTGGGCCCAGCATTCGCAGTGGCGTCTTGGGGACGATGATGACGCAGGCGACGGCCACCGCCAGGAGCGGCCACGACCGAACCGCGCGACGCGCGTGCTCTCGAACGGCATGGAGGGGTCGCGTCGGGGAACTCGATTTCATTATTGCTGGCGCCGGGTCGGCTTGGGTGTGGTCCATCGACGGTGAGAGATCGCAACGGGGAGTTGGGTTCATCGGAATCAGGGCAGGTAGGCGTGAAACGTCAACCAGAGGCCCTGGCTCCAGTGCAATGCCTGGACCAGCCCCGACCGCCGCGTTTTGAGTGTCAGCTTACGCTTGCCCGTCGAGCTCGCGCAGGCGTCTCCAGAGCGTGGTGCGGCTCACCCCGAGGAGCTTGGCAGCCTCGGCTCTCCGATTGCGGCACTGCTTGAGGGCCGAGAGGATCTGCTCGGAAGAGGGGTAAGCGTCGAGCGTGCCCGGTGCCAGAGTCGTCTCGGGAAGCCGCGGCTCACTGCTCTGGACGACCTCCGCCGGGAGGTCGGAGATCTGAATCGTGGTGCCCCGGCTGACGGTGGTGGCGAACTCGAGGGCGTTCTCGAGCTGGCGGACGTTTCCGGGCCAGTCCTGGAGCAGCAGCGCGCGCAGGGCGCCCTCCGACAAGCTCACGGTGCGCTTGTGCTGGCGGCTGAACTTGTCGAGGAGGTGCGTGACCAGCAGCTCGAGATCTTCCTTCCGCTCGCGCAACGGCGGCAAGTGCAGCCGCACCACGTTGAGCCGATAGTAGAGATCTTCTCGGAAGCGCCGGGTCGTCACCGCCTCGCCGAGCTCCTGGTGGGTCGCCGCGATGACCCTCGCCCGGAACAGCCGGGGCGCCGTGTCGCCCACCCGCTCGTAGACGCGCTCCTGCAGCACCCGCAAGAGCTTGACCTGCAGCGGCAGGGGCAGGTCGCCGATTTCATCGAGGAACAGCGTCCCGTCACCGGCCACTTCGAAGCGCCCCACCTTGTCTCGCACCGCCCCCGTGAAGGCGCCTCGCACATGGCCGAACAGCTCGGTCTCGAGCAGCTCGCTGGGCAGAGCGGCGCAGTTGATCGCCACGAAGGGTCGATGGGCTCGCGGTGAATTGGCGTGGATCGCCTGGGCGACCAGCTCCTTGCCGGTGCCGCTCTCTCCCGTGATGAGCACCGTGGCATCGCTCTCCCGCAGGTGCTCGATGAGCTGGAACACCCGCAGCATCGCCGGCGACGCACCGATCATCCCCGCGAAGCAAGGGAGCGCACCGGCCTTGAGGCTGGCCCCATTTCCTCCCGGCGAACGGCTGGGGTTTGCCTCCGAGCCGCGCGACCGGTCCGGCCCGAGGACGATGATGTACTCCTCGCCTCCGCACTCGGCTTCGACCTTCGCCCCGCTCATCATCATGATGGAGGGACGCGCGCCCTCGCCCTGCACGGTGACCCGCCAACCCTCCGGCCGCTCGCCCGCCTCCAGCTCGGCGCGGAAGGCGCTCCCCTCCTCGAACAGCCCAGGGCCCAGGAGCTCAGAGAGGGAGTGCCCGATGAGCGAGACCGGGCTCCTGCCCAACAGCTCGCCGATGGATTTCGAGACGCGCTGAATGCGCATGTCTCGATCGAGCAGCAGCGCCGTTCGACCGAGGGCTGCCATGGCCGTGTCGACGCCACTCCAGCGCACGTCCCCGATGATCTCCGCCGTCTGGCAGCCCCGCACCTCGGAGAAGAGCTCGACCGCCCCCACGATCGCCCCCGCCTCGTCTCGCAGCACCGTGGCTGACTTGCGTACCGTCAGGCTCTGCCCGTCTTTGCGGAAGATCTCCAGCCCCTGGCTCTCGACCACGCTGCCACCGAAGACGTGGCAGCCTTCGAAGCATTTGGGGCAGCGAAACCCGGCAACGCACGGTCGCCCGACGACCTCATTCGCGGGGATCCCGGTCAACTCCTCGGCTCGTCGATTGAAGAGCAGCACGTTCCGCTCAGGGTCCACCACGAAGATGCCCTCGGTGCTGATGTTCGCCAAGGCCTCCAGCGGACCCCCGAGGATCTTCGCAGCGCGCTGCTCTAATGACGCAAGTTTTGTCACGAAGTGAGCCTTCTAGTAACGGTCGCGAAACGTTCTGCGGCATTGTGCAACGTTCAGCGACGTTCAGCAACGCCTGGCATCGGCGAAGGCCGCCGTGACGCTCCGCGACGTCGACCCAGGGGCGTCATGGTTCCACCCCCGGGTCACTTGGCACGGAAAAGGCAACGTCTAATCTTAGAAGTAATCGCGCCTTCTGCCTTTGGAGACCATCGAATGAAGAACATCGTGATTCTGGGTGCCGGAACGGCAGGGACGATGATGGCTCATAAGCTGAGCCATCGTCTCGATAGCAATGCCTGGAAGATCACCATCGTCGACCGGGATCCAGTGCATTACTACCAGCCCGGGCTCTTGTTCATACCCTTCGGCATCTACCAGCCCGATGATGTCCGCCGGCCCAAGGCGCACTTCATTCCTCACACCGTCGAGTACATCCAGAGTGGCATCGAGGCCATCGAGGCCGACAAGAAGCGCGTGAGGCTGCAACACGAGGGCATCAGCCTTTCCTACGACATTCTCATCATCGCCACTGGCTCGCACATCTTCCCGCAAGAGGTCGAGGGGCTGATGGGCGAGGGCTGGAAGAAGACGGCGTTCGACTTCTATACGCTGCAAGGCGCGGTGGAGCTGTCGCGGGCCCTCAAGGACTTCCAGGGTGGGCGGCTGGTGCTGAACGTGGTCGAGATGCCCATCAAGTGCCCGGTGGCGCCGCTGGAGTTCCTCTTCCTGGCCGACTGGTACTTCCACACCCGTGGAATTCGCAACAAGGTCGAGATCGTCTACGCCACCCCCCTCGATGGCGCCTTCACCAAGCCGCGTGCATCGCAGCACCTGGCTGGCATGTGCACCAAGAAGAACATCAAGCTCACCACGAGCTGGCACACGGCCTCGGTCGACGGGACCAAGAAGATGCTCACCTCGCACACCAACAAGGAGCTGCCGTACGATCTGCTGGTGTCGATCCCCCCCACGATGGGCGACCCGTGCATCGAGCGGTCGGGCCTCGGCGACGAGATCAACTTCGTTCCCACCGACAAACACACCCTTCGCTCCAAGGCCCACGCCGACATCTTCGTCATCGGCGACGCGACCAACGTGCCTACGTCGAAGGCCGGCTCGGTGGCCCACTTCGAGGGCGAGGTGCTGGTCGAGAACGTGGTGCGACACATCGAGGGCCGTGAGCTGTCGCCCGCCTTCGACGGCCACTCCAACTGTTTCATCGAGACCGGCTTCAACAAGGCNNCACTGGGGCAAGATGATGTTCCGCTGGGTGTACTGGAACCTGCTCATCAAGGGTGGCGATCTCCCCATCGAGGCGCAGATGGTGATGGCTGGCAAGAGGGCCGCGTGATGGCCGGTACGACCTCGGCCGTCGCGAGCGCCCCGCGCGCTGGCGACGCGGATCTGCGGGAGGAGATCCACTCGCTGCACCAGAAGATCGATCGGCTGACCGACCAGATTGGCTTCCTCCACGATCGCGGCCGGGTGGTCGACGAGTTCACCGCCGAACTCAACCCCATCGCCAAGGACGCCATGGCGGCGGTGACCGAGGAGCTCGTGAAGCTCGAGCACGAGTTCAACACCGACGAGGTCGTGCATCTCTTGCGGCGTACGCTGCAGAGCACCCCCCGCTTCGTGTGGATGCTCGACCAGATGCAGAGCCTCACCGAGCTCATTCAGGAGTTCACCCCCATCGCACGTGAGTTGATGAGCTCGGGCATCGAGGCCCTCGATCAAGCCGAGCGGCGGGGCTACTTCCGGCTGGCCAAGGGCGCCGCGGCCATGGCCGACCAAATCGGCGAGCACTTCGACCAGAAGGACATCGACGCGCTGGCGGGGAACTTCGCCACCATCATGGAGACTCTGAAGAAGCTGACCCAGCCATCGGTCCTCGCCCTGGCCAGCACCGCGGTCAGCGCGGTTCAAGGCCTCGACCAGAAGCCGCCGACGCCGCTGTCTCCATGGGGCCTGTTCAAGGCCATGGGTGACCCCGACATTCAACAGGGGCTGGGCATCATGATGGACGTCCTCCGTCGAGTCGCCCACCAGGCGACCCAGCCCGTGCTCCCGGCGCCACCCAAGGCGAATGGGGCGTGCAAGCAGCTCAACGGAAAATGATGTGGTGACCTGAACCTTTGGTGGGGTTTCTCGCTCCAATGGAGCCGCCCCCCCAGACCACCGACGCTGGAGTGAGACGCATGCCCTACATCGAGCTCGCGGGAAAACGAGTCGAGACCGACCAGGAAGGGTTTCTCCTGAACGCCGACGACTGGAACGTCGAATTTGCCCAGTCGACGGCCAAGGAGCTCGGTGTCCCACTCAGTCAGCGTCATTGGGAAGTGATCAACTTCTGCCGTACCGACTTCAAGGCGAGTGGCCAGGCACCGGGCCCTCGTCGTCTGACGAAGTACGGCGGCTTCCCAACCAAAGAGCTCTACGAATTGTTTCCCGGAGGACCGGGCAAGCTCGCAGCCAAGCTTTCCGGGCTTCGTAAGCCAGGCATATGCGTGTAATGGGGCTCCACTCGAGCGGGCGCCGCTCAGTCAACACCAGAAACACACTGCAGAAGGAGAACCCATGGACCCCGTCGTCACGACCCCCTCGCCTCAAGCAGCCCCCAAGACCTTCAACGGCGAGGTCGTCGAGCGCCCACCTCGGCGCAAGGTTGCACTCATCTGCTCGAAGGGCTCGCTCGACATGGCCTACCCAGGCCTCATCTTGGCCAACGCGGCGCGCATGTCGGGCATCGACGCGGTCATCTTCTTCACCTTCTGGGGGCTCGACATCATCACCGAGAAGAAGATGGACAACCTGGGGCTGAGCACGGTGGGAAATCCGTCGATGGGCATGCCCACCATCCTCGGCAGCCTGCCCGGTATGCAGACCATGGCCACCTCGATGATGAAGAAGAACATGGCCAAGCTCGACATTCCCCCGGTTCGCGAGATGATCGAAACGTTGACCGACTCCGGCGCCGAGTTGTATGCCTGCAAGATGGCCGCCGACATGATGAAGCTCGAGAA
>PMBV01000021.1:0-2370 GCA_003153055.1 Myxococcales bacterium
ATCGTCGCTGGCCGCCGAGACCAAGTAGAGTGCGGCATCGTGCGCCACGAGACCAAGACCCGGCCGATCAACGCGGCCCCCATACCTGGGGGAGAGCCTCGGGGGACCACGCTCCCGCTTCCCGAACGCGCAGGTGCCCTCCGGCTGGATCGGGCTACCGGCGCGCTGAAGGAGCGGTGCTATCGCGCGGAAGTGGTCGAAGGGCCCGATCGAGGCACCGCGCTGCAGATCCGCGGCACGGTCCGGGTGGGGACCCACTCGGAGGCCGAGCTGTGCCTGAGCGACCCGACGGCCTCGCGCTATCACCTCGAGCTGGACCCGCGCGACTACGGGGTCTCTGTGCGCGACCTCCAGTCCACCAACGGGACGTACCTCTTCGGCGCACGCATCGAGCAGGTCCTCCTCGAAGAGAGCGCGCTCCTCTCGCTCGGCGACACGACGCTTCGGGTGTCCGTGGCAGAAACGGAGCTCGGCGTCCCCGAGGACGTCCCCTCGTTCGAAGGGGTGGTGGGAAGCAGCCCGTCGATGCGGCGGCTCTTCGGGCTCCTCACCGCGGTCGCGCGCAGCGACGCCACGGTGGTGCTGTTGGGCGAGACCGGAACCGGAAAAGACGTGCTCGCCCAGGCCATCCACCGCGCATCGACTCGGAGCCACAAGCCCTTCATCGTCGTCGATTGCAGCGCCATGCCAGCGGCGCTCGCCGAGAGTGAGCTGTTCGGACACGTCAGGGGTGCCTTCACCGGCGCGGTGGATCACCGCCTCGGCGCCTTTTCCGAGGCCGACGGGGGGACCTTGCTGTTGGACGAAATCGGAGAGCTCCCGCTCGAGCTACAACCCAAGTTGCTGCGCGTGCTCGAGGCGGGGACCGTCAAGCGCGTCGGCGAGAACACCGCGAAGCGGGTCAACGTGCGCATCCTGGCGGCCACGCACCGTGACCTCGAGGCAGAGGTCCGCGCCCGGCGGTTCAGAGCCGATCTCCTGTACCGGCTCGCCGTGGTGGTTGCCCGTGTGCCTCCCCTTCGGGAGCGCAGGGAGGATCTCCCGCTCCTCGTCCACCACCTCACCCAGGCCATCGCCCCCGGCACTCGCTGGCCCCCGGCGCTCCTCGCTGCCTGGGCGGAGTACGACTGGCCTGGCAACGTCCGCGAGCTGCGCAATGCCGTTCAGCGCGCCGCCCTGTCCATGGCCGCCGGGGAGCAGCCGGAGGCATCGCTGGGGCTTGGCGCGACGGAGCCCATCGCCGCCCCGGCCGAGCCTGGCGAGCCGCGGGAAGTCGAGCGCCGCCGCATCGAGGACGCCCTGGCCGCCTGCGCCGGAAACCAGACCGCCGCCGCCAAGCTCCTCGGCATCTCTCGAAGGACGCTGGTGACGCGTCTGGGCGACCTGGGCCTGCCTCGCCCCCGCGCACCTCGCCTGCCCAGGAGCTCGGAGTGAGTGGCGCGAGCCTGCTCTTCGCCATCCTCGTCGCCGAGCCCCAGGCGCCGGCCACCGAGGGAAACCCGTACCTCCTCCAGGCGCGGCTCCTGTACGAGCGCCTCGAGCCGGCGGCGTGCCTCAAGCGGCTGGAGCAGGCCACCCACTGGGACAACACGCGCGAGGAGCAACTGGAGATCGAGCTCTTCGGAGGTCTGTGCGCGTACTTCGTCGGCAACGAGAAGGCAGCCGCTGAGCGGTTCGAGCTGGCCCTGAGGCTCCGTCCCGAGGCCAAGCTCCCGCCGCGCACCAGCCCCAAGATCGAGGCGCTGTTCGACCGGGTCCGCGCCCGCGTGAAGGCGGCCCCCGAGAGTGCGCCGCCCTCCCTGCTCTTGCCTGCCCTCCCCGAGCGCGCCTCTCTTGGCGCGACGGAGGTGACTGGGAGCACCGAGGCGACGGCCAACCTGCGAGCGCCGCCTGCTCGGCCCCTGGCACAACGCCTCGTCGGCCCGATCGCCCTCGGCGCCGCGGCGATCATCGCCGCGACGGTGGCGATCATCTTCGGCGCGATGGCGAAAGACTTCGAGGGCAAGGCCAACGGGCTGAAGTACGAATCCGACCGGGCCCTGTGGGTG
The DNA here is from genome assembly GCA_003153055.1 of Myxococcales bacterium. The sequence continues at coordinate 2,049 of PMBV01000021.1, forward strand.
CAATACGGAGACAGCGCTCGGTTCTACGCCAGCGCGTCCAATTGGGGCTCTGGGGCGACCGGAGCCCTTGCCCTGGGAGCAGGGGGCTGGCTGGCGCTGAGCTTCCTCACCGAGCCCCAAACACGACCTTGACCTCGGTGGTGGCACCTGGTTCCACCTCCACGGTGACGCGCTTCTCGAGCTTGAGCTCGGTATTCCGAAGTACGAGGGTCTGCCGGCCGGCTGGCACCTCGAGCGGGTCGGTCAGGGGTGTAATGCCCAGAGCGCGCTGGTTGAGGAAGACCTCCGCCCACGGTTGGGAGAGCACCGTGATCCTCCCGTA
>PMBV01000021.1:2389-7841 GCA_003153055.1 Myxococcales bacterium
CGGCTCGAGCCCCGAGTCGCTCGAGGGCACGGGCTCGACGGGCAGAGGAGACAGGCTGGCGGCGACCCGACTCGGGGTGGCGTCTTCAATCGAGCCACGTGGCTCACCCTGGGGGGAGGTTCCAGGCGACGACGCCCTGAGCGCGACGGCCCCGCCGAGGAGGAGAATTGCACCGAGGGCGGCCGGTCTCCATCGAGGCCGTGGGCGCGGCGGCGTCAGGCTCAGATCGGGAGAGGTGAGGGCGGTCGGCGACGAGTCTCCCTTGGGCGCGGGGGTCGCCACCACCACGGGCCTCTTCGGCTCGATCACTCGGGTCCCCAGGTTGGGCTCGGCCGTCTCGCCATGGAGGAACGACGAGGCGAGCGGGGCACCGACCATCTCGGTGAGCCAACGGCCGACCGAAGCTGGGCCGTCGAAGGCCCCGGCGTGCACGCGCGCTTCTTCGAGCGCTTGCGTCATCTCTTTGGCCGAACTGAAGCGCTCGTCGCGGTCCCGCCGGAGCGCACGCTCGACGACGCGCACGAGGGCTGGTGGGAGGCCTGGCCTTTTCACCGACAGTGGCGGCGCCTCGGTCTCGAGGACCTCACGAATCACCGCCGCCGGGCCCTCCGCCGAAACCCTGGGGCTTCCCGTCAGCATCTCGAACAGCACGCACCCCATGGAGTACACGTCAGCGCGGTGGTCGACCCGCTCGCCTTCGAGCTGCTCGGGAGCCATGTAGCTGAGCTTCCCCTTCACCCCGCTGTGCTCTCCAGTGGTTCCACCGAGGGCCTTGGCGACGCCGAAGTCGAGGAGCTTGATGGCGCCCTGCTCGGCCACCAGGATGTTGTCCGGGCTCACGTCGCGATGAACGATCCCCAGGGGCGCGCCTCGAGCGTCGATCCGAGTATGCGCGTAGTGGAGCGCGTCCAGAGCGCTCAGCGCGATCCACGTCGCCATGGCGGGCTCCACCAGAAGGGAGCGCGCCCGGAGCGTTCGGAGTACCGCGCGGAGGTTGTGCCCCGGGACGTACTCCATGGCGATGAAGTAGTCGTCGCCCTCGACGCCCAGTTCGAGGATCTGAACGATGCCCGGATGCAGCAACACCGCCGCGAGCTTCGCTTCGTTGAGGAACATCTTGACGAAGGAAGGATCGCTTGAGAGGTGCCGGAGGATCCGCTTGACCGCCACGAGCCTCGAGTCGCTCGCCGTGCCACGTTGCCTGGCCAGAAAGACCTCTCCCATGCCGCCGGTACCGAGGAGGCCGAGGAGATCGTACTTGCCAAATCGAAGGACGGTCATGAGGGCGTTCAGTATGGGCTCGGCTGAAGAGCCAGCGCGGTGAAACGCTCATCGATTCAATGCCATCGGGGGTCGAATTTCCACCTCGATCCGATCGGTCGGAGCCCACTCAGAGTCGCGCTTCGGCTATGCACCGTGGCTCTCGGGCACGAGCTTGCCGGGCTGATCCTCGAAGTACTTCTGAGTGTTCGGTTTCGCGAAGTTCCAGCGCCACATTCCGTGAGTTGGAGGTCAAGGCGCGGTGGAAGAGGAGGGCGAGGCGCCTCAGGTCCGCGGGTCGGCGTAGACGGCGTTCACGTCGATGTCGACACCCACCGACTCGAGCTCGACCGTGCTGCCTCCCTCGTAGATCGACAAGAGCCAGGCGTTGCCTTGACGGCGAAACACCTCGATCCGCGGATGCTCCTGGTCGATGAGCACGTATTCCTGGAGCGAGACGAGCCGCTGGTAGTGGGCGAACTTCTCGCCGCGGTCGCTGCGCTCAGTGCCCTCCGAGAGCACCTCGAGGATGATGACGGGGTTGGTCAACGCGTTCGGGTCATCCGCGGCGAACTGGTCCTTCCCGCACACCACAGAAAGGTCGGGGTAGGTGCTCCGGCCCGTCGATTCAATTCGGATCCGGACATCGGAGCTGTAGACCACGCAGGGGCGACCCCTGAGCGCTCCGCCGAGCGCGGTCGCGAAGCTGGCGGCAAGGCGACCGTGGCGGGGCGTGCCCCCGGCCATCGCCCGGACATCGCCGCGGAGGTACTCGTGCTTGACATCACTGCGCGCCTCGAGCGCCAGGTACTCCGCATAGGTCATGGCCGGGTTCATCATCGAGCGTCGCGACTGTACACCAGCCACCGGGGGAGGGCTTGGAAGGGCACCGCGGCAATGGGCTCGCGTTTCCAGCGCCTTCGGGTCGGCTGGCTGACTGTCCGCCGATCCGAGGGTCAGCTCGACATCGACTGGGCTCGGGTTCCGTCGTGGTTCCCTGCTGGCGAGTACCCTGGGCTCTTTCCCACGCCCGCGGGGATGGCCGTCCAGGTCGCCGCCGACCCGGTGGCCCCGCTCCGACACCACGGCGAGAGGCGCGCTCCCGGCTCAGCCGCGCGAGTGGCCCTGCGCCGCCGGGAGCACCACCCTGAACATCGTGCCTCCCTTGGCGAGCGACTCCACCTCGATGCGGCCGCCGGCAGACTCGACGATGCCGTGGGCGATGAACAGCCCCAGGCCGGTGCCTTGCTTGGGGCCCTTGGTGGTGAAGAACGCGCTGAAGAGGCGGCGGCGTTGCTCCGGAGTGATGCCGGCGCCCGAGTCGGAGACCTCGATGACCGCGGCCCCCTGTTCGTCAGTCGCCGTCTTCACGCCGATGTGATGGTCTTTCAGGGCTCCCGGCGAGATGGCCTGGGCCGCGTTGGTCAGGAGGTTCACGAAGACCTGCCCCAGCCGGGTGGCGTCGAGGGCCACCTTGGGCATCGGCGAGATGGCCAGGTCGAGCTGCGCCTTCTCGTTGCGCTCCTTGGCCGTGACTCTCAAGGCCCACTCGAGCGAAGGCCAGGGCTCGCACTCAGCCGCTGCCGTGGTCTTGGGCTGGCGGGTGAACCCTCGCAGGTCGGTGAGGATCTGCGCGATGCGCTGGGCGCCCTCGGCCGCGTCGCGCACCGTGCTGAGCACCTCCGGCTCGATGGCCTGGCGAACCTCGGCGGCCTCCAGCGTCGACTGCAAGTGCTCCAGGTTGGCCATCACGAAGGTCAGCGGGTTGCTCACCTCGTGGGCGATGCCAGCCGCCAAGGTGCCCAGGGCTGCCAAGCGGTCGTTCAGCTCCACCTGGCGCAGCAGGGCCCGATGCTCCGACTCGTCGCGGAAGACGATGACCGCCCCGAAGGTGTGGTCTCCGTCGGCCACCGCGGAGGCAGACTCCGAGACCGGTCGCTGCTCTCCGTTTCGGCCCACCAGCACGGCGCTGGAGACCGAGTGCGTTTCGCCCGTGCCGAACAGCCGAGAGAGCGGAATGCGCAGCTCCTCCTCGCAGGTCTCGTCTCTCAACTGCAGTACAGACTCGAGCGGCCGACCCACGCCCTCCGCGTTGGCCCAGCCGGTCAACACCTCGGCGGTCGGGTTGAGGAACGTAATCTGCCCCGCTTGGTCGGTCGTGACGACCCCGTCGTGGATCGAATCGAGCGTCGTCGACAGGAGGTGCTCCCGCTCACGAAGCCGACTCTCCAGCTTGTGCCGGAGGAGGGCGAAGTCGAGTGCGATGGAGAGCTCGACCTTCTTGAAGGGCTTGAGCACGTAGCCGAAGGGTTCGGTGACCTTCGCCCGTCGCACCGTCTCCGAGTCGCGGTGCGCCGTGAGGTAGAGCACCGGCACGTCGTGCCCCTGTCTCAACAGCCGCGCGGTTTCGATGCCATCCACCGCGCCTTGAAGACGAATGTCCATCAACACCAAGTCCACCGGATGGAGCTTGGCGACCTCCAGCGCCTGCTCCGAGGTGGCCGCGACCCCAGCCACTTCGAAGCCAAGCTCCAGGAGCATCCTCTTCAGGTCGATTGCGACGATGCCTTCGTCTTCGACGATGAGCACCTTCGCCTTGGGCAGTAGCTCGGACACCATGGGCCTCCGACGCCACCTCTAATGGTCTGATTCAGGTCAAGCACTACGGAATCGGACCGCGACGGCCCCAAGTGGTGTCCCACTTGACTTCAGAAGTGGTAGCCGATGCCGAAGTTGGCCACGAAGGAGAACTGCACGTGGGGAGCGTCCCTGGTCCAGATTCCCGGGCCGAAGCGGGTCTGCAGCGTCACCATCAACTGCCGGGTGAGGAAGAGCTCGACGCCCGGCCCGAAGAGGATCGGCATCGCGAGGCCCACCCCCAAGTTCCCGTCGAAGGGCACGACGATGGTCGGCGTCAACCCAACGCCGAAGTTGACGTTGAGAATGTTGATGGGGTGCACGCCGACCAGCACCTCGAGGGGGAACTGAATGATGAAGGCGCCAGCGTCCTTCATGCTGAAGCCCACGCCGGGGTTGAAGTTGAGGCCGAGGCTGACGATGCCGTTGCGCACCAGCCCCGCCCGCATGACCGCGCCAAAGGTGAAGGTGGGATCGACCGTGACGCCGACCAAAGTCCCGTAGAGGAAAGCGAACCGAGCCCCGACGTCAACTTGATCCGACAGCCCGTGGAAGTACTTGCCCTCGATGCCCGGCCAGCCGATCTCCGCGCCGATGGCATCGTTGCCTCGGCCCACCGTCCGCCCAGTTGACAGCGACCACTCGCCCCCGTGGACCCTCACATCCCCGCCGGTTGCCTCCTGACCCAGCGCGCTCAACGGCATCACCAACAGCAGCATCACCAAAGAGGTTGTTCTCATCTCGGGGCCTTCCAGTGTGACGAAAAATTGAAGACCGCCCTACCGACCCCGGGAGGCCGGCGCAAGCCCCACCTTTCAGCATGCTTGACCAGGCCAGCCCTACCGGGAAGTGCCGCGTTCACGACATCTCCAGCCGGTTCGATGTCGGTGGAGTTAGATGTCAGGGTGACATGAGGACTCTTCGGGCAGCGTGCGTCGTGGGCTGGGTGGTGGCGCTCCTGGGCTGCGAAGGTCTGGCCCGCGGGCCCGGCGGAGGAGCAGCCGACGCTTCCATCGGCGGCGGTGTGGGCGTGGCCTCCGGTCAGGGCGGTGGAGGCTCGGAGCCGGGCCAAGGCGACGGAGGCACGAGCGCGGGAGGAGGCGGCGGGTCCGGCGGAGGCGGGGGCGCGACCACCCAAGGTGTGCATTACCTGGGTCGCTTCGACTTGAGCCAGCCGGGCACTGCCAGGTTCGAGTGGTCCGGCAGCGGCGTGGTGGCCCGCTTCCAGGGCACTGGCATTGCCGCGGCCCTGTCTCTCGACGCCACCGACTTCGAGCTGGTCATCGACCATGGTTCGCCATCGGTCGTCTCGTACGACGGCAACCCGGCCACGGTGACGCTCGCGTCGGGGTTGGCCCCTGGGCAACACACCGTGGAGCTCTATCGCCGCGACGAGGCCCTGTGGGGCACCAGCGGCTTCGGAGGCTTCACGGTGACGGGCGGCGCGTTGGTCGCTTCGGCGCCCCCCTTCTCGCGGAAGATCGAGTTCATCGGTGACTCCATCTTCGCGGGGTATGGCAACGAGGGGTGCCCCTTCAGCGTGGGGACGCAGAAC
>PMBV01000355.1 GCA_003153055.1 Myxococcales bacterium
TTGAGCTGCTCGATGAGGGCCTTGGCCAAGCTCGAGAACTTGAACGTGTCTCCCATGTTCGAGAGCGAGTCGATCTCGCCCTCGAGCTCAGAGATGGAGTCGGCCGTCTTCTTGAGGTCCTTGTCTGTCAAGGCGAGGTTCAAGACGCGCTCGAGGATCTCCTCGGTACCAGACAGCTTCACGCCGGCCTTCTCCTTCTTGCGAACCTCGTCGAGCGCGGTGAAGTACTCGGTGGCCTCGAGCTTCTTCTTCACCATCACCTCGAGCTCGACCTGCACCGGGCTGTAGATGCGCTCGAAGTCTTCGATGATGGAAAGCGCTTCGCGGTAGCGGCAGTTCTCGAAGTAGATGACGGCCTTCAAGATGAGCGCCTCGGGGAAGTACTCGTCTCGGAAGAACGGCGAGCTCAAGGTGATGAGGTTGCCCAGCGCCTGCTCGTACTGGCCGATGCGGTAATGGGCCCACGAGGCCTCGAACAAGGCCTCGAGCCACTGCGGCCCTCCGCGCTCGACCTTCGACAGGTAGAAGATGGCTGAGCGGTTCTGGCGGGCACCGTAGTGGGTGCGGGCGAGCTGCATGAAGGCGAGCTCGCGGAGCGATCTCAGGTTCTTCGCCTCCTGGGCCATCGGCCCCTCGGCCTGACGGGTCACCCGCACCACTTCCTTCATGTCTTCCAGCGCGGTCTCGAGCTTGTTCTCGCGGAAGTGGGCCAACCCCTCGAGGTACTTGGCCCGGCCGTAGAACGGGTCGCCCTTGGGGATCATCAGCGAGATGCGCTTGACCTCTTCGTAAGACTTGTCGGCCTCACCCTTCTGATCGACGTCGTCGAGGGCGCGGCCACGCACCAGGTTGTAGCGCGCCAAGAGGTAGCGGAACTCATTGCGGAACCGCTCGGGGAACTCGTAGTTCGAGTAGCGGGCGATCTCGTCGAGCACCACCGTCTCGTTCACCGTCTTCCGGGCGATGAAGAAAAGCCACTCCAGGGAGCTCTTGAAGAACTTGGTCGACGGCCCCTTGGCCAGCACCTTGGAGAAGTGCTGGAGCGCCGAGTGGTACATGGCCAGCTTGTAGAGGCTCTTGGCGAGCCAATACTCAGATTCGACCTGGAGCCCGAGCATCTTCGGGTCTTGGCTCATCTCGAAGAAGGCCAGCGCGGCGGGCTCGAAGCTCTCGGCCTTGAACTCGCCGATGGCCGCGTCGAGGCGTTGTCGATCGCCCGTCTTCCCCGAGACGTCGAGCGCCTCGAAGGACATGGTGGGCGCTCCGCCCCGCTTGGGCTCGGGCGCGCCAGACAGGTCGAGCTCCCGGCCCGCCGAGCCTTCGTCCTTCTTCTTGGGCGCTGGCTCGTCTTTCTTCGCCGCCGGCTCGTCTTTCTTGCTCGGCTCGTCTTTCTTGACGTCGGACGACGGCGGGGTCTTCTTCTTCTTCTTCTGTTTGCGGGGCCCCAGGTCGAGGCCCTCGAACTGAGCCTGGGCCGGAGCGGCGATGGTGACGAAGAGGGCGGCGACGAGGAGGCGGAGCGCGAGCGGTCGCATGGATCACTTCTCCCCGAAGGCAGTGGGGAAGAACATCGACAGGCCCAGCTCGCCTGTCAGCTGGTTGCGAATGGAGAGCGGGTACTCGACCCTCGCCTCGCCCGACTCGGCGTAACCCACCACGTTGTAGCCGGTCTCCGCGTAGATGGTGTCACGCAGCTCGAGGCGAACCGCCAGCCAGGAGTTGATGGCGAAACGAAAGCCAAGGCCGACGTTGCCGCCGACGGTGACCGAGGTCGTTGGCCCGTAGAGCACCACCGTCGGCCCAGCCAGCCCGTACATGTTGAAGTAGAGGACGTTCTCGGCGAACAGCGCGAGCTTGCCGTACACCGGCGCCCACTGGAGGTCGAGGCTCCCCAGGAAGGTGAGGAGGCCGAACGCCTTGTTGACCGGCTTCCCTCCGTCGAGCGTGAGCTGCTCCATGGTGGGGGGCTGGCAGCCGGCAGCCGGGCCATTGGCAGAGCCGGTCGGGTTGCAGATCTGCGCCGAGTTCGAGATGACCGAGAGCGTGTAGGCCCCCCGGAGCGACGCGGCGAAGGTCTCGGTGAAGTGGTAGGTGAGCGCGGCGCCGAACAGCACCTTGGTGAAGAAGGCGTCTCTCACCGAGATGCCCAGCCCGGGGCTCAGCTCGAAGCGGCCGTCCATTTGGAACAGGTGGCCCGAGACCGGGTGAATGCGGTCACGCAGGGGCCCCGAGGCATCCTTGTCGACCTCCGAGACGTCGCCCGCCTCTTCCTCCGCGCGTTGGGCCCACACCGGAGCCGCGGCGAGAAACACGATCAAACCCCAGGAAGCGCGGTTCATCACTCGGCCTCCCGGAAGGTGGACTTGAAGGGAATGAAGATCGACACGCCGGCGTGCACGAGCATCACGTTCTGGAGAGAGGACTTGGTGGTACCGATCGGGGTATCGACATAGGCCGTATTGATGAGCCCCACGTTGACGGCCAGCCAATCGGTGGTGACGAAGCGCAGCCCGATGCCCAGGTCGAAGGCCGGCTTCACTCCAGAGCGTGAGGGGTCGAGCGTGTCAGCCGAGGTCTCGGTGTAGGCCACCCCCGCCCCCGCGGCGAGATACCCGTCGAAGTGGAGGATGGAGTTGAAGATGGCGACCTTTCCGTACAGCGGGCTCCACTCGACGTCGGCCATCGCGGTCCAGTAGGGCACCGAGTAGAAGATCGTCGAGCTCAAGTTCCGCTTGGCCGTGCGGACATCGTCGGTGCGGACCGTGTCGAGGAGCGTGAAGCGCACCGAGATGGCCAGCGTGTCGGCGGGGTAGAACGCGGCTCTCAGCGCCCCGCCCCACTTGGTGTAGTAGGCGTCATTGACGTTGATGGCGATGGCCGGGGCGAGCTCGAAACGGCCGCGCTTCATGTACAGCTTGCGCTGCACTGACTTCACCCGGTCGTCCTGGGTGACGTCGCGCTCCACCGCCGGGCCGATGCCCTTCTTCGACCCTTCGGCCTTCTCCGCGCCGAGCTCGGGCTCTTCCCTCCTCGGCTCCTCCTTCGCCGGCTCTTCCTTCTTGTCTTCCGAGAGATCCAGGCCTTCGAGCTGGTTCTGACCATAGGCCTGGCCCGCGAGAGCGAAGACCAGGGTAACCGACGCCGCGACGAGGTACTTTCTCAATTCGTTTCTCCGCATCCCTCTGACCGCCCGGATGCCGGCGGCCCCCTCGTGAAAAAACGCGTCGACTCTACATCGACGCGTCGAGATGTGAAGTCTCCTTCTCTGAATCGCCTGTGGTACCTTGCGTCGCTCGAGAGAGCGTTTCGTCCTTGGAGCGTGGAAATGACACGAATCTTCGTGGGAGTCGCTGTAGGAGCCGTACTCACCGCGTGCACGACCACCAACCTCAACGACCCGTGCCCCCTCATCAAGAAGTCACCCGATGGAGGACGCATGGAGATCCGCCAGCTCGAGATCGCCGGCGTCGTCGGCAACAACAAAGACTTCATCTCCACAGGCGCGGTGGAGTGCGACGACCTCTACTGCGTGCGTGACTCCAACATGCCTTTCGAGCGCGACCAAAACGGAGTCATCACCGACGTGGTGGCCTTCGGCTACTGCTCGCGCCACTGCCGCCAGAACGAGGCGTGCCCCTCGTCTGACTCGAGCAAGGACAAGGGCGTGACCAAGCTCGTGTGCCGGGCGCTCCTGCTCGACGTCGAGACCCTCGCCAACGCCGAGCTGTCGGGCGTCACTGACCCGTACTTCTGCGCGCGCGGCGCCGACGCGGGCAGGTAGGCCTCGACCCTCCCCCGGGCAGAGAGCAAATTCCCCAAAGAATTGGCCAGGAATCTGGCGCGGTCTTCGCATGTAGATCGAACCGCGCGGGCCGACGTGTAACCACCCGCCCACGGTGGTGTCTTCTGGGTCGGCAGTCGAAGTGCTCTCTCGAAGGGACGGAGGCTTTCCATGAATCGAACCAGCATCTTCCTGGCCACAGCGGCCGCGCTGGCGTTGGTGGCACTGGTGGTGGGCCTGCCACGGTTGAGCGGCGCTCCGGCCACGGCCCCTGCTCCATTCAGGCCCGCGCCCCAGCCGCCGCCGGCCAGCGTCGCGAACGGGAGCCTTAAGATGGACGCCCGGCTCTCGCACCCCTTCATCGCGCTCGGGCGGCAGAGCATCTTCGTCACCGTCGATTTGAGAGCCGTGGAGCTCCCCCAGGCGACCCGTGCTCCGGTGAACCTGGCCCTCGTCATCGATCGCTCGGGCTCGATGGCGGGCTTCAAGTTGAACCAGGCCAAGCAGGCCGGCCGCCAGTTGGTCTCGCAGCTCACCTCGACCGATCGCCTGACCATCGTGCACTACGGGAGCGACGTGAAGTCCCTCGAGGGGCTGCTGGCGACCCCCGAGAACAAGGCTCGCATGCTGAGCTACATCGACGGCATCTGGGACGAGGGCGGCACCAACATCGGAGCGGCCCTCGCCGCCAGCCGTGACTCGCTGGCCAAGGCGAAGAGCGACTTCCGCGTCAACCGCCTCATCTTGGTCTCCGACGGCCAGCCGACCGAAGGCGTCACCGACTTCGGCGCCCTCACCTCGCTGGTGCGCGGCATCCGCGGCTTGGGCATCTCGGTCTCGAGCCTCGGGGTGGGCGACGACTTCAACGAGCAGCTGATGACCGCCATCGCCGAGGTGGGCGCCGGCGGGTACGGCTACCTGCAAGACGCCTCCCAGCTCGCCCACGTCTTCCAGAAGGACCTGAACGCAGCGGCGACTCAGGTGGCCAGCGGCGTGGCGCTCACCTTCACCGTGCCTCCGGGCGCGAGGCTCGAGCAGGTGCTGGGCTACTCCCAGGTGACCAGGGCCTCCTCCGGTTCGGGAGAAGTCGTCACCGTGGCGCTCCCCGACTTCGCCGCTGGCCAGCAAGAGCGCCTGGTGGCCCAGCTGAGCGTCGAAGGGGCGGCTGACAACCAGGGCGTCGAGGTCAGCGACCTGAGGCTCACCTACCGCGACCTCCTGAACGGAGGAGACCTGGCCAGCGAAGCGCACCTGGCGGCGATGGCGACGGTCAGCCAGGCGACGGTGGCGAAGAACCTCGACAAGGAGGCCATCGTCTTCTCGACGCGGGCTCGCGCGGCGGCCAACGCCGAGCAGGCGGCGCAGCGCCTCGAACGAGGTGACCGAGCCGGGGCGCGGCAGTTGCTCAAGTCGAATCTGGCCTTGTTCGACGAGGCCTCGGGCGTCGCGGGCGCGGCCGCGGTGGCCGACGATCGCAGGGGCGCCGACGAGCAGCTGCTGGGCGCGGAGAAGGCCCAGAGCGACGGCGACGTGCGCATCTACAAGAAGGCGGTGAACGCCAAGGCGCGACGCGACTACGGCCTGATGGGCTCGACGTACTGACTTCGCTCCACGGGGACCAGGCACCATGTCCAACACGGCCGTCATCCAGCTCCACCAGCGAGAGACCTTCGAGCGCAACGTCAGCCGCGCGGTGGTGGCCGGCATCGGAGCTGGCCTGTTGGCGTGGCTCAGCGGCCGAGCGCTGGTGCCCGTGCCGCTGCCCTATCTCGCGTTGGTTGGCGCCACACTGGCCTTCGTACGCGGCACCAAGGTCGACCGGCTGGTGCTCTCGGCGTTGGCGATGGTGCTCCCGGCGCTCCCCTGGCTCTTCGGCCTCTCGCCCAGCTGGTCGGTGGCGCTGGCCGGAGCCGCCGCTGGAGGCGTGATGTCCAAGGCCCGGGTCGCCGAGCGAGGCACCGAGGGCTCGGTGGGGGCGGAGCGACCAGGCGTTGGGCACGCGGTCGGCGCGGCGGCGGCCACCGCGGCGCTGGCGCTGGCGGGCACCGAGGTCTGGCACATTCTCTCGGCGAGGATGAGCGAGTTCGACACGCCGGTGCTCATCAACTTCGGCGTCAGCGGGGCCGTGCTGGCCCTCTTCGCCGCCATCGGCAGCCTGGCCACGCACCTCGCGCTCAAGTCTGACCCAGTGGAGGCCAAGGCCGAGGAGCTGCTTTCCAGTGTGTCGGGGGAGTTCGCCATTCAAGTGCGCAAGGCCCTGGTGAGCTACCGGGGCTCCGGGGTGTTGCTCGCCGCCCTGCCGAGGGAGCCCGCGCGGGAAGAGTTGGCGCAGACGCTCCAGCGGTTGATGAGTGATGCCACGGCCCTGATGGCCGAGTGGGCTGGCGTCGAGGCGTCGGTGCAGGAGAGCGCCCACGTGAGCCTCCAGCGGGAGATTGACGAGCTGAACCAGAGCGCGAAGACGAGCCGCGATGCGGTGGCTCGGCGCCAGCTGGAGGACGCTGCCCGGAGCCTCGGCGAAGAGCTGGAGCGCCTCGGTGAGGTGCGGCTCAAGAGGGAGCGGGTGCTGGCTAAAGTGCGGGCGCAGGTGGCGCTCCTGGAGCGAGCCCGGGTGGCCCTCATCGGCATGCGCTCGAGCCACGCGACGGTGCGAGCAGCCGAGATGTCGGCGGTGGCGCGCAAGCTGAACACCCTCGCACTGGGGCAAGCTGATGAGGCTCGCCTCGCCCACGAGGTCGCCACCAGCGCCGAGCTGGCCGCCCACGAGGCCATCACCCTCGACGCGCAGACGCGCTCACGACTCGAGGGAGCGCGCGCCGAGCTGAGCCCGGTGGCGCCCATCTCCAGCGAGCCCGAGGAGCGGGTCGACGACGAGTCCAAGGTCAAGGGCTGAGGTCAGGCCCGAGTCGCTCAGGAGCTGGGTCGCTGGTCCTTGCCGAAGCGCGGCCGACCATGCGGACGCGCACTACCAGTCTACCCGGGCCAGGACCTCGTCCATGTCGACGAACTCGCCTCGGTCCGCGGCAGCGGCCGCCTCGCGAAGCTCCGCGCGCATTTCCTCGGTGAGGACGAAGAAGTCGTCACCGGCCTCGACCGCCCGCACCTCGACTTCAATACACTGAGGCAGGGCCTCCTCCAGCACCACCGTGTTGCCTACGACTCTGCCCTTCACGACTCGCATGCCCGCCATTGTCTCAGCCCTCCCTTGATTCCTGCAACGCACCGCCACCGCCCTTCCTCGGCCGGAGGCAATCATCGAGCCATCGCGGCACCGCGATGGGCGCCCCTCTGCAGGAGCTTCATCCTGTCCTTCTCCATGCACGGTACGAACTGGGTCTCTGAACCTCGGCACCGACCTCGAGGACGGGCCACTCTCCAGCCCTGTCATCACGGAGTACTGATTCGTACACCGTGATGACACGCTTGGAGACCTCGTCCCACCGAGGAGGAGGGACCCGCCAGCGGGCGCCGACAGCGAGCACGCCTTGAGGTGCGAGGGCGCGGCTGCTGTCCAACCACCGAGGCCGTCTGGCCAGCCCCTCGACCCGAGACCTCGGTGAGCACACGTGAGAAGCACCCGCCCATGCACCACTCGACTCCGGTACGACCCTCGACGAGAGGTCCGTGGCTCGCGGGGGTGAGGGCCAAATGGAAGAGTAGCTTCCATTCGCTGGCGCGCCGACTGCCTGAGTTTCATCACTGCGTGGGCACGATGCTCTGGGTGCCCTCGAGCGTCACCTTGAGACCCGGAGCGAGGCCTATCTTTCCCGCCCAACCACCCGGCACCTCGAGGACATAGAGCGCCTTGCCCTCCGGGCCCCGCGAGGTGAGTGTCTTCGGCTCGGCGCGCTCGACGATGCCCACGATGACCTGGTCCTTCGACAGGAAGATCATATCCAGAGGAATGAGGGTGTTCTTCATCCAGAA
>PMBV01000544.1 GCA_003153055.1 Myxococcales bacterium
TGGAGCGTGAAGTCGTCGAACAGCCGCGGCTTCTGGGCGGTGAGGAAGAGGTAGTGCTGGCCCTTGGGATCGAAGTTGAACCGAGTGGGCAACCCGTCGCCGGACGACTGACCCAGCAACTGGCTCACCCCCGCCATGCGCTGCACCGGGAGCCCGAGCTGCCGCCCCGTCTCGATGAGGCCCAGGCCGTTGGCGAAGTCTTGGAACTGGCTCTTGGTCCAGCCGTCGGACTGGTAGAGGTACTCGATGGAAATGAGCGAGTCATCGGAGAACTGCCGCTTGGTGCCCACCAACACCTTCGGGTAGACGGCCCTGTCGTCGACGCGCCGCTTCTCGAAGAAGGCCTGGCCTCCCAGCGCGCAGAGCGCCGCCGCGGCCTGGTTCGACACGCACTGGGACACCACCGAGTCGCGCGAGCTGCCTTGCGCTTTGCCACTTCGACGCGGACGATTGAGTGAGCGAGAGCGTGAGGAGGTGCGCGGCATGGGGCCCGCCCCAACGTCGCATCCGCAGTGTAAACGTCGTCATGATGGCATATGGGCGGATGGCCGCTCACATCGGAGGGGACGTGGTGTCATGACGAAACTGGCCGATCGACGACAAGAGGAGCTGTTCAAGAGGGTCGCGGAGATCATCGAGGCGGCGCGAAGCCATGTCGTGCGCACGGTGAACTCGGCGATGGTTCAGGCCCACTGGCTCATCGGCAGGGAGATCGTCGAGGTCGAGCAGCGGGGCAAGAAGCGCGCGGGCTACGGCGAACAGGTCATCCAAGGGCTGGCGGAGAGGCTGACCGCGCAGTTCGGTGCGGGCTACAGCATCCGGAACCTGAGGCGCATCAGGCAGTTCTATCTGACGTTCCCGAGCGGATCGGTCGTCCCTGCTGAACTGGGCGGAGCCGAAAAGGGGCCAGCGGCGTTGGCCGAATCCATTGAGCGGCGCCCCGGCAAGAAACGGCCAACGGTGTTGGCCGAATCGAGCCCCGCTGGGGCGGTGACGTTCCCGCCGTCGCTGAGCTGGGCCCACTACCTGTTCCTCGTGAAAGTCGAGAACTCCGAAGCTCGTGCCTTCTACGAGATCGAGGCCCTGCGCGAGGCGTGGTCCGCTCGTGAACTGGAGCGGCAGATCGCCTCCCTCCTCTTCGAGCGTCTCGCGAAGAGCCGAGACAAGGGAAAGGTGCTCGCCCTCGCGAAGAAGGGGCATGAGGTCACCGTTCCGGGTGACGTGATCAAGGACCCGTTCGTCCTCGAGTTTCTCGACCTCCCCGAGCGACACACCTGGCTCGAACGCGATCTGGAGCAGGCGATCATCGACCGCATCGAGGACTTCCTTCTCGAACTCGGCAAGGGCTTCTGCTTCGTCGCGCGGCAGAAGCGGCTCAGTCTCGACGGCGACCACTTCTATGTGGACCTCGTCTTCTACAACCGGCTGCTCCGCTGCTTCGTGCTCATCGACCTCTTATGTGCTCGAGCACATAAGAGCTCTTCTGTGGCGAAGACCGTTATGTGGCGTAGCGGCATGTCGATGTTGCTGCGAGCTTCGGCTTGCCCGGATTCCATAGCCGCCAGCGGAACATAAGAGCGTCTCGCTTGTCGAACCGTTCGTCTCCCACGCGGAGGTTCGACGATGTTCGACGAGCTGTTTGAGCGCCCGCATGCGCTGATGCGACAACGCTCTGCTCCTCTCGTGGAGGAGCGCGTTCGGTACCTCCGCCATCTTGCCCGCGAAGGGATGTCGCGGAGGACTCTCCGCGTTGCCGCGATCTACCTCCTCGTTGTCTGTGAGCGCCTCGACCTTGGCGGCCGATCGGGCGAGATGATCGACGAGACAGAGGTCGAAGAAGAGGCTGCAGCGTGGGCCGCGAGGCCCACTCGATCGAGAAGGGAGGGGCGCCCGTCCGGGCGAAGGCGGTTCCGCCAACACGCTACCGAGTGGCTGCGGTTCCTGGGCCGGTTGCAGGAAGCGTCGAAACCCCTTGCCCCCTGCGCCGACCTGATCGCCGAATACGCGAAGTACATGACCGGGGAGAGAGGGCTCTCGCCGCACACGGTCGCCTACCGTTGCGTGACACTCGAAGATTTCCTGGGCCGAGTCGCAGCGACAAAGGACTCGCTGCGCGAGATCACGCTCACCGAGATCGATCGGGTGCTCTTGGAGAAGGTGACCAAGTGCGGGTACGCACGGGTCAGCGTTCAAACCTACGCGTCGACACTCCGCTCCTTCCTTCGGTTCGCAGAGACGCGCGGCTGGTCGCCCAGTGGTCACGCGATGGCCATCAAGTCCCCGCGAGTGTTCCCGCTGGAGCGGCTCCCGGTCGGTCCGTCGTGGGACGAGGTACGCCAACTTCTCGCGACGACCGAAGGCGACGCCTCGACGGACATCCGAGACCGCGCGATCCTGTTGCTGCTGTCAGTCTACGGCCTGCGAAATGGCGAAGTGGTGCACCTGCGCCTCGAGGACTTCGACTGGGACCAGTCGCTCCTCTTGGTGAGGCGCGGCAAGACCCGCTCCGCACAGAAGTACCCGCTCACACGCCCTGTCGGAGATGCCGTCCTTCGGTATCTGCGGGAGGTGCGACAGCGGTCCGTCCACCGGGAGGTCTTCCTGACATTGCGCGCCCCGTTCCGGCCGCTACGCAGTGGGTTGTGGCGCATCGTCGCCCGGCGCTTGCGGGCCCTGGACGTATCGCTCCCGCACCACGGCCCCCATGCACTGCGCCACGCGTGTGCCACCAGACTGCTGGCCCAGGGTCTCTCGCTGAAGGAGATCGGCGATCACCTCGGGCACCGCCAGCCGGACACCACCCGCATTTACGCAAAGGTCGATCTCGCCGGTCTGCGGCGAGTGGGCGACTTCGACCTCGGAGGACTCCTGTGAAGCTGGTCGAGCTGATCGAGCAGTACGTGGAGTACCGCAAGGCACTGGGCGAAAACTGCGGCACCAACGGACGCGTCCTGCGAGCCTTCGGCCGTTCAGTCGGGGCGGCAGCGCAAGTCTGCGACGTCCGGGTTGACCGCGTGAGCGCGTTCTTGGCGGGGGCCGGGCCGATCACCAGCAGCTGGCACGTCAAGCACTACGCCTTGGTCGGCTTCTACCGCTACGCGGTAAGCCGAGGGTACTCGTCGTCGGCGCCGTTGCCAGCCGTGATTCCGAGACGTCCGCCAGCCTTCGTGCCCGTACATCTACCCTCACGATGAGCTGCGGCGCCTCCTGGCTGCAACCGCTTCCTACCAGCTCAATCGGAGCTGCATGGAGCCCGTCACCGTGCGCACCATGGTCCTGCTGCTCTACGGAGCCGGCTTGCGCCTGCGAGAGGCGCTCGCCCTGAACCGCGCCGACGTCGACTTCGGTGAATCGGTGCTCACGATTCGACTGACCAAGTTCTACAAGACGCGGCTCGCTCCATTCGGCCCGAAGCTGGGTCGCGTGCTGGTCCAATATGCCGACCGCCACGTTGAGGCCGCCTCGGTTCCTGGCGATGACGCGCCCTTCTTCACGACGCGCAAAGGCACTCGGGTCAATGGGTACACGATTGAGGGGATCTTTCGCCGTCTCTGCGAACACGCGGGGATCCGGAGGTCCGACGGCGCTCGGTATCAGCCGCGGCTTC
This sequence comes from Myxococcales bacterium, assembly GCA_003153055.1. The sequence goes on from PMBV01000544.1 coordinate 3,608, forward strand.
ACGATCTTCGGCATGCGTTTGCCGTCCATCGACTGACCTCGTGGTACCGGCAAGGGCTCGACGTACAGAAGTTGCTGCCTCACCTGTCCGTCTACATGGGGCACGTCCACCTCGCCGCAACCCAGACTTACCTCAGCATGACGCCCGAGCTTCTTCACGAGGCCAACACACGCTTCGAACGCTACGCGCGGGAGGAGCGGCCATGACTGACGCACTGCTCGGTCCGTGGATCCGCCGGTACTTGCTCGAGTACCTCGTCGGCGAGCGAAACCTCGCCCGCAACACGCAGAGGAGCTATCGCGACACGCTCGCCCTTCTGCTGCCGTTCGCTGCCTGCCGCGCCGGTCAGCCCATCGACCGTCTCGAAGTCGAGGCCCTGTCCGCCGATCACGTTCGGTGCTTCCTCCAGGAGCTCGAAGAGAAGCGGAAGTGCAGCGTGGCTACCCGGAACCAACGTCTGGCGGCGGTCCACTCACTGGCTCACTTCGTTGCTCGCCACAGCCCCGAGCACATTCGCGGGTGCGGCGAGATCAGAGCCGTTCCCTTCAAGAAGGCAGCGCGGCCCCTGGTCACCTATTTGGAGAAGAGCGAGATCGACGCCGTCCTGTCCGCGCCGGACACCGGCTCGTCGCAGGGCCTCCGCGATCATGCTGTCCTCCTGTTTCTGTACAACACCGGGGCCCGTGCTGACGAGGCGGCGCATGTCCTGATCGGGGACCTGCGACTGGGCGCAACGCCAAGCAGGGACCCGTCGTCCGTCGTGCTTCGCGGCAAAGGGAACAAGCTGCGCCAGTGTCCCCTTTGGACGCGGACGGTCGCTGAGCTGACGGCCGTGGTGACCAAGCGTGGCGTGGAAGAACACGTCTTCCTGAATCGCCGCGGCAAGCCGCTGACGCGGTTCGGCGTCTACGCCCTCGTGCAGCGCCACGCAGCCAAGGCGGCGAAGGGGCTTCCATCGTTGGACCGCAAGCGCGTCGGTCCCCACATCATCAGGCACACGACGGCGATGCACCTGCTTCGATCCGGCGTGGACATCAACACGATCCGGGCATGGCTCGGTCACGTGTCGCTGAGCACCACGAACATCTATGCAGAGGCAGACCTCGAGATGAAGGCAAACGCACTGGCGAAAGTCGAGATCGAGGGCACCGCGCCGAAAGCACCTTGGCGAGAGGACGGCAGCTTGATGGCCTTCCTCCGCGACCTGTAGGGTGACCCACTTATGTTGCGACCACACAGCGTTGATCCCGGCACCATCCCGAGCCGGTGCGCTGGCCGCCACATAACGCTCTCCGCCACAGAAGACCTCAAGCTTGGCAAGCTCACGCACCAGGACCTCGGCCAGATGTTGATGTACGTGAACTGGTTCGATCGATTCCAGCGCGCCGAGCACGAGCAGCCGACCGTCGGCATCGTCCTCTGCTCGGAGAAGAACGATGCGGTCGTGAAGATCACCCTGCCCGAGGACAACAAGAGGGTTCTCGCGGCGCGCTACCAGTACTACCTCCCGACTGAGGCGGAGCTGCGCAAGGAGGTGACGCGGAGCAGGGACGAGGCCGAACGCGCACTGCGCCTCGCCTCGGAGTCGAAGCCGAAGCCGGGAAACGGCGGTGCCCTGAGCAACCAACGCGGCCGAAAGGATCGGCGATGACGAAGGCCAATGGTCACAGGGTTGACCAACTCCTCGGCACTGCGCGCATGTCGGGCTACCATGACCAAGCGGCGGAACGAGCGTGAGGGTGGCGGCGTCGAGCTTCGCGCTCCACAGCACCAGCCGCCCTCGCGCGTAGGGCGTCACCTTGTAGGCCGCCAGCCCGCCTTCGCCAGCTCTTCGGGGAGCGAGATGTCGGCGGAGAAGAAGAGGTCGAACGACGCGCCCTGGTGGATCTGCGTGTGGGACTTCCCCGAGGAGCCGTAGATGACCTCCACCTCGTCCTTCGGGTTGCCCTGCTTGAAGCTCGCCACCAGTTCCTCCATCGCGAAGCGGAGGTCCGCTGCAGCGGCGATGGTGACCTTCTCGGCCCGGGCGGGCCCGGCGAGGAACAGGGCGAGGAACAGGGCGAGGGAGCGCTTCACGGTGGGCCTCGGTCGAAGGAGACGAGCCGGGCTACCTCGAGGGGCCCGGAGGCGGGGCAACCGCGATGCCTCCGTCAAGTCGACTTGACGTGGACGGTCGACCGGGGCCTCAGATGCGGTATACGCGCGCCCTTCTGAGCTCATCTGGAGGGGAACCATGGGTCGAGTCGAGGTGAAGTCGTTACTCCTGTGTCTGGCCGTCTGGCCGCTCGCCGCCATCGGCCAGCCGTGCGAGGAGGACGCCGACTGCCCCCCGGAGCGTCGCTGCGAAACCGGCGGCTGTGTCGAGGCTCCGCCGGACCGCGCCACCGCCGGAGAGCCGGAGGCCCCGCCGGACACCGTGCCGCCGCCTGGACCTTCGGCTCGCTCGCTGCTCAAGACGGGCCGGGGGACCATGCAGCTGCTTGGCGCGGTCGACGTCATGCCGGCGGTCAGCGCCCCCTTTGGGACCTCGGGGTCGGGGCAAGCCCGCTCGGGCCTGTTCGTCGGCGTCGCGCCCGGCTTCGGCATCTTCGTGGCCAACCACCTCGCGCTTCAGGCCGGCGTCTCCCTCTTCGCCGGGGTGGGCGACCTCTACGCGGGGTCCTCGCTGACGCTGGGCGCGGAGGTCGGCCTGGGGGTTTACTCCTCGTTGGGCACCCTCGCCTCGCTGTACGTCCGCGTCCTGACGGGCGTCTCGCACAGCTCGTTCCCAGCCACCTCGAACTTGAGCGGCTACGACACCACCGCGTTCACCGCGTCGGTCCCCTTCGGGATCCTCATCGCGTTGAACCCCCACGTCGGCCTCGACCTCGGGATGCGGCTCAACGCCTCCGTCTCCCTCTTCCGCGGCTCGGGGACGTTGCTGCTCACCATGCCGGTGGGGTACTTCGGCGTGCAGAGCTTCTTCTAAGGCCGCCGGCGAAGCTACTCGAGGCGCTCGAGGATGAGCGGCCGAGGCGCCGGCGCCGCGTCGCCCACCGAGTAGGCGGCGAGCAGCCGTCGCTTGACCTCCTCGAGGTGGGTGTCGTCGGGATCAGGCTCAAGGAGGAACAACCGGCCTTTTCGATCCACACGTCCAGAGCCCGCCGCGCCTTTCAGGCGGAGTCAGGGTGGCGAGGGTGGCCGGAGGCTCGCGAGGGCAGGTCGTTGTAGGCGAGGAAGCAGAGAGCTGGGCAGCGGACCCCGTTCTCGGCGAAGGTCGAGGGAGTCAGGCAGGTTGGGGCAGCTCAGGCGTAGAGGTCGTGCTGGGGGGGCCGCGTGCAGGAGCCCGAGGAGGGACCTGGCGGGGAGGCGTAGGTGCTCGAGAATCTCGCGGGCGACGGTGGAAGAGAAGACGCACGCCAGGACGCGACGAGGCCCGCCGCACTTGTNNTCGATGGTGATGCTCGACGCGCCCTCAGGAATCTCGCGAGGCAGGGACACAGGCAGATCGACCCCCACACCTCGAGGAACCACGGCAGCCGACACTGGCGTCGTCTGTCCTAATAGACCGCCGACCCAAGCCTCTGCGTTGCCAAGTAACCTCCGAGTTCGTCTGCCCGCCGATCGAGCGCCGCGTCCACCCTCCGGTCGAGCTCCGCGCGCTGCACCGGTGTCGCGAGGTAGGCCTCGGCGTGCCCAAGACACTGATCCACAAACGGTGTCGCTAGCCGTTGCCACCCGGGCCTCGACTCGTCGCGAACCAGAGTTCCGCGAACGAATCCCGCCAGCACGAAGATTGTGTCACCAACGATGCACCGCGAGATCAGCGGCACTGCATATGCGCTCCCATCTGGCGGCGGCTGGTCGTCCTGAAAAGATGCCTGAAGGTCCCGAGCAACCACCGGAGAGAGAAAGAGGGCAGCTGCCTGCAGGGCGGACGCTTGCTGCATCAGCAGCGCTGATCTTGAGACGATCGCTCGGTCGGCGAAGCGTCGTACAAGCTCTCCAGCGGTCGCGTACAGCTCCACGATCGCGCGTACCTCTTCAGTGAGCGTTCCTGTTCCTGTTCCACCGAATGAGGATTCCGCTCTCTTCCCGTTGGCGACGAACGCGAGACGCAGACGGCCCTCGGTAAGGCGCAAGGCGCGGTCCGCAGCCAAGAAAACGGAAGCTTCAGCGCCGAGGGACGCGATGTCGTGATCCGCCCCCACATCGGGCAGCGAAAACGTCACTCCGAACCTCTGCTTTGCTCCTTTGAGACGAATATCCAACGCGGCACCTGCAATTCTCGTCTCATCGAGTTCCTCAGCCAGCCATGGGAACATCGCCCGTGTCGAGAATGCGCTTCCTCGGAACGCGAGGGGCGCCTNNACCGAAATCGGTGTCCCCTTGATGGCGCTGAGAACGAGTGTCGTGTCCGAATAGGTTCCGATGTTCCCTCTCACCTGAAGCGAGACGTCGCCGACGGGAGTGAGTTCGAGCTTGTCTCGGAGACCTAGCGCGAACTCGGCGAGTTCCTTCTCGCGGTGGTCTTTCGGAAAAGCAGCGCGGAGAACTGCTGCGTCAACCTTTGCGGCAGCACGAAGCGCCGCGTTCTCGGCAAGCTTCCGCTTCTCGTATTCAGCGGGATTCGGACGTATCCGTCCGGTAAAGCACGTCGAGTGCCGGTGGCAGTGACAACATAGAAGGCACCCACCAGAGAGGGACCCCCGTCAGTGGGCGGCCACGGCATTGGGCTGCGGCGCCTTCGACGGGAATGGACCCGGGAGAGTGCGATGACGAAAGAGGAGCTGCAGAGGAAGCTTGGCGAGGCCGAAGTGCGCGCGGGAAAGAAACTGGTAACCGTTCACGGGGATCACCTC
>PMBV01000389.1 GCA_003153055.1 Myxococcales bacterium
CACCCTCCCCGAGGATGGATACTGAGTCACCGTGTCTGGGTGGGGTCGATCGCCACTTGATCGCCCACCGCGAAGCCCGAGCCGCTCGAGCTGACGCACACGCTCAGCCGCTCGTTGAGGTGCTCGGCCACCTGCAGCTTGCCCACGGTGTTGCCCGTCTCGCGCCCGAGCACCTGGCCGGTCGCCGGGTCGGTGATCTCCGCCCCAAGGTGGCGCACCGAGAGCACGGTGCCCGGTGCCAGGCCGATCTCCGAGCCGCCGGTGATGTAAATCTTCCCCTTGCTCACGCTGGCGATGGCCCCCGTCCACGGCTTGTTGGCTGACTTGGCCACCAGCTTCCCCATCGTCTGGCTGATGGCCGCGTACAGGGCTCGCTTGGCCAGGGTCTCATCTTGTGTCAACGACCCACCGCCCATCACCACCCGGCTCGTGCTGTCAGACTCTCCCTCGCCGCTCTCCTGGGCCCAAATCTCTCCGGTGGTGGCGTCGACCATCTTCACCGAGACCCGGGCGTGGTAGCGCACCTTGCCCTGCTGGTAGTAGCCGCCGAAGCCCGACTGCGACTTGATGGTGTTGAGGTCGGTGATTTTCCCGGTGATGAGCGCCTGGAGCCCGAGCACCTGGCCCACCTTCGCCGCGCTCTTCTGCGACACCACCCCGCTCTGGCCCAGCCCCTGCTCCCGGAGCACGTGATCGAGCTGTTCCCGCTCCACCACCACGAAGGCGCCCGACTGCACCAACGCTTCGTTCACCACGTCTTGTGCCGACGCGGCCAAGAGCTGGCGATCACCCGAGAAGCCTTGGTACTGCGCCGTGTCGTCGAAGTGCACCACCCCCACCCGCTTCTTGATGCCCGTCCACACCGCGCGAGTATCCCTCGCCAGCATCGGGCCCTTCCCGCTGGCTGGAACCGGCGGAGGTGGAGGCAACGGCTGCTGCGGAGGCGGCGCGGCGTAGGCGCTGTCAGGCGGCCGCGTCGTCACTCCCGGGTCGCCCTCCTGCTGCTCAGCCTGGGCGGCGTACGCGTCACGCCGCGCCTCCCGCCGGCGCCGCTTGCCACCACACCCCAAAGACGACACGACAACCAGCGCGATGCTCGCGCCCACCAGCAATCGTTTCATTTCCCGTGCTCTCCAACCGGCGTGTACGAATTCAGCTTCTCGATGAGGTCCTGGGCCACTCGGCCGGCGGCGCTCGACAGCGCCATCGCGCGGGCGGTCAGGGAGTCGACATGGAGCTGCGCCCCGGTGACCGAGCTCGAGCCCAGCACCCGGCCGTCCTTCACCCGAACCACCCGGGCCACCACCGAGGCCTGGCCCGACACCATGCCCGCGCGGGCCGCTTCAGGAACCGTGGTGAGGCTCGCCCTGCCAGTCACCACCACGACCAGCTCTGCCCCAGCCACCCTGGCCGTCTTCTGGGCCTCGCCATTGCTCAGATTCATCACCTGTGCCGCGGTACGGGCCGTCACCTTGCCCTCCAGCACCTCGGGGTCGATGACCTCGAAGCCCCCGGCCCGGAAGGCCTCCGACACGGCGGCCTCGCAGGCGCCCATGTCCTCCGTCACCTGCACCATCGTCGTCTTCACCGTCGAGGTGACGCCGGCGCCTTGGGCCGCGAAGGCGTGATCCGTCCACCCGAGGTAGTGGGCGCCATCGAGTTGCTCCGTCGCCAGCACCAAGACGCGCTGGCCCGCCACGCCCTGCGCCGCCCCCCGGGGAAACGCCCGCCGCAGGGCCTCGGGTTCGACCTGCACCTCGACCTTGATGGTGAGAATGTTGCCGTCCACTGACTGCTCCAGAACCCGCGACGAGGTGATGTGCTCGCGGCCGCCCGTCAGGAGCGCCGGCTCCTCCCGGCCCAGGGCCAGCATCAGCGCCTGCCCCGTGGCCTTCTCGGTGGCGATGCGACCGGCCTCCGCCTCGGTGCCGCGAGTGATGACCGCGTTTCCTTCGCCCACGAAAGGCCGGGAGGCCGCTCCAGCGCTCAGCGCCAACAAGGCTACACCGCACGCGATTCGCAAACAGACCTCCCCGCAGGTGGGCTGGTTCTAGCAACCGCCAGCCGAGCTGAAAAGCCACCGTCGAGAAGCACCGAGGGCCAGAGCTTTCCATGCTATGGACCACGGCCGGTGGACGGCCAGCCAGGCATCAGATTCCACGTCAAGCACTGGGCCGCGTGGGCGCCGGGGCTGACGACGCCCGAGGCATGGACCGCCTGGGCTTCGGCTCCCTTTGCCCCCACGGGCCTCGACGTGCCCAGCCTCAGCGACGTTCCCGCCATGGCCCGCCGCCGCATCGAGCGCCTGGGCCGCCTCGCCTACCACGTCGCCTCGAGTTGCCAGGGCGAGCGAAAGGGCATGCCCGCCGTCTTCGCTTCCCGACATGGCGACGTCGCCCGCTCCGTCGAGCTCCTCTCGACGCTGGCCGCCGGAGAAACCCTCTCGCCCACCAGCTTCGGCCTCTCGGTGCACAACGCCATCGGTGGCCAGTACTCCATCACTCGCCAAGACCCGTCCAACGTGGTGTCCATCGCGGGAGGCCCCACCACCGCCGAGGCCGCCGTCGTCGAGGCCTTCGGGCTCCTCCGCGACGGCAACCCCGAGGTGCTCCTGGTGGTGTACGACGTCTCGCTCCCATCGGCCTACGCTCAGTACGCCGACGAGCCAGCGGCCGACTTCGCCTGGGCCATGCGCCTCTCGCTCCCCGAAGGGCCCGGCCCCGCGCTGGGTCTCTCACTCGAGCCAGCCTCACGCAGCCAGCGCGGGAACGCGGCGCTCCCCCACGGCCTCGACGTGCTCCGCTTCTTCCTCGACCCCACGGCCGAGCTGGTCGCCCCAGCCGCCGGCGGAAGCTGGGTGTGGACCCACCATGGCTGAGCATGCCAGCGCGCTGCCCAGGGCTCGAGGCCGGCTCGACTCCGCCTACCGGGTGGCCGCCACCGGCTTCTGCTTTGCCTTCTTCGGCACGGGAGGGCTGGTGCTCCGGCTCCTCGTCTTTCCGTTGGTGGAGCTCTTCATTCGAGACCCGGCCCGACGGACCCAGGTCAGCCGCCGGGTGATTCACCACACCTGGCGGTTCTTCGTGTGGCTCATGCGCGCGGTCGGCGTCATCACCGTCGAGGTCCGCGGCCTCGAGCGCCTGCGGCGACCCGGGTTGTTGGTGCTGCCCAACCACCCCACCCTCATCGACGTCGTCATCCTCGTCTCGCTCATGCCCGACGTCTCGTGTGTCGTGAAGAGCGCGCTGTTGGCCAACCCCTTCACCCGAGGCCCGGTGAGCGCCGCCCACTACGTCTGTAATGACGCCGGAATCGCGCTCATCGACGACAGCCTCGAGGCCCTGCGCACCGGCAACTCCCTCATCATCTTTCCCGAGGGCACCAGGAGCCCCCAGGGCGAGCCCATCAAGCTCCTCCGGGGCGCGGCCAACGTGGCGGTGCGCGCCAGGGTCGACGTCACCCCAGTCGTCATTCGCTGCGAACCGCTCATGCTCGGCAAGGGCCAGAAGTGGTACGAGGTCCCTCCTCGACCGGGGCATTTCACCATCGAGGTAAGGGAAGACGTGGCGATTGAGCAGTTCCTCGAGTCAGGTGCCAGCGAGCCGTTGGCGGCCCGTCGGTTGACCCAATGGCTCGAGCAGTTCTTCCAACAGGAGGCCCGTCGTGGAGGCGATTGAGCAGGAGCTGAAGAAGTTCATCATCGACACCCTGAACCTCGAGGACTTGAAACCCGAGGACATCGACCCGGCCGCCCCCCTCTTCGTCGAGGGCCTCGGCCTGGACTCCATCGATGCCCTGGAGCTCGGCGTGGGCCTCCAGAAGCGCTACGGCATCAAGCTGTCGCAAGACGCGGCCGAGACCAAGAAACACTTCGCGTCGGTGCGGGCGCTGGCCGCCATGGTGCTGAGCCACCGCGCCCAGCCCGTCGAGAAGGGACACCCATCATGACCAAGCAAGAAGTCTTCGAGAAGCTGGTGGAAGTGCTGTGCGAGACGTTCGAGTTTACGCCCGAGCGAATCAAGCCCGAGTCGCGGCTGTACGAGGAGCTCGACATCGACAGCATCGACGCCGTGGACCTGCTCGTGCGCATGAAGCCCCTCATGGGCAACAAGCGCCTGCCGCCCGAGGTGTTCAAGACGGTGCGTACGGTGCAAGACGTGGTCGACGCGCTGTACGCGCTGGTGGCGCCTGCGAGTGAGCTCGCGGCCCCCGGGCGACAAGCCTCCTAGAGCCGGTGCGTACCGCCCTCTTCAGCATCCTGACGCTCCTCTACCCCTTCGCCATCTGGTGGGCCGGGGGCCGTTTGGAGCCTCGGTGGCTGGCCCTGGGCCTCGTCGCGCTGGGCGGGGCTCGGCTGCTGACCGCCCGCGAGACGAGCTGGCGCTGGGTGGGTGTCGGTGCCCTGGCCCTGGGCGCCCTGGCCAGCGTCTTCAACGTCGCCTGGCCGCTGCGGTTCTACCCCGTCGTCATCAACGCCTCGCTCTTGGCCCTCTTTGGAGCGACGCTGTGGCGGCCGCCGTCGATGGTGGAGCGCCTGGCCCGGTTCGCCCAGCCGAACCTGCCGCCTCACGTGGTGGCCTACACCCGGCGGGTGACGCAGGTGTGGTGCGGCTTCTTCGTCGTCAACGGCACCGTGGCCGCGGCCACCGCGCTCTGGGGGAGCGAAGCCACCTGGGCCCTGTACAACGGAGGCATCGCCTACGGTGCCATGGGCCTCCTCTTCATGGGTGAGCTGATGATTCGACAGGTCGTCAAGCGCCGCCACGCGGAGGGAGGTTGAACGTGGGCTCAGTGGAGCACGCCCTCGACGCGCTGGCCGATTCTCGGTGCCCGGTGGCACTCGAGGGGCCGTGGGCGACGGCACCCGCCTTTCTCGAGCTGGTCGCCGGCTACCGCGCCGCCGTCCTCGAGGCGAAGGCCCAGCGGGTGGCCCTCTACACCGAAGACCGGGCGCGCTTCTCGGCGGCGTTGTTCGGCGCCTGGCTGGCTGGGGCCGAGGTGCTGCTCCCCGGCGATGCCCTGCCGCGCACCTGTCAAGCCCTCGAGGGTCGCTGCGAGGCGTACCTGGGAGCGCTCCCCGGCGCGCTCGAGCCACGGCGCGGCCCACCACCACCCCGGTGGGCTGTCTCCCCTGACGCCCGGTTGGTGGTGTTCACTTCGGGCACGACTGGGGCGCCCGCGGCCATCGAGAAGCGGCTCCGTCAGCTCTCCTCGGAGGTGCTGGCGCTGGAGGCCACCTTCCACCCTGGTCCGGCGGCGGTGGTGTCCACCGTCTCGCACCAGCACATCTACGGGCTGCTCTTCACCGTGCTGTGGCCCTTGGCGGCCCGGCGTGCCTTCTCGCCCCGGCGCCTGGAGTACCCCGAGGAGGTCGAGGCGGCCTTGGCCGAGCGACCTTCGCTCCTGGTGACGAGCCCGGCGCACCTGAAGCGGCTGCCCGAGCGGGAGGCACCGCTGGCTCCCTCGCAGCGGCCCCTGGCGGTGTTCTCGTCGGGTGGCCCCCTGCCCGAAGAAGGAGCGCGCCGCTGCCGGGCCGCCTTCGGTGCCAATGCCATCGAGGTGTACGGGAGCTCGGAGACCGGCGGCGTGGCCTACCGAGAGCGACACCAGGGGCCGCTCTCGCCTCTTCGGCCGTTCCCCGAGGTGGCCTGGCGGGTGGGGAATGGCGGCCTCCTCGAGGTGCGCTCGCCGCACCTGGCGTCTGACGACTGGTACGTCACGGCCGACACGGCTCATGACGCGGGGGCCGGGTGCTTCACCTTGGGGCAGAGGGCCGACCGCATCGCCAAGGTGGAAGAGAAGCGAGTGTCGCTGACGGCCATCGAAGCGCGGCTCAAGGAGTCTGGGCTGGTGACCGAAGCCCGTGCCGTGCTCATCGAGGGTGCTCGCTCCATGGTAGGGGTGCTCGCGGTGCCGAGCCAGCCGGGTCGAGCGCTGCTCGTGGGAGGCAAGCGGGCCCTGGTCGACGCCCTCAAGGCGGCGTTGGCCGACACGGTCGAGCGGGTGGTCCTGCCGCGGCGGTTCCGCTTCGTCGACGAGCTGCCCCTCACTGCCGAGGGCAAGACGACCGACGGGTTGATCCTCGCGGCCCTGGCCCCGCTCACCCCCCAACCCACGTGGCTCGAGCGCGACGCGGGCCGGGCTCGCCTGGCCTTCGAGGTCGACGCCGGTCTCCGGGTGCTCCAGGGCCACTTCCCACGAGTGGCTGTGGTGCCTGGCGTCGCTCAGGTCGACTGGGCCATCGGGTGGATGGGTGACGCCTTCTCGTGCGCTCCGCCGATCGCCCGCGTCGATGCGCTCAAGTTCCAGGCCTTGATGCGACCTGGGCATCAGGTCACCCTCGAGCTCGAGTGGAACCCGCAGCGCACCACCGCCTCGTTCCGCTACCAGGGCCCCGATGGCACTCCCTTCTCGAGTGGGCGAGTGGTGTTTGCCGCGCCTCCACGACCCGAAGGCCTCAAACAAGAAGTTTAGATTCGTGACGCAATGAGGAAAACATGTAGCTCGCCCCTGCCTGTCTGCGAAAAGACATGATCGCTGACAAGCGATTTGTGGCGCAGTGCGGCGACAAGAGACCGCAGCTGTCGCGACTTGGGCATTCAAGTAGGCATTTGTATGGCAAATGATGAAAACAGAGCCTTTGAGTGCCCGATCTTGAACCAAAAAATCAGTTGTTCACTCTCAAAAGCCATTGTACGCGCGCCAATAACGAGGTCCCCAAACCATGGCTCAAATCTTCTCCCGGTCGAGTAACCAGACTCCCACGAACGCGTTGGTGGGCATCTTGGCGCTCGGTGGGTTCGTCACTTTCGCGCTGTATTGGTGGGCAAGCCCGCTCAACACCGACGTCGGCTACAAGCCGGTTCAGCCGATTGCCTACAGTCACGCGCTCCACGCGGGGACCTTGAAGCTCGACTGCCGCTACTGCCACATGTTCGTGGAGCGGGGGCCGTTCGCGGGCGTGCCGCCGACGCAGGTGTGCATGAACTGCCACCAGCAGGTGAAGAAGGACTCGGACCTCTTGAAGCCCCTCCGTGAGAGCTGGGCCGATGGGAAGGGCGAGAAGTCCATTCCCTGGGTGCGGATCCACAAGATCCCCGACTTCGGCTACTTCAACCACAGCGCTCACGTGGGCGTGGGTGTGGGCCAGAACCGCGCCGCCATCGGCTGCGAGACGTGCCACGGCCGCATCGACACCATGGAAGTCGTGAAGCAGGAGCAGCCGCTGTCGATGAGCTGGTGCCTCGAGTGCCACTCGAACCCGGCGCCGAACCTGCGCCCGGTCGAGGCCGTCACCGCCATGGGGTGGAAGGGCGACCTCGCCTGGACCACCAAGGCCCAGAGCATCGCCGCGACGCTGAACCCCCCGGGGAGCCTGTCGGGCGCGCAGAAGCAGATGCCCGACGGCCACTACGAGACCTTCGCCACCGCCGGTTGCAACGGCTGTCACCGCTAAGTGAGGAACGGTAACCAATGAAGCAGGATTCCAACGCCCCTCTTCGCGACCAGGCCGAGCCCGGCTACTGGCGCTCTCTCGAGCACAAGGAGGGTCACGCCTCCGTTCAGGAGTCGCTCGAGGCCGAATTTCCCGCTGGCGTGACGATGCCCGACGGCTTCAACCGGCGCGACGCCCTCAAGCTCGCCGGCGCCTCGCTGGCCCTCGGTGCGCTCACCGGCTGTGACGTGGCCCGCAGGCCCCAGGAAGAAATCCTCCCCTTCGTGCGCCAGCCCGAGCACGTCATTCCCGGCAACCGCCTGGAGTACGCCACGGTGATGCCGCGCTCCGAGGGCGCCGTCGGCCTGTTGGTCGAGGCTCACGAGGGCCGCCCGACGAAGATCGAAGGCAACCCGAACCACCCGAGCTCCCGCGGCGCCTCCGACGTCTGGGCGCAGGCCGAGGTGCTCCGCCTCTACGACCCGGAGCGCAAGCGCGCCCCGCAGAACGGCGGCCAGGCCAGCACCTGGGCGAAGTGGGACGAGTTCGCCAAGGCCCAGCTCGAGACCTTGAAGGCCCAGCAGGGCAAGGGCCTCGCGCTGCTCCTCGAAGAGAACGACGGCCCCACGGTGGCCCGCCTGCTCGCCACGCTGAAGGACAAGCTGCCCGAGGCGAAGCTGTACCGCTGGGACCCGCTGGCCCCGGCCAACGCCCAGTCCGGCGCTCAGCTCGCCTTCGGCCCCGGCGCGCGGGTGCACTACAACCTCGAGAAAGCGAAGGTCATCTTCTCGCTCGAGTCCGACTTCCTCGTCTCGGGCCCCGACCACCTGAGCCTCGCCCGTCAGTTCGGCACCTCGCGAGCGGTGGAGAACAAAGGCGACGTCGAGAAGATGAAGCGCCTGTACGTGGCCGAGGCTGCCTGGTCGAATACCGGCACCAACGCCGACCACCGCCTGCGCATCTCGAGCGGCGTGCTGGGCGATGTGCTCAAGGGCGTCGCCAAGGCCCTCTCGCAGCACGGCGTCGAGCTGGGCGGCCTGTCGCTGGGTGACGTGGCGCTCCCCGAGGGCTCCGAGAAGTTCATCACCGCGTTGGCCAAGGACCTCGCCGCCCACAAGGGCCAGGCGGTGGTGCTGGTCGGCGATCGCCAGGCTCCGGCGGTGCACGCGCTGGGCTACGCCCTCAACGTCGCCTTGGGCGCGCTGGGCGAGGCAATGACCACGACGCAGGGCGACGTCTACGCGGGCGGGTTCGACTCCCTCGCGGCCCTCACCCAATCGCTGTCGGCCGGCCAGGTCGACACGCTCGTCATCATCGAGAGCAACCCGGTCTACACGGCTCCCGGCGCCCTCAAGTTCGGCGAGGCGCTGGCCAAGGCCAAGACCGTCGTTCACGCGGGCCTCTTCGCCGAGGAGACCGGCGCCAAGGCCACATGGCACCTCCCGTTGGCCCACTTCCTCGAGTCGTGGGGTGACGCTCAGGCCTGGGACGGCACCGCTTCGGTGATGCAGCCCATCATCCTGCCGCTGTTCGGTGGACGGCCGGTCGTCTCGCTCCTCGCCCAGCTGGCGATGGAGACCGAGACCGGCGACAAGAAGGTCGTCGAGGCGACCTGGCAGGGCCCGGGCAAGTCGTTGGCCGACGGCAAGGCCTGGCGCCGCTCGCTGCACGACGGCGTGGTGGCCTCGAGCGCCCGCGCAGCCGCGGCGCTGACGCTGCAGACCGACGCCGTGAGCCTGGCGGTCGCTCCCTTGAAGGGCACCGCGCCGACCAAGGAATCGCTGGAATTCGTGGCGACCTTCGGGCACGCCCGCGACGGCCGCCTCACCAACGTGTCGTGGATCATGGAGCTCCCCGACACGATGTCCAAGCTGTGCTGGGACAACGCGGTGATGATCTCGCCCTCCACCGCCAAGGCGCTGGGCATCGAGAGCTCGGTGAAGCAGAACATCTACAGCTCGGACATCGTCGAGCTGTCGGTGGACGGGCGAAAAATCACCGCCCCGACCTTCGTACTCCCCGGCGTGGCCAACAACACTCTGGCGCTGGTGCACGGCTTCGGCCGGGCGCAGGGCGAAGTGGCCAAGGGCATCGGCTCCGACGCCAACCCACTGCTCGCCAGCGGCAACCTGCTGCAGGGCGTGAAGCTGACGAAGACCGGAGCCACCACCAAGCTCTGCTCGACTCAGGACCACTTCAGCGTCCCCGGCAACCCGCTCAAGGAGCTGAGCTTCGCCCAGATGACCGCGGAGCCCAAGGGCGCGAAGGAGCGGAGGCTCGGCCTCGGCGTTCCTGGCGACCTGGCGTACCGCCCGCTGTTCCGCAGCGGCACGGCGGAGGAGTTCGTCAAGGAAGGCAAAGAGCTCGCGGCGAAGGGAAACCTTCCCGAGGAGGCCCTCGAGGAAGGCGAGCACCACTCCAAGTCGAACCCGGCCCACCCCAAGCAGCTCACTCAGGCCATCACCTACGAAGGCCAGCAGTGGGGCATGGTCATCGACCTGTCGTCCTGCATCGGCTGTAACATCTGCGCCATCGCCTGCGTCTCCGAGAACAACATCGCGACCGTGGGCCGCGAGCAGGTGATGCTGGGCCGCGAGCTCCACTGGATCCGCATCGACCGGTACTTCTCGGGCGACGTGGAAGACCCCAAGGCAGTGCACCAGCCGGTCGCGTGCATGCAGTGCGAGAACGCGCCCTGCGAGACGGTGTGCCCGGTGTCGGCCACCGTGCACGACGAAGAGGGCCTCAACGGCATGGCGTACAACCGGTGCATCGGCACCCGGTACTGCTCCAACAACTGCCCGTACAAGGTGCGCCGGTTCAACTACCTCGACTTCACCCACACGGGGAACGTCTACGTCGAGCCGTACTGGAAGGAGCGCATGAAGACGCTCCAACTGGCGCGCAACCCCGACGTCACCGTCCGCTACCGCGGCGTGATGGAGAAATGCACCTTCTGCACCCAGCGCATCGAGGAGGCGAAGATCGCCGCCAAGCGCGCTGGCAACGATCGCAAGGCGCTGCCTGACGGGGCGGTCACTCCGGCCTGTGCCCAGGCCTGCCCGACCTCGGCCATCACCTTCGGCAACATCAACGACGAGAAGTCGCGGGTGGCCAAGCTGAAGCAGAGCGACCGGAACTACGAGATGCTGCAAGAGCTCAACATTCGCCCGCGGACGACGTACCTCGCCCGGGTCCGCAACGAGAACGAGGAGCTGGCCTGACCATGGCGACTTCACCTGCTGCAACACTGCCGAGCGATCCAGCCCTGAGGGGCGACGTCGT
Organism: Myxococcales bacterium; assembly: GCA_003153055.1. The sequence continues at coordinate 10,721 of PMBV01000389.1, forward strand.
CCTGCCCGACGTGGTGTCGGGCCGGGAGGCGCTGGTTCGCGGAAGCCACAGTTTCCACGACGTCACTGAGTTGGTGTGCCGAGTCAACGAGACTGAAATCAAGAAGACCCCCAACGCCTTCGCCTTCGGCATCGCGCTGGCGACCACGGGCCTCATGGGGTTTGTAGGCTACATCGGCTACCTGGTCTGGGAAGGCCCCGGCATCTGGGGCAACAACAACCCGGTGGCCTGGGCGTGGGACATCGTCAACTTCGTGTTCTGGGTCGGCATCGGTCACGCCGGCACGCTCATCTCTGCGATTCTGTACCTATTCCGTCAGAAGTGGCGTACCTCCATCAACCGGTACGCCGAGGCGATGACCATTTTCGCGGTCATGGCGGCCGGCTCCTGCGTGGCGCTCCACACCGGTCGAGTCTGGCTCGACTACTACCTGTTCCCGATTCCCAACCAGATGGGCCTGTGGCCGAACTTCCGCAGCCCGCTGGAGTGGGACGTGTTCGCGGTGACGACGTACTTCATCGTCTCGACGCTGTTCTGGTTCACCGGGCTCGTGCCTGACTTCGCCACCCTGCGCGACCGCACCAAGGTTCGGTGGCGTCAGCTGTTCTACGGCACGCTGGCCTTGGGCTGGCGCGGCTCGCACCGCCACTGGGTGACCTACGAGAAGGCGTACCAGATTCTCGCGGCCTTCTCGGCGCCACTGGTGCTCTCGGTGCACACCATCGTNNTCTTCCCGCCCTACTTCGTCGCCGGCGCGGTGTTCTCGGGCTTCGCGATGGTGCTGACGCTGATGATTCCGGCCCGCAAGTGGCTGGGCCTCAAAGACCTCGTCACCGTCAAGCACATCGAGAACATGAACAAGATCATCCTCGTGACGGGCTCGCTGGTCGGCTACGCCTACGCGATGGAGTTCTTCGTCGCCGCGTACTCGGGCAACGACTACGAGGGCTTCACGTTCATCAACCGCATGTTCGGCCCGTACTGGTGGGCCTACTGGATCATGGTGAGCTGCAACGTCATCACGCCCCAGCTCTTCTGGTTCAAGAAGCTGCGCACGAACGTCACCCTGACCTTCATCCTCTCGTTCTTCGTCAACATCGGCATGTGGTTCGAGCGCTTCGTCATCACCGTGACGTCGCTGCACCGCGATGCCCTGGTGTCGAGCTGGGACTACTTCGTGCCGGTGACCGAGGTCTTCTTCCTCCTCGGCACCTTCGGCCTCTTCTTCTTCTTCTTCCTCCTCTTCGTGCGCTTCTTCCCCGTCATCGCGATGAGCGAGGTGAAGGGCGTGATGCCTGAGGCCAACCCGCACTGGGAAGGCTACGGCAAGCACGAGGCGCACGGCCACACGCACGCTCACGCTCACGCGGCGGCGGTCGAGGGAGGGCACTGAACATGAACGACATCACCAAGACCCCGACCTGGGGCCTGTTGGCCCAGTACGAGAACCCGGCGACCGTGTACCACGCGTGCGAGAAGGTCCGCGACGCCGGCTACTCCAAGTGGGACGCCTGCACGCCCTTCCCGGTGCACGGGCTCGAGAAGGCCATGGGCGTCAAGCCCAGCAAGCTGCCGTGGTACGTGCTCCTGGTGGGGCTCACGGGCAGCACCTTCGGCCTCCTGTTTCAAATTTGGACCAGCGGCAGCGCCTACCCGTTCATCGTCGACGGCAAGCCGTTGCTCTCGGTGCCGGCCTTCGTGCCGGTTTGGTACGAGCTCACCGTGTTGTCGAGCTGCCTCACGGCGTTCTTCGGCAACTGGGTTCTCAACGGCCTTCCGCGGCACCACCACCCGGCCTTCGCCTCAAAGGCCTTCGAGCGAGTGACTGACGACAAGTTTTTCATCATGGTCGAGGCAACCGACCCCAAGTTCGAGCTCGAGACGACGAAGGCGCTCCTGACCCAGTCAGGCGCGACGCTCGTCGAGGAGCTGGAGGCCTGACATGCGCAGCTGGTCCGTTGGCATCATCTCAGTGGGAGCAGCCGTTGGGTTGCTGGGTTGTCGGGGCTGCGAGTCGAGTCAGCCGCCGGTGCACCTCATTCGAAACATGCAGACGCAGGAGAAGGGCAAGGCCTACCGCAAGGACACCTCGGGCCTGTTCGCCAATGGCCGGGTGATGCAGGAGCCGGTCGCGGGGACCATCGCCCAGGGTCAGCTCGAGGAGGACGCTCGGTTGTACGAGGGCGTCGACGAGAAGGGCGCCCCGACCAAGACCTTCCCCGACGAGGTGAAGACGGCCGGCGTGCTGTCTGACGCGACTCGGGCGCGAGGCAAGCAGCGCTATGAAATCTACTGCGCGCCGTGCCACGGCGTGGC
>PMBV01000326.1 GCA_003153055.1 Myxococcales bacterium
TCGACGCCGAGTCGGTGCAGTGGCTCCAGCAGCACCTCAAGAGCTACGAGGGCACCATCGTGTGCGTGACGCACGATCGCTACTTCCTCGACGAGGCCTGCCAGTGGATCCTCGAGCTCGACAAGGGCGAGGGGGTGCCGTGGAAGGGCAACTACTCGAGCTGGCTCGACCAGAAGAAGAAGCGCCTCGAGCAGGAAGAGAAGTCGACCAGCTACCGCCAGAAGTTCCTCGAGCACGAGCTGTCGTGGGTGTCGAGCTCACAGAAGGCTCGGCAGGCCAAGTCGAAGTCTCGGCTCGCCCGCTACGACGAGATGCGGCGAGAATTCGAGTCGAGCCAGAAGAAAGAATCGACCGGGGAAATCTACATTCCCCCCGGGCCCAACCTGGGCGGCCTGGTGGTGGAGGCCAAGAACCTCAAGAAGTCCTTCGGCGATCGACTGCTCATCGAGGACCTCTCGTTCAAGCTGCCCCCCAACGGCATCGTGGGCGTCATCGGGGCGAACGGCGCCGGCAAGACGACCTTGTTCCGAATGATGATCGGCGCCGAGACGGCCGACTCGGGCTCGCTGACGGTGGGCGAGACGGTGAAGCTCGCCTACGTCGACCAGTCGCGTGACTCGCTGCACGGCGAGAACACCGTGTGGGAAGAGGTGTCGGGCGGGCTCGATCAGCTCGACCTCGGCGGGCGCATCGTGCAGTCGCGGGCGTACCTCTCGTGGTTCGCCTTCAAGGGCACGGACCAGCAGAAGCGGGTGAAGGACCTCTCCGGCGGCGAGCGCAACCGGGTGCACCTCGCCAGGCTGGTGAAGGAAGGCGGCAACCTGCTCTTGCTCGACGAGCCCACCAACGACCTCGACGTGGAGACGCTCCGCAGCCTCGAGGAGGGCCTCGACACCTTCGCCGGGTGCGCGGTCATCATCAGCCACGATCGCTGGTTCCTCGATCGCGTGGCGACCCACATTCTCGCCTTCGAGGGCGACTCGAAGGTGGTGTGGTTCGAGGGCAACTTCCAGGACTACGAGGACGACAAGAAGAAGCGGCTGGGGGCCGACGCGCTCCAGCCCCGGCGCATCAAGTACAAGCCGCTGGTCCGCAAGTAGGCTCCTTCCGATGCTGGCCCGCCGCCCACGAATCCTCCCCCGCCGCGCCGCCTCCGCCACCTCGGTGGTGGTGAAGGAGATCTACCTCTCGCTGCAGGGCGAGTCGACGCACCAGGGGCTCTTGTGCACCTTCGTGCGGCTGACCGGCTGTCACCTGCGGTGCACCTACTGCGACAGCGCCTTCGCCTTTCGTGGAGGTGAGCGCCTCGAGAACGAGGCGGTCGTGACTCGCGTGCTGGCCTTGGGCGCGAAGATGGTCGAGGTGACGGGAGGCGAGCCGTTGCTCCAGCCCGGGGTTTACCCGCTGATGGAGGCGCTCCTGGGCCGGGGCCTCACCGTGCTCCTCGAGACCTCGGGTGCCATCGACGTCAGTGAAGTGCCGGCGGCGGTGCATAAAATCGTCGATCTCAAGACGCCGTCATCGGGCGAGGCCGATCGCCATGACCCGCGCGTCTTCGACTCGATGAACGAGCATGATGAGCTCAAGGTGGTGATCGGCAGCCGCGCCGACTACGAGTGGGCGGTGGAGCGCCTCCGCGAGCACCAGCTCGATCGCCGGCCCTTCTCGCTGCTCTTCTCCACGGTGTTCGGAGCCCTCGAGCCTCGGCAGCTCGCCGAGTGGATCATCGCCGACCGGCTGCCGGTGCGGTTCCAGCTCCAGCAGCACAAGTACCTGTGGGCGCCTGACGCGAGAGGGGTCTAGCGATGCGGCTTCATGCGCGGTACCTCGAGCCCGAGCCCCTGCGCGCGCAGCTTCGCACGGGGGTGCTCCAACCGGGGAAACTGTACACCTCGCAGTACGCCAAGGAGGGGTACGGGAACGCGCTGGTACGAACCAACGAGACGGGTGCCCTCGACGAGGAGGCAGCCTGCGCCCTGCTCGATGCCGTGCTCCAGACCGGCGGGCAGGGAGGCTCGCTCGAGGTCGCCGACGAGGCCGAGTTTCTTCCGCGGTTCCTCTCAGTGGCCGGGGCCGCGCTCGATGATGTGGGCCTGGCTTCCCAGCTCCTCAACGGTGGTTTCCTCGGTCGGCTGGGCCAGGGGCCGTTCACCTTCGGCTCGTTGCCGCTGAGGGTCATTCGGCGACAGGTCACACCGACAACGCTGCGGAGCGCCCGAACCCGGGTGGAGCTCGGCTGGGACTCGGATCTGGTCAACCTGCTCGAGAGCGCGGCGCTGCTCGCCGAGCGGGAGCCCGAACAGCACCTGGTCGTGCTCAACGCGCCGATGGTGCGCTTGCCGTCGACGCCGGTGGACTCCGCGCCGCCGATGGCCAGGCCCAAGCCGCTGGACATCGACCGGCTGTTGGCCGAGGCCATGGGGCTGGGGGCGCAAGATGTGTTCCTCCAGAGTGGGCGACCGCCGTCGTTCCATGGGCCGAGAGGCAGCGCCACGCGCGGAGAACCGCTGAGCCGCGAGACGCTGTTCATGGTCGCCGCGCGGCTGGGGACCTCGGTCGACAGCGACGTGGTGCAGGTCGGGGCGATGCAGGTCGAGGCCGTGGGGCGAGTGCGGGTCAGCGCCTCGAAGGCGGGCATCGCCTTGCGGGTGCTGGGGCCCTCGGCGTTCCTCGCCCCGGGCCTCGACAGCCTGTTGGGTCTCAAACGTGGGTTGGTGGTGATTGGCGGGCCACCCGCGAGCGGGCGGTCGACGAGCTTCTCGGCGATGTTGCACGCCTCCTTCGACGCTGGCCACGTCATCGCCTCGCTGGAAGAACCGGTGAGCTTCCCCCGGTGCGACTTCCAGTGGAACGCCGAGCCCACCAAGGTCGAGCCATTCTTCCGCGCGGTGCGAACGTCGGCGGCGTCGGTGGTCGGCTTCGACTTCATCGACGACGCGGTGTCGGTGGACCTCGCGCTCCGCGCCGCGCAGGAGGGCCGGCTGGCCGTGTGCACGATGCTCGGGTTGTCGCTCGGCGCCCTCGTGGAGCGCCTCGCGGTCCTCGACGCTCCGGCCCAGCGGCGCCGGGTGGCGGAGCACCTGGTGGCGGTGGCCTGCCTCACCCCGGGGAGCAGCGCGCGGATACTCCTGCCCTCGGACGCGCTGCGACGTCACCTGGCCCAGGAGGTGAGCCCTCCACCTCCGGAGTTGCTCGGCCGGACCGACGGCTGAGTCTCGGTCGACACCGGGAGCGCTCCGGTGGCCGTGTTATGCATTTGGCGAACGCGGCGTGGGGGGCACCAGGATGACGGCAGCGGTCGACCAAAGAGAGAGCGGCCCCGGGTGGGTCCATGGCCGGGTGGGGAACGTCGTCTTTCTCATCTTCCACTCGTGCGTCTCGGAAGACGGGATTACCCACTCCTTCGAGGTCATCGGTCGAACCCTGGCGCGGCACCCGTCGGGCATCGCCCTGGTGGCGATATTCGGGGAGCGGACCCAGGTCCCGTCGGCGGCCACGCGTCGGAGGATCCTGAGCTACATGGGCGGCATCGCCAAGCAGTTGTTGATTGGCGGCACCGTCATCGAGGGTGACAGCGTTGGCGCCACGGTGAAGCGGGTGGCGACCTCGATGATGACGACCATCATCAGCCCACAGTTCGCGCACAAAACGGTGCGCTCGGTCCCCCTCGCCTGCGACTATGTCGCCCGGTGCGCCGTCGACGACCAGGGCGCGCCGCTGTCTCAGGGGGCGCTGTTCTTGGCGGCCACCGGGCTGAGGTCGACGATGCCGTCGGAGCCCGTTCTGTCGATGTGAGGTCGGCTCAGCTCACCCGGTCGTAGTACCGTGCCCGATACAGGAGCCGCCGGCGTGCGGGTGACTCGGTGAAGCCGCTGCGATCATGGAGCACGTTGTTGCAGACCAGCCCCATGCCGGGCTCGAGGCGGCCCTTGAGGGTCCAAGGCGTGGGGGTCGAGAGGAGCCGCTCGAGGGCGAGGCGGGCAGCCCGCGTGGTGGCGTCGTCCTTCCACGCGATGCTGACGGTGCGGGCGGTGTAGCGCATGTGGAGGTGGCCCTGGGCGTCCACCGAGAACACCGGGCCAGGTTGCTCGGGCCGGGCGATGCCGTGCTCGTCTGCCCTGGCGGGAACGCACATCGCGTCGGGGGCTGACAGAGCGGCGACGTGCGATGGGTCTTCGTCGCGGAGCAGGAGGTACGCGAGCTCGTGATCGAGCAGCTGGTTCTCGCCGCCCAGCTCGGCGCTCTCCACGCAGTGCAGCAGGAGGCCGCGCACGGTTCGCTGTGGAGGGTTGTAGTACCCGTCGGTGTGCCAGCGAATGGGGCGGTCGGTGTAGGGAATGAACTCGCGCCGCTCACCCCGGTCTTCGGCGCCTCGAACCGAAATGGGCGAGATGGCGTCGTCGTCGGTCAGCCAATGGTCGTCGAGCCGGAGGAGGCCGAGCTGGGCCCCGAGACTGCGGGGGATCTCCTTGTCCGGGTCGCGGCCCGTCGTGCCGGCGTAGATGGCCAGGTTGGCTCGCTCGATGAGCTCGAGGAGCCGGGCGCGCTCGGCAACGGTGAGGCGCCGGGGGTCGCTCACTTCAACGAGCACGTCCTCCAGGCGGCCCGGCGCGGTGGCGAGCTTTCGGTCTCGCCAGGCAGCGTAGGTCTGGGTCTCAGACAGATCGAAGGGAGAAGGCATGAGCGGCCTTCAGGGTAGCAGGTGCGAGGCCCAGGCGCGCAGGGAGCGTACTCTTTGGAGCGCCAGGCGCTCGAACATACGCTAGAGTATGGCAAGTACCACTCAGTATGGAGGCGCCATGAATCTCACCCCAGGGAAGACGATGTTCGCCACCGGGCTCGTGCACCAAACCGTCGGGGTCCTCGCCGGCGTCGGCCTCCTGACCACCGGCAGCGGCCCTCCGCGAAACCTGTTCGCCGAGCTCGTGCGCGGTGGCGTGGTCGGCGCGGTGGAGCCCGACCCTCAGCGGCAGGTGCTCTTCTGGTTCCTCTTCTTCGGCTTCCTGGTGCTCTCACTGGGGTGGGTGATGGATCGCCTCGAGACCCCCGAGCGGCCGCTCCCCAGCGCCGTGGGGTGGCAGTTGCTCGCCATCGCCTTCGCCGGGGGGCTGCTCATTCCCGCCTCGGGCTTCTGGCTGGTCGTCCCTCAGGGGCTCTGGGTGCTCTGGCGCGCCAAGAAGAGCCGGGCGAGCCTCAGCGCTTCAGCGCCCGCTTGAGGATCTTCCCCGAGTCGCCCTTGGGAAGCTCGGCCAGCACCTCCACGTGCTTGGGAATCTTGTACCGGGCGAGCTGCCCCTGACAGAAGGCCAGCACCTCGTCGGCCGTCAGCGACGCACCGGCGACCGGGGCCACGAAGACCTTGCCGACCTCGCCCCACGTCTCGTCGGGCACCCCGATGACGGCCACCTCCCTCACCTTGGGGTGCGTCGAGAGGAAGCGCTCGATCTCCACCGGGTACACGTTCTCGCCGCCGCTGATGAACATGTCTTTCTTCCGACCCGCCACGTAGAAGAAGCCCTCGCTGTCACGGCGCACCAGGTCGCCGGTGGCGAACCACCCGTCGTGAATCGCCTGGCGCGTCGCCGTGGGGTTCTCCCAGTAGCCCTTGGTGCACGCCGGGCCCTTGAGCCAGAGCTCACCCACCGCCTCGCCCTCGACCTCGTGCCCGTCGTCGCTCACCACCCGGGTCTCGATGTAGAAGTTGGGAAAGCCGATGGAGCCCATCTTGCGTTGGGAGTCCTCGGCGTTGAGCGAGAAGACGTTGGGCCCGAACTCCGTCAACCCGAAGCCCTGCCTGATGGGCACGTGGCGGGCTTCCCAGGTGCGAATGAGCTCGAGGGGCATCGGCTCTCCGCCCACGATGGCGTAGCGCACTGTCGCCAGCGTCACCTCGGAGAACGCCGTGGTGCGCGCCATCATGTCCAGCGTGGTGGGCACTCCGAAGAGAATCGTCACCCCTTCTTGGTCGCACAGCCGCAGCACCCGCTCGGCCTCGAACTTCTTCACGAAGACGACCCGGGCCCCGCGGTGGAACAGCGGCGTGTTCAGCACGTGCCAGCCGCTGGTGTGGAAGAAGGGCAGAAACGAGAGCGCCACGTCGTCGTGGGTGAGGTCCAACCGGAGCCCGGTGCTGACCGAGTTCCAGAACATCATCTTCGGGGTGATGATGGCGCCCTTGGCCGCCCCGGTGGTGCCCGAGGTGTACAGCACCATGGAGGCGTCTTCGAAGCCGGTCGCGAAGGCCCGCCGTCGTGTCGGGCGCGCCTCGTCGGCCAGCACCGCCCTCACGGCCTCGAAGTCGACCCGCACCACAGGGGCTCGGGTCAGGGCCGCGGCCGCCGGAGCGAAGTCTCGGTGCACCAGCAACAGCGACGGCCGGCAGTCGGAGAGAATGTGGTCGAGCTCGCGCGGCGCCAGTCGAAAATTGAGCGGCACCAAGATGGCGCCCAGGCGCTGGAGCGCGAAGAAGAGCGGGAAGTACTCGGCCTCGCTCCCGGCCAGCACCGCGACCCGGTCACCGCGCTGAGCGCCCCAACCCTCGAGCGCGTCGGCCAGCCGGCAGCTCGCCTGGTAGAGCCAGGCGTAGGTCCACCGCTCGCCCGTCTCCGCGTTCGTCACCGCGACGGCACTCGGGCTGTAGGTGCTCCACCTCTCGAGCCAGTCGTGCATGCCCAGACCCAAGCACACTTGGCCGGCCCCTGGTCTCGGTCGTGGGCACCTCCGTTCTCGAAGACGAGGAAACGAAGGCTCAGGCAGTTGAATAGCTGCGCTGGGCTCGAGTGGCGCTAGACTCGGAGCATTGTCTCTCCCGGGGCTCATAGACTCGGTATCAGTCGAGGCGACCCCCGACGGCCGCCAGCTCGGCGACTCGGCCACCGGAGCGGTGCTGCCGCTGAGCGAGGGTGAGCTGCGCCTGCTCGAAGCGTGGGACGGCAGAGTCAGCGCGGTCGAGCTCGCGGCCAAGGCGCTGAGCATCGGGGTCGACGTCGACGCGGGGCAGGTCGAGGCCTTCTTCTCTCGAATGTCGCGCATCGGGGTGCTCGGGCGGCCACCGCCGGTGGTGCCGGGCGCCGTGGTACCGCCCCTCGGAGTGAAGGGCGAGGCGGACATCGTCCCGTCGTTTCGGAGTGACTTGAAGCTCGAGCCGGCCCAGGGAACGCGGGGGGTCATTCACGTCGTCGACCCGGTGGCCCAGGTGACCTTCACGCTCTACGACTTCGAGGTGTCGGTGGCCCGCATGCTCAACGGGCAGCGCTCGGCGAGTCAGGTGCTGGAGGCCGCGGACCGCATCGGGGTGCCGCTGACGTTGGCCTCTCTGAGGGCCTTCATCGGGCAGCTTCGGGCCTTTCGGTTCCTCGACTCCAAGCCGGTGCGGAGGCACACCACCTGGAAGCCACGGAAGGTCTGGAGTGACGAGGTGCGCGAGCTGTACCAGCAGGCGCTGAAGCTGGCTCGGCGGGGTGATCGCCACGACGCGATGTCGTGCCTGGAGTCGGTGCTCGAGCTCGACCCGATGAACGAGGACGCCATCGCCCTCAACGCCCGCCTCGGCGACACGTCGGGGCGGCCGGCCATCGGAACGTCCTTCGACCTGCTGCACGCCAAGGCACCTCCCGAGGTCGTGGGCCCGGCGATGAAGCCCGAGTACCCGCTCGCGCAGGGCATGTTGGACCCCTTCGAGGCGCTCGAGCCAGTGGTGGACCCAGCGGTGCCACAGCCCCAGGCACTCGGCAGCGGGCCTGCCTTGTGGCCCACCAGTGGGCCGGAGGTCACTGCTGATGACCTCTCGCTGTCCCAGCGGCAAGAGGCGATGACCCGCAAGCGGACGTTCTGGCCAATGATCACGCTCGCCAGTGTCCTCACGCTGGGGCTCGCAGGGCTGTTTTACCCGGTGGTGAGCATCAACGAGACCAGCTGCTCCGTCGATCTCCTCGAGCTGGCTTCCCTTCGAGCGCCCTCGGCGGGCGTGGTGAGGTTCGAGGCGAAGCCGGGGCAACTGGTGTCGGTGGGCCAGGTGGTGGCGCGCATGGGTAAAGCCGGCGGCGGAGACCTCGACGTGCCGGCGCTTGAGAAGCGGCTGGCCGAGGCGAACCAGAAGAAGGCCAAGCTGTCGCCAGCTCCGGCGGCGAAGGTGTCGAAGGCACAGAAGCGATTGGCCCTCGCCAAGGCGCAGCTCGAGCCCCTGGCGGCCCAGCGCGAGAAGCTGGCTGCCCAGAAGGGGCCGGCCGCGGCGAAGAAGCTGGCCGCCTTCGACAAGACCCTCAGGGCGAAGGAGGCGGCGGTGGCCAAGGAGCGGGCGGAGGTTGAGGACCTGACCCACGCGCAGGCGCTGGCGGCGATCGAGAAGACCATCGCTGATACCAAGCGAGACCTCGAGGCGGCGCCTTCGGGGAGCGAGCCCGCGGACATCGTGGCCACGCAGGCTGGGCAGCTGGTGGTCGAGCCGACGCCCGTGGGCTCCCTGGCCGGAGGCACTGACGTGGTGCCCAAGGGCACGGTGGTGGGGCGGTTGGTGTCGCCCACGCTGAAGGTGACGCCGAAGCAGGGAGCGCCGCGGGCGTCAGGGCGCATCACCGTGATGGTGGGAAGCGAGCAATTGGAGGCGAGGGTCGACGGCTCGCGGCTCTTCATCGAGGGAGACGCGAGCCTGGCGGGCAAGCCGTGCATGGTGACGATGCCGGAAGGTCGGCGGCCGTGGGTGTTGACGCTCCTGCGGTAGCGGCGGAGCCTCGCTGTGCCGGAAAGCCGAGTGGGGCGGACCGTCCCCACGGCCCACCCCACTCTTCCCTTCCTCACTCACCAACTGTTCCGTGGTTGCTCGAGGTCCCCTGCTGATCGAGCAATCCCCCCCCGACAGTGGTGTTCCCCTACGACTAAGCCGCGCTGGCGCGGTGGCCAGCCTCCAGGTGAGCGCGACGCTGGTGCAGCGCCCGCTTGTCCGAATACATTTCTTCGTCGGCCCTGGAGAGCAGGCTCACCTCATCGTCACCAGGGCGGAAGGTGGCCGAGCCGAGAGAGAGCCCGAGGTGGAGCCCGTGCTCCGAGAGGTCTCCCAGGCGGGCGCGGATGCGCTGCACCACGACGCGGCACTGGGCGGCGTCGGTGTCGGGGAGCAGCACCGCGAATTCGTCACCGCCCATGCGGCAGCAGAGATCCTCGGCGCGGGTCAGGGTCTCGAGGAACTGGCCGACGCCGACGAGGGCCGAGTCACCGGCGAGGTGGCCCTTGGTGTCGTTGAGGTGCTTGAAGCCGTTGACGTCGAGGCAGATGACCGAGACCGGCGCGTGGCGGCGCTGGTGCCGGCAGAGCTCCTCGGCCAGGCGCTCGGAGAAACAGCGCCGGTTCCGCAGGCCAGTGAGTGGGTCACGGTAGGCGAGTGCGAGGAGGCGCTCGTTTTCCTTCCGGAGGCTTTCGAGCTCCCCCTTCAGAATGTCGAGCTGCTCGGAAGTAAACCCCATGATTCCCATGATGGCCTCGTGGGGAAGCCATTGAGCAACTGCCTTGCCAACGCCCGAGTTGACGCGTCATGCGGATCATCGCGGGGTTGTGTGACGGCGCGTCAGGGTGTTGACAGGCCCTCGGGCCTTCCAGGTGGGGTGTCTTTTTCTCCGGCGTCAAGACCTACCCACATGGACGGAGATCAAGAGAGAAGCCTGCGTTCTCGATCGCTTACGGCCCCTCCATCGGGACATGGGGATGTGGGTGTGAGCGAGCGATCTCACTTGACGTAGGTAGGGGCGTACGGCAGAAGTCCGCCCGCCTTTCGTTACGCCCAGGTAGCTCAGTTGGTAGAGCAGGGGACTGAAAATCCCCGTGTCGCTGGTTCGATTCCGGCCCTGGGCACTGCAAGTTCCTGAGTTTCTTCGGTTCGAGACGTCTCATTCGTCTCACTGGCCTCAGGAATGCGGCTTGTGGCCGTAACCCACTGGAGTTGCTATGATCTCCATCGCTCCAATGAACCTACCGGCCGTGAAGTTCGAACGCCCACCAATTATCGAAGTCGCGTTCGGCGTGACGTTCAGGGCGATCCCCAACTTCACGTCGGCTCGTGTCGGCGAGTATTGGAAGACGGTTCAATCAGACTACCCCAAAACGGTGGACCAACCGCCACTCGCTCAGGTCACCGAGGCCTTCGACGAGGTCCCCGCCATTGAGCTCAGCTTCGGCCCACTCCCACCGATGCGTCGTGCTCACTTCATCGCGGCTGACGAGCTGAGCCTGATTCAAGTTCAGGCCGACCGATTCCATTTCAATCGACGACGGACTCCGCCGCAGCAGTACGTTCACTTCTCGCAGACGAAACCGATGTTCGAGACCGAATTCGGCCGGTTTCAGGAGTTCATCAAGACCTCGTGTGGTGCTGAGCTCACACCAAGGCAGTTCGAGCTTACGTACGTCAACGTGATTCCGGCCGAAGGGCCCCTTTTGGGGCTCAATGGTCTCGGCGAGGTTTTCCGAAATCTCTCCTGGAGCACGGCAGACAAGACTGTCCTAGGGACGATGGAGAACGTGCAGTGGCAGGCGTCTTTCAGGATGCCGAATCAGCAGGGTCGACTTCACGTTCATCTCGCGAACGGCGTTCTGAACACGAAAGACGGCACCGAAAAGCTCGGTCTCCAGTTGCAAATCACCGTTCGGGGTTATTCAAAGGCCATGTCCGAGTGGTTCGACTTGGCCCACGGATGGATCGTGAACGCCTTCGCAGACTTAACAACCGACACGATGCACAAGTACTGGGGGCGGGTGAACTGATGCAGATTCAGCATTTCACAATGGATCGAGCGGAGAAGCCCTACTTCAAGCAAGCAGAGCAGGAGAAGCCTGGTGCGGCGGCATTGCAGTCTGGGGTTGCCTTCCGGGTGATTCAGCAGAATCCGAAAGCGGAGGAGCTGCTCGGGTTGATTCGGGCCGGCGACGTCACTCCTGCCATCGATGAGCTGTACGACGTCTTCCGGTCTTCGTTTCGCGCACGGCGGCTTGACTACCTCGAGTCGTTGGTTCGGGGCCTCGTGGAGTCGGTCGACCTCTCTCCAGAGTTCGCCATCGCGGTGCTCACTGCGACGCTACCAGTACGCAAGACCCTGAGCGGTCGCTCGAAGTTTTACCAGGCGGTTTCCGAATATCTGCGGGCTCGCGGCCGTGTCCCGAGCGAAGTCCTGCATGGGCTCGAATGAACCGAGACCATGAAATCGTTCGCCGACGTCAACGGGGGTTTTGTTGCTATTTCATTTGAACGAACGGGCCCAAACCAAAACCACGCCGGTTTGTGTTTTCGACAGGGGGCAGAGCCAGCGGTCCTCGTCGAGCTCCAATGGCACCACCAACTTGTGGTAGGTCCGCTTCGAGAGCCAATCAGACTGGCTGTGTTGGGCATCGACCCGCTTCGTCTCCCGGCGGTGGTTGGGTACGTTCGTTCCGTCGGTCAAAACCCGACCGACAGAATTCCCTACGGTGTTGCACTGCCAGACGACTGTTTCGACGCAACAACCGGAGCTTGGCTCCTCGGGCCAACGGGCCGAGGCCTCACGTGCGCAACCTTCGTAGTCGCCGTTCTCAGGGCGGTGGGCCTCGACTTGCTGGACCTCGAGACCTGGCAACCACGCGCAGACGACGAGGCATGGCGACAAAGCATCATCGCCGCACTGCGCAGGAACCCTGCCAATCGGCAGCAGGCCGATCACATCGAACGAGAAGGAACCTGCTGTCGCTTTCGACCCGAGGAGGTGGCTGGAGCAGGGCTCGTACCTGTTTCGGGGTGGCCCGTCGCTTTCGCCGAGGCCCTGCGCCGTGCGGCGACGGTAGTCGCAACAGCACCACCATGACGGAGATGTCACGACCAGGAGCGCCCGGCCGGCTCGCCTCCTGGGAACCGCTCGTAGACGAGAACCGCGGTCCCAATCGCTCCACCCGAAACCATGGCGCCCACGGGTCCTCGATGGCATGGTGTCCTCCGTGCCGAGTTCCGGGAGAGCCAGCCGCGCGCGAAGTCTGACGCTCAGCCTGGCGGCGCTTTGCCTCGTGGCTCAGCTCTCGGGCCTCGCGCACATGGCTTTCGTGCCCCACGTGACGTGCGCCGAGCACGGTGAGCTGGTCGAAGCGAGCACACCGACGAGCCCGTGGGGGCGCCTGGTCAGCTCAGCCGCGGCCCCCGAGGTCTGGGCCGACGAGTCGACGCCGGAGGCCACTCCGGGGCATTCACACGATCACTGCATCGTCACCTCGATGCGGCGAATGACGACCTTCCCGCTCGGCCTGAGCTCTCTGGTCCTCGCCGCGCCCATCGCGCAGCCCGCCCTCGGGAACAGTGAGCCGCGACTCCAGGCGACGCTCCCGCTCTTGGCCGTCGCCCCCAAGAGCTCGCCTCCGCGCGGCTAGCGTCCACCTCGCGCCATTTCCAACCTGCGCCCGGGTCTGTCCCGGCGTCGCGGCGTTTCCCAAGCACCTCTCCCGCCCCACCGCAGGACCCCCATGTCTTCCATCGCCTCGCCCGGAGCGCCAACCATGGCCTCGCCGGAGCACCTCATCGAGCTCGACGACGTCATCATCGGCTATCGCGCTGATCGCCCCTTCACACCCCCCGTTCGCTTCACCGTGCGCGAGAGCGACACCATCGCCATTCTGGGGCCCAACGGCGCGGGCAAGAGCACGCTCCTCAAGACCATTCTCGGCCTGGTGCCGCCCCTCGCTGGCCGGGTGCGCTACCGGAACGACGCCACACCCAAGGTGGGCTACGTACCCCAGGGCCACCGGGTCGATCTCGCCTACCCCCTCGATGCGCTCCAGGTGGTGTTGATGGGCCGCGTTCCCCGGGTCGGCCTGGCCAGGGGCTACCGGGCTTCCGACCGCGCCGCGGCCCTCGAACAGCTCGAGGCGGTCGGCCTGGGCTCCATGGCGCACCACCCCTTCCGCAGCCTCTCGGGCGGCCAGCGGCAGCGGGTGCTGGTCGCTCGAGCGCTGGTGGGTGAACCCGAAGTGCTGGTGCTCGACGAGCCGACCAGCGCGATGGACCCAGCCGCCGAGCACTCCCTGCTGTCTCTGGTGAGCGACCTCGTCACCGCGCGTCAGGTGGCGGTGCTGTTCGTCACCCATGAAATCTCCGCCGCCGCCGGCTTCTCCCGCACCGTGCTGCTCCTCGACGGAGCCAAGCGCTCCTTCGAGGCCGGGCCGACGGAGGCGCTGGTCACCTCGGAGCACATGAGCCGCCTCTACGGGCGCCCGGTGGAGGTGCGGCGGGAGCACGGCCGCGCGCTCGTCTGGCTGTCCGCCCACGAGACCCCGACCGAGGGCGCGCCATGAGCTTCTGGGAAGCGAGCTTCCTCTGGAAGGAGCCGATGTTCGCCTCGCTGGTAGGCGCGGGGCTCCTCGGCTACCTCGGCTTCTTCGTGGTGCTACGGCGGGTCGCCTTCATGAGCGCGGCCCTCTCGCAGGTCTCGGGGCTCGGCGTGGCCACGGCGTTCTGGGTCGGCAGCTTCTTCGGGGTCTCCCCCCATGAGGACTCGCCGCTCTGGTTCTCGCCAGTGGCCTACGCCCTCGCCTTCGCCCTGGTGGGAGCCGCGACGTTCACGTTGCCGTCGCGGTCTCGTCGGGTCGCCCCGGAGAGCGTGGTAGCCCTGGCCTACCTCATGGCCAGCGCGCTCGTCATCGTGGTGCTGAGCAGCCCACGCATCGCCCAGGAGGCCCACGAGATTGGCGACCTCTTGTTCGGCAACGCGGTGGTGGTGCGGCGCGAGCACCTGGTGCAGATGTGCGTCGCCGCCGTGCTGGTGCTGGGGCTCCACGGAGCCTTCTTCAAGGACTTCCTCTTCACCTCCTTCGACCCGGAGACCGCCAGCGCGCTGGGCGTGCCGGTGCGCGCCCTCGACCTCGCGCTCCATGCCAGCCTCGCCATCTCGGTGGCGGTGTGTACGAGGGCGTTGGGGGCCTTGCCGGTGTTCGCCTTCCTGGTG
>PMBV01000221.1:0-6540 GCA_003153055.1 Myxococcales bacterium
AGGGGAAGGGCGGGGGGAAGAGGTCGAAGTGACGCCCAGAGTGGAGTCGATTCCACTGCGGATGGGCGGTGCCTCAGGCGCCTCAACGCCCCAGCGTCATCTCCATGCCCATCACCAAGCCCATCACGGGCCCTTGATCCCTTCCATCCACTCCCGAAATTCCGGCAGCTCCCGCATCCCCTGGAGGTCTGGATCCGCCTCGGCCTTGGCCGCGTCCCTGAACCCGTTCTGCGACGCCAGCGCCAGCATCCGCATCGCCGCCACCGGCTGCTTCGCACGGCTGTACGCACACGCCGCGTCGTAGGCCGATGAGAATGACGGCTCCTCCCGGAACGCCGCCTCGGCCATCTGCGCCGCTTGCTCGTACTCGCCTCGCACGTAATACACCCGCTCCGCCGAAGCCCACGCCAACTCCATTCGCACCCCAACCAGACGACGCGCGTCGGCCTCCCGCCCCGCCCGTATCAGCGCCCCGGCGAACTCGTGCAGAATCACCTCGTTCCCCGACTGCTGCGCCGCTTGCGCCCACAACGGCAACGCCCGCACTTCGTCTCCTGACAGAGAGAGCGCCGCCGCCAACGCGTGGGGCGGTAACTCGCGATCGCGCACCTCGTGGAACCGCGCCAGCGCCTCCCGCCCCTGCCCCCTCTTCAGCAACACCCACCCCAAGAGCAGGTTCGCCCGGCTCCGCACCATCGGAGGCGCCTCGGGCCCCACCAGCCCCCGCCCCGCCCGCTCTGCTTCGTCCAGCTTCCCGTCTCGAAAGGCCTGCTCCGCCTGCTCCACCTGCGCAACCAGCGGGTGCGAGCTCTGCCCCCTCGGCAACTCACCTCGGTACCACCCCGCAAGGTTGGAGTAGGTCCGCGTGCCCAACAGGAAGACCAGCGCCAACAACAAGAAGTCCTTCGCCATCAGCGCCGCGATGAAGAACCCCAACGCCAGCAAGAGCGAGAGGATCTGCGCCGAGAGAAACCCCGAACGCCCGAACAGCCGCGTCAACACCGCCGACGCAATGCGCCCTCCGTCCAGCGACGCCAACGGCATGAGGTTGAGCGCCGTCCACGCCAGGTTGGCGTAGAAGAGGTTGTGGAGCGTGTAGCTCACCAACGCCGGCGCCTCCCCCACCGCGTTCCACCCCAGGAGCCCCTTCCCCGCCGTCACCCCCAGCGCGAGCCCGGCCGCCGGCCCCGCCAGCGTGTGCAACACGTCTTGGTGCCACGGCATGCCCTCGCCTCCCTCCGCCCAGGTCTGCCCCCCCAACCCGATGAGCTGAATGTGCGCCGGGTACCCAAAGGAGCGTGCCACCGTCGCGTGCCCCAGCTCGTGCACCAGCACCGAGAGGCTGATCATCGCCATCCACAGGAGCACCACCAGGAGCACCGTCTGCGAGTGCCGAGGGTCCCCCGGCTGCGCGAGCACGCTGTCGGGCCACCCCCCTCCGCTCGTCCGTGGAGCCTGCGCAAAGGACCACGCGATGAGCCCACTCACGATGAGGTGGCTGAAATGAACGGAGATGGGGAACCGCCAAAGTCGAAACTGGAACACCACCCGGCACATAGCAGGGCGCCCGGGCCTCGTCTTGTGGGGTTGCGCGAGGGGCCCCACCTTCTCTATGGGGCTCACATGCTGTCCATCGGACCCTACCACCTCGCCAACCCCTTCATGCTCGCCCCCATGGCCGGCGTCAGCGAGAAGCCCTTTCGCGTCATCGCCTTCGAGCTCGGCGCCTCGCTGTGCCCCACCGAGCTCATCAGCGCCCAGGGCCTCTTCCGCATCAACGCGCGCACCCTCCGCTACCTCCGCTTCGACCCCAAGGTGGAGTCTCCCTATTCCCTCCAGTTGTTCGGCGGTGAGCCCGAAGTCATGGGCGAGGCCGCCCGCGTCGCCCAGCACCACGGCGCGCAAATCATCGACATCAACATGGGCTGCCCGGTGAAGAAGGTGACCAAGAGCGGTGCCGGCTCAGCCCTGCTGTGCGACCCGCCACGCGCGGCCGACATCGTTCGCCACATCAAGGCCGCCACTGGGCTCCCCGTGACCGCGAAGATCCGCTCCGGCTGGGACGCCAACTCCAAGAACGCCCTCGAGATGGCCGATGCCCTGGGCGCCGCCGGCATCGCCGCCCTCGCCTGCCACCCGCGAACCCGCTCCCAGGGGTACTCGGGCCGAGCCGATTGGGCCGTCATCGAGGACCTCAAGCGACACGTGGGCTCCGCCTTTCCCATCATCGGCAACGGCGACGTGCGCAGCGTGGCCGACGCCCAGAAGCTGGTGGAGCAAACGGGCTGCGACTTCGTGATGATCGGCCGAGGCGCCCTGGGCAACCCCTGGCTGTTCCGCCAACTCGCCGGCGGCCCACCTCCCACCAACGAGGAGCGCTGCACCCTGGTGCTCCGCCACCTCCGCGAGCACCTGGCCTTCGTCGCCGAGGGCCGGGTGTCGAAAGACGGCGCCCCCATCGACCTCGTCAAGGGTGAAACCATGGCCGTGCGGAGCTTCCGCAACCACCTCGCCTGGTACGCCCACGGGCTGTTCGGAGCCGCCCAGTTCCGCGCCCGCATCAACGCCCTCGAGACCGCTCAGGCCGTGGAGACCGCGGTGCAACAGTTCTTCCTCGGCGCCTCGGCCGACGGCAACGCCTCGAGCGAGCCCGAAGACATCGATTACCAGGCCGCGCTGGGCTGAGCGGGCGGGCGGCTCCGGGGCGCGACAACTCGGCGCCGACACGGTAGATGCGGCAGACATGGCGTTTCTCTCGGGGAACCTCGCCCTCGTCCTCGGGGCGCTCGCGCTCATCGTCACCTTCGGCCTTCGCCGCTTCGCCCGCGACGACGCCCTCAAACGCGACCTCTTCGGCGCCCTCGTCTTGTTCGCCGTGTACCTCGCGCTCAGAGAAGGCGGCACCTTCCTCGAGCCTTTGACCCCCAGCGACTGGCACCCGTACCTCCGCGTCACCTGGATGCTCGCCTTCGCTTTCGGAATGGTGCGCCTGGGCGTGGCCTCGGTGCTCGCCCTTCGTCGCCGCCTCAAGCGCGGGCCGTCGGCGAAGATTCAGCGCGACGTGGTCGACTTCCTGCTCTACGTCGTCTGTGCGATCCCCATTCTCAAGACCCAGCTCAAAATCGACGTCACCACCTTGCTCGGCACCTCGGCGGTCGTCTCGCTGGTGCTCGGCTTCGCGCTCCAAGACACCCTGAGCAACCTCTTCGCCGGCATCTCGCTCCAGCTCGAGGGCCCCTTCGACGTGGGCGACTTCATTCGCGTCGGTGGCCACGAGGGCCGAGTGGTGCAGATCGCCTGGCGCTCGACTCGCCTCGAAACGGTGCGCAGGGAGCTCGTCACCGTGCCCAACAGCCAGGTCGCCAAGGACCACGTGGTGTCCTTCTCTGGCCTCACCGGCGTCGCCATCGAGCTCGAGGTGATGGCCGCCTACGCCGCCCCGCCCAACCTGGTGAAGTCCGAAATCCTCGAGACCCTGCGGGAGGCCCCACTGGTGCTCGCCGAGCCGGCGCCCTGGGTGCGGGTCCTGCAATTCGGGGAGAACGCCATTCACTACCAGGTGCGCCTCTCCCTTCGAGACTTCGCCAGCCTGCCCCACGCCCGCGACGAGGTCCTCAGCCGGCTGTGGTACCGCTTCGCCCGCGCCGGCATCGAGATACCCTTCCCCCAGCGGGTGGTGCACATGAGGCCGCAGGAGAGCACCGCGCGCCCTCCAGCCCAGGAGCTGCTCGCGCGCCTCGAGCTGTTCGCGCCGTTCTCGCCCGCCGAGCTCGAGTCCATCGCCGGCTCAGCGAAGGAGCGCCGCTTCGGCGTGGGAGAGGAAATCGTCACCGAGGGCCGCGAGGGCTCGACGTACTTCGTGGTGGTCGCCGGCCGGGTCTCGGTGCGCGTCGCCTCGGGGAAAGAGGTCGCCACGCTGGGCCGAGGTCAGGGCTTCGGCGAGATGTCGCTGCTCACCGGCGACCCTCGGTCGGCCACCGTGGTGGGCCTCGAAGACACCACCCTGCTTGAGCTCGACCGCGACGCGTTTCGCACCCACTTCGCCCAGCACCCCGAGCGGGCCGCTCAGCTCGCCGAGCTCCTCGAGCGCCGCCGCGAGCAGCTGGCCCAGGCCGAGCGGGGCGCGGAGGTCTCGGCGCTGCCTCGTGAGGCGAAGATGCTCGCCCGGCTCAAAGACATCTTCCGGCTGCGCTCCTAAAGCCCAGCCCTCATTCGAACCGCAGCGCGGCGATGGGGTCCATTCGCGAGGCCTTGAGCGCCGGGTACAACCCGAAGCCCACTCCCACCAGCCCAGCGAACCCGGTGGCGGCGGTGATGACCTCGGGCCTGATGAGGAGCGGCCAGCCAAACTGCACCGAGAGCTGCTGCGCCACCACCACGCCGATGCCCACCCCGGCCAGCCCGCCCACCACCGCCAGCGCCAAGGCCTCAGTGAGGAACTGCGCCAGTATCTGCCCCGGCGTCGCCCCGATGGCCATGCGAATGCCGATTTCCCGCGTTCGCTCCGTCACGCTCACCAGCANNGTTCATGATGCCGATGCCCCCCACGAGCAGCGACACCGCGGCGATGGACGCCAGCAACGCGCTCAGCGTGTCGGCGCCCTGCTGCTGGGCGCTGGCCACCTCTTGCAAGTTGCGAATCGAGAAGTCGTCCTCCGCGCTCCTGGTCAGCCGGTGCCGGTCTCGCAACAGCGCGGTGAGCTGGGCTTGCCCCTTCGCCGTCTCCTGCGCCGAGCGAACCGAGACGTACATCACTCCAGAGAGGTAGTTGCCCGGCGTGGGCGCCAGCCGAGCGCGGAACGTCGTCACCGGCACGATGGCCGTGTCGTCGTAGTCCTGCCCCATGGGGCTCTGACCCTTCTTCTCGAGCACGCCGATGACCTCGAAGGGCACGTTCTTGATGCGCACCAGCTGCCCCACCGGGTCGGCGTTCGCCCCGTAGAGCTTCTCGGCCACTGTCTGCCCCAGCAGCACCACCTTGGCGCCCGAGTCGTTGTCCGACGTCGTCATCGGGAGCCCGCGAGACACCCGCCACTTGCGAATCTCGAAGTACTCCGGCGTGGTGCCCTGAACGCTGGTGGCCCAGTTTTGGTCTTCGCTCTGGAGCTGCGCCTGGGTCCGCAGCACCGCCGCCGCCCGGGCCACCGTCGATACCTCGGTCTGCACCGCCTTCAAGTCGTCCCACGTCAACGTCGGCTGGGTGCCGAAGCCGCCCCGCGCCCCACCCGAGCTCGACGAGCCGGGCATGATGATGAGGAGGTTCGTGCCCATGGCGGCGAAGGTCTCCTCGACCTGGCTGCGCGCCCCCTCGCCGATGGCCACCATGGCGATGACCGCGCCGACTCCGATGATGATGCCCAGGGCCGTGAGGAAGCTCCGCAGCTTGTTCCGCAACAGCGCGGTGACCGCCAGCCTCAGCGTCTGAAGTGGACCCATGTCAGGAGACCTCCGCGAGGGTGGCCCGCACCGGCGTCTGCGCGGTGTCCGACACCAGGTGGCCGTCTCGCATCACCAGCACCCGACGGGCGAACGCCGCGATGTCTTTCTCGTGCGTCACCAGCACCACGGTGATGCCCTTGTCGCCCAGCGCCTGGAGCAGGCCCATCACCTCGACGCTGGTGGTCGAGTCGAGGGCGCCGGTGGGCTCGTCGGCCAGGAGCACCCGGGGCTTGTTCACCAGCGCCCGGGCGATGGCCACCCGCTGCTGCTGGCCTCCCGACAATTGGCTGGGCAGATGGTCGAGGCGGTCGCCCAGGCCCACGCTGTGGAGCGCCTCCAGCGAGCGAGCCCGGCGCTCCTTGCCCTTGAGGCCCGCGTAGAGGAGCGGCAGCTCGACGTTCTCGTGCGCCGTGGTTCGAGCGAGCAGGTTGAAGCTCTGAAAGACGAAGCCCAGCGTGCGGTTGCGGGTCAGCGCCAGCTCGCTGCGGGAGAGCAACGAGACGTCTTGCCCCTCGAGCAGGTAGCGCCCCGAGGTCGGGCGATCGAGGCAGCCGATGAGGTTCATCAGCGTGCTCTTGCCCGAGCCCGAGGCACCCATGATGGCGACGAATTCGCCCTCCGCGATGGTGAGCGACACCCCCCGGAGCGCGTGCACGTCGACGTCGCCCATGCGGTACACGCGGGTGACCTGCTCGAGCTGAATGAGCGCCGCCATCGCTAGAAGACCCGGCGCATTCCACCACCCATGGCACCGGGAGCTCTCCCAGGGCCACCCGGGCTCGGTCCGTCGGGGCCTTGCTTGTCGACGATGACTTGGTCGCCCTCCTCGAGCGAGCCCGACTTCACCTCGGTGTAGGTGCCGTCGGAGAGCCCCGCCTCGAGGCCCACCATCTCGGGCTGGCCTCCACGGAGCACCCAGAGCCGCTTTCTATCCACCGACTTGCCCCCGTCGTCGCGGGGCCGGCGCATGCCTCCATCAGGGGGCCCTCGACCGCCAGCGCTGGGGGGGAGATCGAGCTTGAACCGCAGCGCCGCGTTGGGCACCCGCAGCCCTTCGTCGACCCGGGCGTAGACGAAGGTGACGTTGGCCGTCATGCCGGG
>PMBV01000221.1:6581-12662 GCA_003153055.1 Myxococcales bacterium
TCGGCGACGTTGGTGTCGACCTGCATCTTGGAGAGGTTCTCGGCGATGGTGAAGATGGTGGGCGCCTGCAGCGAGGCCGCGACCGTCTGCCCGATGTCTACCGCCCGCGACACCACCGTGCCGTCGATGGGCGAGACGATGGTGGCGTAGCCCAGGTTGACATCGGCTTGCAGGCGCGAGGCCCGAGCCTGAGCCAGCGAGCCCTCGGCCGAGGTGATGCCCGCCGCCGCCACCGCCGCCGCCGCCTGGGCCGAGTCGAAGTCGGCCTGGGCCACCAGGTGCTGCTCGACGAGCTCCTTCTGCCGCCCCATGGTGCGCTGGGCGTCGAAGGCAGTGGCCTTGGCCTTCTCGAGGTTGCCGGTGGCAGCCAGCTCGTTGGCACGGGCCTGAGCGACCGCGGCCGCGAAGAGCTGCGGGTCGAGCGTGGCCAGCACCTGGCCCTTCTTCACCGAGGAGTTGAAGTCAGCGCCGAGGCTGGCGATGCGGCCCGACACCTGCGTGCCGACCTGCACGGTGACCAGCGCCGAGACCGTGCCCGTCGCCGTCACCCGCCCGATGATGGGCCCGCGATCGACCGCCGCGGTGACGTAGGGGCTCACCGGTGGACCCTTGGCGCCCCAGATTCGCCAGCTCACACCGGTACCCAGCACCACCACCACGAGGACGAGCACCACAATGCGGGAGCGGGACATGGCTGTGCCGGGAGAAACACTCAGCCAGACTGAAGGTCAAAGGGTTTCCCAAGGAGCGCGCGGAAATCAGCCCCATTCGGGCGGGTTCGGCGCCACCGGAATATCGGGCGGCGACGCTCCCATGCGCTGCCAGGCGCCGCGGGTGGCCTCTCGAGCGGCCTGCATGACTTCGACCGAGTCGACGGCGAGGGGCTTGCGTTTCCACAGCCGCCACATGCCGTCGATCATCACCGACTCCACGTCGCGCGACGAGAGGCCGAAGAGCACATGGGCCGCGAGGGTGCTTGGGTCGAGGGGCGCTGGCGGGTGGTAGTCGTAGATGACGAGATCAGCCGCGGCACCTTCGCGCAAGGGGCCGATGGGCAACCCGAAGGCCTCGCTGGCCAGGCGCTGGCCGTTGGCGAGAAAGCGGAGCACGTCGAGGGGCTGACCGGAGTCGAGGCTCCGCAGCGCCGCCGCCTGCGCCTCGCTCAGCACGTCGAGGGTCATGACGTCGGTGCCAAAGCAGCCGCGCACTCCGAACTTCACCGGCGTGGCCAGGCCGACCTGGGAGGCCATGTTGGAGCGGGCGGTGTGCACCATCCACGGGCCCAGGGAGAGGAGCTGAGAGAGCGTCGGCCAGGACAGGTGGATGCTGGGCGAGAGGGCCGCGCGGGGGTCGAGGAGCCCGTGGGCCACCAGGCGGTCCACCGGGCCCTTGTCGAAGCGCTCCATGGACTTGGCTTCTTCGGCCGAGTCGCGGCCCACGCTGACGAGCAACAGCGCCTCGGTGCTGGCAACCCGGGCCGAGGCCAGGCCTGCGAGGGCGTCGTCGGACAGCGTTGCGAGGTGACCGACTCCGAGGGCACCACGGAGACGACCCTTGGCTCGCTGAATGAAGCCCACGCACTCCTCGAGCGCGCTCTCTCGGGCCACGGCGCTGGCGCGATCCGACACCTCGCAGGCCAGCACCGCCCGGAGCCCAGCGCCGGCCACGCCACGGGCCACTCGATCGAGCAGGCCGCTGGAGTGCTTGGTCGCACCGTGAAGACTGAAGACCGTGGTCGTTCCCGAACGGAGCCCTTCGAGCCCTCCTGCCGCGGCAGTGGCTTCGAGGTCGTCAGGCCCGAGCGCGTCCTCCAGGCTGTCGAGGGAGGCGCGGGCTACTCCGACGGCGGGCCTGAGCCCCCGCAGCGCCGTGGCCGAGAGCCGATGGTTCGCGCTCACCAGCCCGGGGAGAATCAACCGCCCAGGCAGCGAGATGACCTCGTCACCGGCATGGGCTTCCAGCTCGACGCCGCGACCGACGATGCGCCCTCCGTCAACGCGGAGATCGCCCTGCTCTACCGCCGCGGGCTCCAGCTCGACGAGCGTCGCACCTTTGATGAGCGTTCCCACCGCCTTCCAACCTTATGTCGAAGGGGGTCCTGTGGAATCGGCTTTTTCCAGTGGGCAGGAAACGTACACCTCATGAAAACGGCGGGCGCGTGGAGGCCGGGTGCCGACCCGAGACTTCGCCTGCCGGGGGTGACTGCATACCCTCCGAGGACGTGGGGGCGGGGCGAGCGATTTCAGGCAATTATGCCCCGCGCGTGGCCGAAGGGCTCCATCTGGGGAGTGTGGAGGGCGACTGGTGGTTCACTCGCGAAATGCGCGGTGGTAACCGTGGGTATCCCAGTTACGTTAGGAACGACCGCGGAAGACCCAAAGGGGCGGATAGAGGGAGTAATGGATCGTCTGCAGGAAATCCTCGAAGACGGAATCATCGACGAGATCTACAACCAGCTGAAGACGGGCAAGGAAGCGGAGGTCTGGCTGGTGAGCCACCGCGGAGAACCCGTCGCAGCCAAGTTGTACAAATCACGCGAGTTCCGGAGCTTCAAGAACGACGCCGGCTACCGAGAAGGCCGCCAGGTGAGGAACTCCCGCACGCAGCGGGCGATGGACCGAGGCACGAAGTTCGGTCGCGAGGCGTCGGAGGACGCATGGAAGTCGGCCGAGGCTGACGCCCTGGCGAAGCTCCACGCCGCGGGGGTTCGGGTGCCGAGGCCGGTGCTGTTCTACGAGGGCGTGCTGCTGATGGAGGTCATCGGCGATGCGGAGGGCCGGGTGGCGCCGCGGCTGGTGGACGCGCACCTTCAGCTCGAGCAGGCGCAGGGGCTGTACACGACGGTGCGGGGCGAGGTCATCAAGATGCTCTCGGCCGACCTGATTCACGGCGACCTGTCGGAGTTCAACATTCTCTTGTCGCACGATGGGCCGGTCATCATCGACTTTCCGCAGGTGGTGATGGCGGCGAAGAACAGCCAGTCGGAGCACTACTTCAAGAAAGACTTGGGGAACCTCATTCGGTTCTTCTCGAGCATTGATCCGGCGATCGCCCGGTACGCGTCAGACGTCGATGAGATTTGGCGCGCGTACGTGCGGAGAGATTTGTCGCCGACGTTCGTGCCGTCGGGGCGCTCGTTTGGGCATCAGCGGTCAGGTGGAGGTGAGCGGTCAGGTGCAGGTCAGCGGCCCGGTGGAGGTGAGCGGTCAGCTGGAGGTGAGCGGCTTGGTGGAGGTGAGCGGCGAGGCCATGAGCAGCGGGGAGGCCGGGGAGGTCCTCCGTCAGTGGCTCCGAGGGGCGATGGAGCACGGAAGTCCTTCGCGCCGACGGGTGCTCCGCAGCGGAGGGGCCCGGAGGTGACGATTCTCGGACAGGGTCGAGGAGGGCCGCCTCAGGGAGCGCCGCCGCCTCGCAATGGGCAGGCACCGGGAAACGGGCTGGGGCCGAGCGCGCAGGCGTCGAGGAATGGCCAGGGAGCTGGGCAGGCGACCTCGAGTGGCCAGCCGATGCGGAGTGGTCCGCCGAGGAACGGCCAGTCCGGTGTGGCGCAGGTGTCCTCGGGTGGCCAGACGATGCGGAGTGCGCCTCCGAGAAACGGCCAGCCCGGTGTGGCGCAGGTGTCCTCGGGTGGCCAGACGATGCGGAGTGCGCCTCCGAGAAACGGCCAGGGCGCTGGACAGGCGACCTCGGGTGGCCAGACGATGCGGAGTGGCCCTCCGAGGCGTGGTCAGGCAGCGAATTCTGGGCAGGGCCCGGCGTCGTCGAGCGGCCGGGGAGACGGCGACCGGAGGGCACGTGGGGCCCAGGGTCGGCGACCGGTCCGGCGATTCTGACCGCTGCCTCAGCCTGGGCGGCCGATGCCGAAGTAGGTGAAGCCGAGCTGCCGGAGCTTGGCCGGTTGGTAGACGTTGCGGCCGTCGAAGATGACGGGCTGCTTCAGGAGTGACTTGAGCCGGTCGAAGTCTGGGTGGCGGAAGTCGTTCCACTCGGTGACGACGAAGAGGGCGTCGGCTCCGGGGAGCGCGTCGTACTGGTTGTCGACGAAGGTGACGCGGTCGTGGAAGACGCGGCGGGCGGTCTCGGAGGCGACGGGGTCGAAGGCGCGGACCTTGGCGCCCTTGCCGATGAGGCCCTCGATGACCTCGATGGACGGCGCCTCGCGCATGTCGTCGGTCTTGGGTTTGAAGGCGAGGCCCCAGACGGCGAAGGTGCGACCGGAGAGGTCTCCGAAGTGCTTCACGGCCTTGTGCACGAGGAGCTTCTTCTGGCGCTCGTTGATGCGCTCCACGGCGCGGAGGAGGTCGGGCTCGAGACCGTACTCGCGGGCGGTGGCGACGAGGGCCTTGATGTCTTTCGGAAAGCAACTCCCGCCGTAGCCGACGCCGGGGAAGAGGAAGGGGTAGCCGATGCGGGAGTCGGAGCCCAAGCCCTTGCGGACCTGGTCGACGTCGGCGCCGACCTTCTCGCAGAGGGCGGCGATGTCGTTCATGAAGGAGATGCGGGTGGCGAGCATCGCGTTGGCGGCGTACTTGGTGAGCTCGGCCGAGCGGGTGTCCATGAAGATGAGGGGCTTCTCGGTGCGCACGAAGGGGGCGTAGAGCTCGCCCATGATGGTGCGGGCCTTCTCGGAGTCGACGCCGATGACGACGCGGTCGGGCTTCAGGAAGTCGTCGAGGGCGGCGCCTTCTTTGAGGAACTCGGGGTTCGAGACGACGTCGAAGGGGTGCTTGGCGTGCTCGGCGAGGGCGGCCTTGACCTTGTCGGCGGTGCCCACGGGGACGGTGCTCTTGTCGACGATGACGGCGTAGTCGGTGAGGGCCTTGCCGATTTCGCGGGCGGCGGAAAGAACGTACTGGAGGTCGGCGTCTCCGGATTCGCCCTCGGGGGTGCCGACGGCGATGAAGATGACTTGGGCGTTGGCAACGGCGTCGGGGAGCGAGGTGGTGAAGGAGAGGCGCTTNNTGACGTCGTTGCCGGAGTCGGCGAAGCAGGTGCCGGCGACGAGGCCGACGTAGCCGGAACCGATGACTGAGACGCGCATGGTGGCCGTGTAGCAGCCAACGGGACATCCTGCACCGACGTCAAACGGGCCTGGTGTGGATGGTCTCGAAACGCCGCTTCAAGAGGAGGAACTTCTTCTCGAAGAGTTCGTAAGAGACGATCGAGAGGACGAGCGTCACAACGAACGATGCGGTCGCGACGAGCCACCATTGCCCAGGAGCAACACGAGCAATCAATCTCGTTCCGATCGACAAGCCGGCGATGTGAAACACGTAAAGCCCATAGGAGATCTTCCCGAGGTACCGCAGAGCTGGGACTCCAAGAAACGCCAGGAGCGGCTCGGTGAGCGCAGCCAGGGCCAGCAGGCCCGCCCCGAGCCCGACCGTCGAATAGACGATCACCTGGTGGAACCCGACCTGCTCAATCCTTGGAAGAAACCCGCCCGAAAAGATGCCGATGATCCCACCCACTACGATAGCGGTGCGACCAACAGGTGCGAGTCGAGGACGCCAACCCGTTGCGCCCATAGCAGTCCCAAGGAGGAGCGAATCGGCGCTGAAGACCGAGGTCCAGATGAGCGGATGAGTTGCGCCGTTGAGGACACAAAGGACCCGCACAGCCACGAAACCGAACCAAATTGCGAGCAGCCCGCGCATCAGTACATTCGTGTTGCCAAGCCACCGACGAAGAAGAAATGGGAGAACGAGATAGAACTGTTCCTCCAGCGATATCGTCCAGAGGTGGCCCGTGTGTGGCAGCGGATTGTAGCCCTTGAATCCTGTAGCAACGTTGTCCACGAAGACGACAAGGGTTCCAAGGCGAAAGAGTGAGTTTTCACTCAATGAATGCCGCGAAACAGCAAACACCGTCACGACACCACAGAATGCGAAATACAGCGGCCAGATGCGAAGGCATCGTCGTGCGTAAAACCTGCCGATCGAAATGGCCCGATTTCGGGCGTGCTCAGAACGCAGAATCGCGGTTAACAAGTACGCGCTGAGAGCGAGGAAGATATGGACCCCGACCCACCCATTGTCATGGAGAAATCCAAGGACCGGCAACTCCGCCCGCGGCAGATGC
>PMBV01000030.1 GCA_003153055.1 Myxococcales bacterium
CACGAAGATCTCATTCTCGGAGGTGGCCTCCGCGCTGAACCCGGTCGGGTCGCCTGGCCCGCTGAGGCACTGCGTCGCTCCGAGAGTGGATGTGACATGAGAGGTTGGATCCAAAGCGCTTCGTTCGCAGCCAACGAGCAGGACGCACGCCATCAAGACAGACTTCGCAGCTTCTGAGAATCTGGTCACTGGCTTTTCTCCGTGGTTGTTTACGCAGAAGAGGGAAATGGAAGCAAAACCGGGTCAGGACGTGCTCGCGAACCGCGGAGTCTCGGTTGACCATCGACGCGGTCGCCTGCTCCTCAGGAATCTGACGGGGGGGGGCGTTTGCTAACTGATGGAGATTGCTATGGGGCAGTGCGGCCTCGGGCTTGCTTCGTGCTGTCGCATCGTTGGGCGAGCGACAGGTGTCGATTGCCCATTCTTGGACAAAGAGAGACGTACATGAAGGCTCTGATCTCGATGATGTTGTGTGGAGTGGCTATTATTGCCGTTGGCTGTGGTGTGGGCGTCGCGGGGAGCTGCCAGGCGAGCAGCGGGAGCGCGAATTTCTGTGTCGAATATCACGGCACGTACAGTCCTGACACCGCGAAGACTGCCTGTACGGCGGCGAAGGGCACGTTCACGGCGACAGCCTGTGTGGCTGGGGCGACCAAGGGCGTCTACGAGTAGGACTCGCCTCGCTCGCCGACACTCGTCCTCCTAGCTGCTAGCTGGACGGCTTCTCGCTGCATGCCAACACCTGGGTCCCACGAAGACGACCGGGACAACCTCCGTCGCCTCGCCGCCCTCGTTCTCCCGCCCCGCGTCCTCATGGATCGTTTCCCGGTCAAAGACGCCTCCTCGCAGGAGCCGCGTCCTGACCTGACTTCCCAACCCCGCGATCCGCTGGCGTGCTCGCCGTTCGCACTCAGGGCCTTCCAGCAACGTCACGCTCAAGGTGATCGGGAATCAGACGCCGACAACGCCGCTGGAAGCAGTCCTCCAGCGCACCATGCGGCGGGCGAGTCGAATGACTCGCACTCTCTGCGAAACTGGTGACCACCTTTGTCTCCATGCCGCGAAACCACTTTCTTACTGACCCGTTCTTCCGCACGGCCCCACTTATGGACGCGAAGTCGGCCCACCGCTCCAACAGAACAACAACCCAACCAAAATGACGGGTACCACAATGACAACCGATTCGACCCCCCTCTTCTTGGCACTGCAGAGCTCAGCCCGCGGCCACAGAGCACGCACCGACCGCGGCGTGACCGCAAGATCTGCACTCACCATGTTCCTCTTGGCCTCGGCCGCCGGGTGCGGGTCTCGGACCACCGGTGCCGACGGGGGAGCAAACCCCGGAGTTGCCGTAACGTGCGACCCCCTCGCACCCAGCGCGTGCGCGCAGGGGCAGGGCTGCTACTTCAACGACGAGGGCTCGGGCTTCCAGTGCGCGAAGGGGGGCAGCGGGGCCGTGGGCAGCACTTGCAGCCAGGACACCGACTGCACTCCGAAACTCGCTTGCCAATACCAGGGGTCGACCAACTTCGGCGTCTGCAAGCCCTTCTGTTCGGTCAAGACGAGCAGTGGATGCAGCAGCCCAGACATCTGCTCCGATGTGGGCGACGGAACGGTAGGCATCTGTCAGCCTTGTCCCCAGAAGTTGCAGTGCGGCAGCGCGTGCTGCCAGGCCGGCGACACCTGCAATGCCGGCGTCTGCACGCCACCGGCGAGTTGCGAGCCTCTGACGCAGAACTGCACCACCGCTGGCCAAGCCTGCTATGCTGATCCAGACACCAGCCAGTTCAGCTGCTTTGCCTCGACCGGCGCCGTCGCTGACGGAAAGGCGTGCGACCTCGACACCGACTGCCTGAAGTTCAGCGGCTGCCACTACGCGAGCGACACGGCCAGCTCGGGGGTGTGCACTCACTACTGTAAGCCTGGGGTCAGTCCCACAACCTGCACGAGCGGCCAGACGTGCGATGACGTCTTCGGCGACGGCAAGCTGGGCTACTGCAAGTAGCGCTACTCCAAAGAGGAAGCGACCCACGGCCGCCTCCATATCGTCGAGCATGGTGGCCGTGCTGGAAGCAGCAGCGCCCCTTGAGGGCCTGCGCGGGCGGTCAGCTGAAGGTGATGTGCAGGGAGTTCCCCGAGAGCTTCACCACCACCTTCTCCTTGTAGTACTTGGCCACGCCCTGGATGAGGCCGGGCATGAGCGCCACCAGGCCGCGCGGCGACTGGTAGTGCATCACCAGCTCCTTGGGTCCCTTCTCCTCGTAGGTGAAGTGAGGAGGCGTGGCGCCGGCCGTCTTGGTGATGGTGATGTGCACCTTGTCCATGTTCAGCAAGAACTCCCGGGCCGACTTCGCCTTGTCGAAGTAGACCGAGTACATCTTGGGGGCGTAGGTCAACGACCAGTACTCACCGAAGGCGTCCATCGCGGCTTGCGGTGGAATGCCCAGCACCTCCGCGGTCGCCCCCACCAGCTTGAGAACGTCCCCGTCCGGGACCACCGCCGTGACCATGAACAACGAATTCAAGTCCATGCCCGCCTTGACAAGGATGGCTCTCCACTTGTCCTCGCCAAACTTCGTCTTCACCAGCTCTTCGAGACACTTAACGATGGTGCCCTTCATGATGGTTCCCCTCCGGTTGGCGCGCCGTGACGCCTCCGGATGGCGCAGCAATGCGTGCGCCAGCTTCGGCGGTAGGTGTTTCCCGACATTGGCGCAGCGGTCGAGGTCCCCAAAGACCTCGTCGGGCCTGAGAGGGCCGCGATTGACCCAGGGCGCTCACTGAACCCGGTCCAAGGCGCAGCGGAACGCGGCGCCGCGATTCGTGAGGAGCACTCGCCGGCCCATCGGCGGAGATGTCACCCCAGGCCGTGCTGATGAGAATGAGCTCGAGGATCTGCAGCAGGTGCCCCTCTGGGTCCAGCTCCGCGTGGCACATCCCTTGGCGCTGGCCGTCGCGGATGAGGAGCCGTGCTCGGTCTGGGTCCTCGCTGAAGAAGCCGACCAGCTCGCCCATCATCAGCCCGAACCCGTTGGCGTGCTCCTTCCTTGATTCCGCCTGCGTCGGGAAGATTCGCCGCGCGCTGCGTTTCTGGTTCCGAACCAATTTCAAGGTGCCGCCCGTCGAGGCCGGCAAGACGTCGGCGATCCTCACCTACCGCTCGACCCAGTCCTGAGGTGACACCATGGCCCTGAAATCAGCAGGTGTATTGGCAATGGCGTGCCTCACCGTGGCAGCGTGCGACCAGGCCCCGCAGGCGACGCGGGTGCAGGGACTGGAGCTGGTCTCGACCGCGGCGACCCGGGTGCGCGGAGCGGAGCAGGTCTCGACGCGGCTGGCAGCGCGGTGGTCGAAGCGAGGAGGCCTGGAGCTGCTCGACGCCGTCGAGCTCCCCGGCTTCACGCAGCTGGAGCAGACGCTCGAGCGGGGCTACCTGGTCGAAGTGCGGGTCGGTACGCAGGTTCTGTCGGTGCAGCCCGTCGACCTCGAGCTCGAGCAGCACTCGGCGGGAGCGACCCCCGACGAGCCTGCGCGCGCGGAGCCGGAGTTCGTCACTCTTCAGCTCGACGTGCCGGGCGTCGGCCTCAGCGCGCTCGAGAACGCGCAGATCGAGCTGCACGAGGTGCGCTCGCGCCAGGCAGAGACGCGGGTCAGCCTGGCGGGCCTGCGCCGGCTGAAGAGCGCCGGGGCGCTGAGCAGGGTCGGCGCGCTGGACGCACCGACGGTGAAGCAGGTGCTGCTCGCCCGGGGCCGCAAGGTGGCCCACGCGCCGCGCTTCGAGGTCGGCGACGCGCCCTGAGCGTGGTCAGCGGTGAGGGCGGTCGGCTGAAGTGGCCGGCCGCCCCGGCAGCCCCCAACGTCACCCACGTGAAGCTGCTGCCGCCTCGCACGTACAGCTCCATCGCGTCGTCGGCGAGGACCGTCGGGGTTGACACCGCCCGCTGAGCCCGCGGCCCTTCACGACCGCTCCTCTCGGCTCTTTCGGCGGCCGCCCTGGGTGAAGAGGCTGTTTCGGGCGATTCGCATCAACGAGTCGACATGGCGCCGCGACTCGTGAGGAGCACTCGCCGGCCCATCGGCGGAGATGTCACCCCAGGCGGTGCTGATGAGAATGAGTTCGAGGATCTGCAGCAGGTGCCCCTCTGGGTCCAGCTCCGCGTGGCACATCCCTTGGCGCTGGCCGTCGCGGATGTTGTCGCCGATCATCACCAGCCACGGCTGGACGTACTCGCGGAACAGCGCTCGAAACTCCCGCGGACGATCGAGCGTCTCGCGGACGAGGAGCCGTGCTCGGTCGGGGTCCTCGCTGAAGAAGCCGACCAGCTCGCCCATCATCAGCTCGAACCCGTTGGCGTGCTCCATCGCGCCGCGCAGCAGGCGCGGAACGACTTTGCTCCAGTGCTCCCAGATGTCGGCGAGGACCGCTTGGCGGAGCTCCTCCTTCGAGGGGAAATGATGGAGCACCGACGGCTTGCGAATCCCGACCGCGTCGGCCACGGATTGCAAGGTCATGCCATCGAATCCCCGTGCGCCGATCTGCCGGGTGGCGGCGCTCAAAATCCGCGTCCGCACATCACCGGCCCGGCTGGCAACGCCCGTCGAACTCGCTCTTTTCATGGCGGCGCCGCGACCTCTCCACTCCGGCGTGTACCAGACATTCCCACCTCCTCCTAGCCGACTCGCAGGGCCCAACTCGAAGCTTCGCCCTTTGGTGGTGCGCGCCCCAGCAGCCCCGCCTCCAATGGTCAGCCCTCACGCCTGAGCTCGTCCCCGTCGGGGTTCGTCTTGGCCCGGTTCAGCCCAGCAGGTGCCCCCAGAACCGATTGTAGGCGCAGTCGAGGTACAACGCCCCCGTGCCGAAGGAGTACATGATGCTCAGGGTTTCGCCCGCGTTCAGGTGGGTCACGAGGCTCCCCTGCGCGGTCGACCACGTGGTGGCGGCCTTCTGTTGAATGATGCAGTCGTAGAGGCCACCGTTCTTCCAGAACGCGAATCTGAATTCGCCGCCACTGGCGAACGGCGGCAAGAGATTGAAGCCGAAGGCATACGTTCCACTCACCGGCGCGGTAAACACGCCCGTCGCAGGATTGTAAGCACCGCCCACGTTGGTGAGGGCCGTCTCCCAGGTAATCACGTCTCCGGGATTCACGGTGCTGCTGCACAGCTTGGCCTCGAACGCTGGTTGGTTTGTGGTCGTCAACAGACCGCCGACGACCGCTGGACCGTTGACGATCATCGCGATCGGCTTGACAGTGAAGACCAGGCCGGCGGTGGTCTGGGACCACACGGCCTCCGTAGTGAGCGAGGTCTTGCTCGCAATCGCAGTCACGCGGTGGCTCTCACCATTGACCGTGATGGTGTCGCCAACCATCACTTGGGTCGAGAAGGCGGTCCCGGTGCCGGCGACGGTCGCGGAGCCGTTGGTCGTTCCTGCCGTGCCGGTGCCAGTAAAGACTGACGGCGCGCTGATCACGCCTCGGCCGGACANNGACACGACCGCGTAGGGTACCGAGGCGAGGCGCTGCCTGGGGCTTAGGGCCGTCACGCCAACGGACATCTCGAGGAACAGGTCTTGGCCGGTGAAGATGCTCGGGTTGATGCCGGTGCAGGCCCCGGAGCAGCCCGCGGGCGTCGCGTCGCCCAGGAAGGTGGCGTAGTAGCCGTCCGTCAGAGCCAGGCTTTGATCCTCGCTCCAGAGCTGGGTCCCCGAGGTGGCGGCATCGAAGATCTTGAAGGTGACCTGCACCACCCCCGTGGTCGGTGCGCCGTCTGCGTTGAGCAGCCTCCCCTGGTAGGCGAGCCGCGAGGGGACCTGTGCCGCCGCGAGAGATGGAGCAAGGACCGCGAGTGCGAGAAGCGTGCGCATTGGTGCCTCCATGGGTGTCTTCTTCTGCAGATGTGTGGGCGATTACCGTACCACGACCTTGCGCGGGCTCAGCACATCGCTGGACTTCGACGCCATTCTGGAGGCGAGGACCTGCTCAAGTGCTCGCACCGGCAGTGCGCGATCCGGCACGGCGCCTTCGTAGAGCTCGAGCGCGCGGAGCTTCGGGAGCGCGAAGAGCGGCAGCGCGAAGAGCGGCGCGAGGTGGTCAGCCACGGGCCGCGTGATGCAGAGGAGTTCCGTGCTCCTCACTGCCACGCTCGTGGGATTCGCTCCAGCGGTGGGTCTCGGCGCCTTCGCAGCGAAGGCCTTGGCCCTCTTGGCAGAAGGCTGGAACGCGTGCGTGGCTCCGGCAGCGGCGCACTCGAGGTGGAACCAGCGAGAGCCTGGCGGGAGGGTCCTGTCATCACGGAGTACTGATTCGGTAACCGTTCACGGGCCTACGCGGC
>PMBV01000323.1 GCA_003153055.1 Myxococcales bacterium
GCGTGGTAGGCGCAGGCGTCGAGCAGTTCGGCGAGCGGATACTTGCGGTTCACGGGCATGATCTGCGAGCGCACTTCGTCGGTCGCGCCGTGCAGCGAGATGGCGAGGCGGATCTGCAAGGGGAACTCCGCGAGCTTGCGGATTTGCGGAGCGAGCCCGCTCGTGCTGACGGTGATGTGCCGTGCGCCGATGCCGACGCCCCAGTGCGCGTTGAGGATTTCGATGGCACGCAGCACGTTCGTGAGGTTCGCGAGCGGTTCGCCCATGCCCATAAAGACGAGGTTGGTGAGCGGGCGAAGGCCCTCCGAGCCCTCCCGGCGCCGAATGTCGCGGTTGGCCGCGTGCACCTGGCCGACGATCTCCGAGGCGGTGAGGTGCCGCACCAACCCCAGCGTGGCGGTGGCGCAGAACCGGCACCCCATGGCGCAGCCGACCTGCGTCGAGACGCACAGGGTCCGTCGGTCGGGCGACGGCATGTACACCGACTCGATGAGCTTCCCGTCGGTGGTGCGCCAGCGGTACTTGATGGTGCCGTCGGTGCTCTCTTGCGCGAGGTCGAGCTCGACGCCGACGATGGCCGTCGTCTGCCTCAGCCGCTCGCGCAAGGTCTTGGGGAGGTCCGTCAGCTCATCGAACGAGGTGGCCCCCCGCTGATGCAGCCACCGGTACAGTTGCCGCCCCCGGTAGGGCTTCTCGCCCAGTCGTCCTTGGAGCAACTGGGTCAGCTCAGGGAGCGAGAGGCTGGAGACGTCGACGAAGTCGGGCACGATCGCCCCAGCCTTACCGACGCCCCCGCGCTCGGCGCAAGGGCGTCCTCCACGAATCGGCTCGACTCAGCGCTTCCAGTCGTAGGCGGCCAGCTCGGTCCCACGGAAGAAATAGCTCACCTCGACCTTGGCGTTCTCGAGGCTGTCCGAGCCGTGCACCGTGTTGGCGTCGATGGACTTGGCGAAGTCGGCCCTGATGGTGCCCGCCGCCGCCTTCTTGGGGTCCGTCGCGCCCATCAGCTCGCGGTTCTTGAGCACCGCGTTCTCGCCCTCGAGGCACATGACGACGACCGGCCCGGAGGTCATGAACGACACGAGGTCCTTGAAGAAGGGGCGATCTTTGTGCACCGAGTAGAAGCCCTCGGCCTCCTGCTTCGAGAGCTGCTGCAGACGGACGGCGATGGGCTTGAGCCCGTTCGTCTCGAAGCGGGCGATGATGGTTCCGATGAGGCCCTTCTCGAGGGCGTCAGGCTTGAGGATCGAGAGCGTTCGCTCGATGGCCATGGTGTTCTCCTTGGATGGCGTGGTGCGCGCGGCGGTACACGACGAGGGGAGTGAAGGCAAAGACAATCGTGCGCCACCGGCGCGGCGCGTCAGCCCACCCCAGGTGCGCTGCTCGGAGGTTGTGCTAGGCCGCGAACATGAACCGTCGTTTCACAGAGCACCTCGAGGGAGCGCTCGAGAGCCTTCGCCAGCAAGGGCTGTTCAAGACCGAACGAGTCCTCACCTCGCCCCAGGGCGTGCGCATCTCGGTGGAGGGTGGCGCCGAGGTGCTGAACTTCTGCGCCAACAACTACCTCGGCCTGGCCGACTCGCCCGAGCTCATCGAGGCGGCGAAGCAGGGCCTCGACCAACACGGCTACGGCATGGCCTCGGTGCGCTTCATCTGCGGGACCCAGGACGTACACCGGGCCCTCGAGGCCAAGCTGGCGGCCTTCTTGGGCACTGAGGACGCCATCCTCTTCTCCTCGTGCTGGGACGCCAACGGCGGGGTGTTCGAGACGCTGTTGTCCGATGAGGACGCGGTGATCTCCGACGCCCTCAACCACGCGTCGATCATCGACGGGGTCCGGCTGTCGAAGGCCCGGCGGCTCCGCTACTCGAATAATGATCTCACCGAGCTCGAGGCTCGGCTCGTCGAGGCCCGCGACGCCCGCTTCAGGCTCGTGGTCACTGACGGCGTCTTCTCGATGGACGGCGTCATCGCCAACCTGGCTGGTATCTGCGAGCTCGCCAGGCGCCACGACGCGATGGTGATGGTCGATGACTCCCACGCCGTGGGCTTCATCGGAGAGAAGGGCCGGGGCAGCCCCGAGCTGCGCGGCACCTTGGGGCAGGTCGACATCCTCACCGGCACGCTGGGCAAGGCCCTGGGTGGTGCCTCGGGCGGCTACGTCGCCTCGTCCAAGCAGGTGGTCGCCATGCTGCGCCAGCGGGCCCGGCCCTACCTCTTCTCCAACTCGCTCATGCCCGCCATCGCCCAGGCCTCCATCGCCGCCCTCGAGCTCCTCGCGAAGAGTGACGGCCTCAGAGCCAAGCTGAAGGAGAACGCCGCCTCGTTCCGGGCCCAGATGAGTCAGGCCGGCTTCCGCCTCGCCGGCGAGGGGCACCCCATCATTCCCGTGATGCTGGGCGACGCCAAGCTGGCCGCCGCCTTCGCCGACGAGATGCTCAAGGAGGGCGTCTACGTCATCGGCTTCAGCTTCCCGGTGGTGCCGCAGGGCCAGGCCCGCATTCGTACGCAGATGTCGGCGGCTCACGGGCCTGCCGAGCTCGATCGAGCCATCGCCACCTTCGTCAAGGTCGGCCGTCGCCTGGGGGTCGTGTCATGAGAGCGCTGGTGAAGGCCAAGCGGGAGCCGGGGCTGTGGCTGGAAGACGTGCCGGTCCCCAAGGTCGGGCACAACGACGTGCTGGTGAAGGTGCTGAAGACGGGCATCTGCGGCACCGACATTCACATCTACAACTGGGACGAGTGGAGNNATCGGCCACGAGTTCGTCGGGCTCGTGGCTGAGGTCGGCAGTGAGGTGACCGGGTTCAAGCCCGGCGACCGCGTGGGCACTGCCAGCGGCCGTGCGGCCTATGCGGAATACGCGGTAGCCCCCGCCGCGGCGCTCGCCAAACTGGCCGATGGCGTGACTTTCGAGCTGGCTGCGGCCTTGCTGGAACAGGGCATGACGG
>PMBV01000447.1 GCA_003153055.1 Myxococcales bacterium
GAGCCGCCGGTGCCAGTGGAGCCGCCAGTGCCGGAGAAGCCGCCAGTGCCGGAGAAGCCGCCAGTGCCGGAGGAGCCGCCAGTGCCGGAGAAGCCGCCAGTGCCGATGGACCCGCCAGTGCCGGAGGACCCACCGGTGCTGTTGCGTCCGCCTCCGGCGTCGTGGGTCCCACCGCCACCGGCCTCACCTGGGGCGCATCCACCGGTCCAGAGCGCCGACATGAGGGCGAGTGTGACCCCGAGGCATTGGACCCCGGCGCAGCTCGCGTACGTCGCTCTCGCCATGTGCGATTCTCCCATTCTGAGAGAGAGGGGAGTCACCCCGAATGGGTCACGCAGCCCTATGGCCCCGGCGCCAAGAACGGTTTGATGGTGGGATACCAAGTCCGAGCCATCGCGGCGTAGCCATCGGTCGTTGGATGCAGCCAATCCGACATCCACTGGGTCTTGAAGCTCGGGTTCGCAGTGAACGTTTCATACATGTCGACTAGCAACAGGTGCTTGCCGGCGGCGACGCGCTGCTCGACCACCTGCGCGACGCCGGTGTTGTAGGTCCGGACGTTGTTGTTCATCGAGTCATCGGTCGATGGAATCAGCTTGGCGACCACCACCAGCGCGTTGGGCGAGGTCGTGGTGATGCGATCGAGCAGGAGCCCCAGCCGCTTCGGGGCGTTCGCCAGGTCCGCGCCAATGCTCACGTCGTTCGTCCCAATCATCAACAGCACGATGTGCGGCGTGTAGGTGGTCAACGACTGCTGGACGAGCGGGTAGATTCCGCTCCTCCCTCCGATGGTGTCGATGGTGTAGCCGGAGTGCCCCTCGTGATGCTGAGGGAACTGAAGGCCGTCGACCGTGGCGGGCCCGTTGGTCTGGGAGCCGACGAAGGTGATCGCTCGCTTGTCTGCGTTCGAGAGGTGGAACAGCTCGACGCGATAGCCGCCTCCCACGGGTACGCCGTCAGTGATGGAGTCGCCCAGCGGCATGATTCGACAGGCCGTGGTCCCGGTCGGGCACGGCATGAAGGTGTCTCGACCGGCGTCGACTGGCAGGCCCGCGTCCGACCGGCCCGCGTCGGCACTGGTACCGGCGTCGGTAGGTCCTCCGGCGTCCGATGGGCTCGGGCCTGCGTCGGTCCTGGTGCCCGCGTCGGAAGGCCCCCCGGCGTCCGATGGGCTCGGGCCCGCGTCGGTGCTGGTGCCCGCGTCGGAAGGCCCCCCGGCGTCCGAGGGGCTCAGACTCGAGTCGGGCCGGTCGGCGCCGAGGTCGGACACCATTCCACTACACCCCGCCACGAGGAACACCATGACAACACTCGAGAAAGGGAGTCGCCTCATGGCCAGTCTCATTGGGTTGATGAGATAGAGACCGTGACGAGCCGATTAGGGTCGAACCCGAACCCGAGGTGGTGGGTGAACGTAGGTCCGTGAGCGGACGCGCGACCGATGTCGTGCGCACAATTAAATTGCATTCAATTCAATTCGGCGTCAGAGATGGCCCGTGAACCCGCTCCTCCTGGACTCGCAGCTCTGCTTCCCGCTCTACGCGGCCTCTCGAGCCATGACGGCGGCCTATGCCCCGCTCCTCGAGCCACTGGGCCT
The DNA here is from genome assembly GCA_003153055.1 of Myxococcales bacterium. Next base: position 1,598 of record PMBV01000447.1, read on the forward strand.
GACGTACCCCCAGTACCTGGTGATGCTGGTCCTATGGGAGGGCGACGGTCTGTCGGTCACGGCCCTCGGCGAGCGCCTCCACCTCGACTCGGGGACCGTCACGCCACTCCTCAAGAAGCTCGAGGCCATGCAGTACCTCACCCGGAGACGCGACGAGCGTGACGAGCGGGTGGTGCGGGTCTCCCTCACCACCATCGGCCAGGGCCTCCGAAAGAAGGCGCTGACCGTTCCTCGGGCCCTCTTCTGCCAGACCGGCCTCGATCTCAAGAATCTCGCCCGGCTCCGAGAGGAGCTGATGACGCTCACCCACACGTTGCGCGCGGCGAACGCGCAGCGCATTGCCCACACGAAGGAAACACCATGAAACCGCTCTACACTGCTCACGCCACCGCCAAGGGAGGCCGCGCCGGCCACATCACCTCTGATGACGGCGTGCTCGACCTCGACGTCACCATGCCCAAGGCCCTCGGAGGCGACGGCGCCCGAGGCACGAACCCCGAGCAGCTCTTCGCCGCGGGCTACTCGGCCTGCTTCGGCAGCGCGCTGGGCCTCGTCGCCCGAACCCAGGGCATCAACCCCGGCCCCTTCACCATCACCGGTGACGTCAGCATCGGCGCCGAAGGCAAGGGCTTCAAGCTCGCGGTCACCCTGACCGGCACCTTCTCAGAGCTCGAGCGCTCCAAGGCCGAGGCGCTCATGCAGGCCGCGCACCAGGTGTGCCCGTATTCGAATGCCACTCGAAACAACATCGAGGTCAGCCTCCTCGTCGCATGAGGTAGGAGCATCGCCTCATGAGCGATGACCGAGAGCGTGGACTTCTCCTGGTTCACACGGGGAACGGCAAAGGGAAGTCGTCGGCCGCCTTTGGCATGCTGGCCAGGGCGCTCGGCCACGGCCTCAGCGCGGTGGTGGTGCAGTTCGTCAAGAGCCGCTCCGACACCGGCGAGGCGCTCTTCTTCCGCGCGGTGCCGGGCGTCCGATGGCACGTGATGGGCGCCGGCTTTACGTGGGAGACGCAGGATCGAGCGGTCGACACGGCCGCTGCCGAAGCCGCCTGGGGCATGGCCAAGGCGAGCCTCGCCGACCCGACCGTCGACCTCCTCATCCTCGATGAGATGACCTACGCCTTCACCGAGTGCTGGCTCGACCTCGACGAGGTGCTGGCGGCGCTCCGGGCCCGGCCTCCCATGCAGCACGTGGTCATCACCGGCCGCGGAGCACCTCGGGCACTGGTGGAGGCCGCCGACACGGTGACCGAGATGGCCCTGGTGAAGCACGCCTTCGCCTCCGGGGTGAAAGCGATGAAGGGTGTGGAGTGGTGAGTCAGTGCCCCGCGCTCCTGGTGTCCGGCGCCAGCTCGGGTGCTGGGAAGACGAGCCTCACCGCCGGGTTGGCTCGGCTCCACGCTCGCGCAGGCCGGAGGGTTCGCGTCTTCAAGTGCGGCCCTGACTTCCTCGATCCACAGCTCCATGAAGCCGTCACGGGCGCTCCGTGCCACACGCTGGATCCGTGGATGTGCGGGGAAGAGGAGGGACGAGCGCGCCTCGCCGCCGCCGCCGCTGAGGCAGACCTCATCTTGGTCGAAGGCGTCATGGGCCTCTACGACGGCCAGCCCTCGACCGCTGACATCGCCCGGCGCTACGGATTGCCCGTTCTGCTCGTCATCGACGCTTCGTCCATCGCCCAGACGTTCGGCGCGCTGGTGCATGGCCTGACGACCTTTCAACCCGGGCTGGCCTTTCAGGGCGTCTTGGCCAACCGCACCGGGAGCCCGGCCCATGCCGGCCTGCTCGAGAAGAGCCTCCCCGCTGGGCTCCGATGGTGCGGCGCCATCGAGCGCGACGAAGCGGCCAGATTGCCGGAGCGCCACCTGGGGCTGGTCGCAGCGGCTGAGCTGAGCGACGTCGTGCCACGCATCGACCGACTGGCAGACCGGCTCGCGCTCACCTCGCTGGGAGAGCTCCCTCCTCCGGTCTCTTTCGCTGGGCACGCGAGCACCAACAGTGACTCCCAGCCCCTCCGAGGGCGTCGCATCGCCGTCGCCCGGGACGCCGCGTTCTGCTTTCTCTACCCCGCCAACCTCGAGACGCTTCGAGCGCTGGGGGCCGAGCTCGCGTTCTTCTCACCACTCTCGCGCGAGCCCTTGCCTCCATGCGATGCCGTATGGCTCCCCGGTGGATACCCCGAGCTCCACGCCGCGGCGCTGTCTTTGAACACCGCGTTGTGGGAGCAGCTCGGAGCTCATGCCGCGGCCTCGAAGCCCCTCGTCGCCGAGTGCGGAGGGATGATGGTGCTGTTCGAGCGCCTGGTCGGACTCGACGGAGCAGCCCACCCGATGGCCGGGCTCCTCGGTGGCACGACGACGATGCACCCGCGCCTGTCGGCCCTCGGCCCCCAGGAGGTGTCACTCCCCGAAGGTCGACTGAGGGGCCACACGTTCCATCATTCGACCTGCTCGACGCCGATGGAGCCCGTGACTCGCGCGACGAGCCCGGATGGGCGAGCCGGTGAAGCGGTGTTCCGTTCGAACCGAGTCACCGCGTCGTACGTGCACCTGTACTTCGCCTCGAACCCCGCGGCCACCGCTCAGCTCTTCCTCCGCTGACTTCGGCGCGTCGTGGGGCGGTGCACTACCTGCAGAGGCTCGAGGCTATGCGAAGCGTGGCGGCCGCCTCGGCCATCGGCGGGCCGTGTCCGGTAGCCAGTACGAATGGGTCCAGCCTGGCGAGCTCGGCCATGGAGGCGACGACCTGGCCTTGGTCCCAGTTCGTGTACCAGGGTGGCGGAGCGATGCGCGGACGGTGGTCGCCCAGCATCCAACCCAGCAGCCACCGGAGGGAGCCTCCGTCGATGGTCAGCACGGCGTCTCCAGCCAGCAGCACCCTGTCCCGCTCCCGGAAGAACACGACGTGACCCGGGCTGTGGCCGGGGGTGTGGAGGTACCGCCAGTCGGAGAGGACCGGCACCGAGCCATCGGGCGGCAGAGTACGGGCGACTGCGGCGAGGCTCTCGACCTCCAGAAGTCGCTGGCGCCGTCGCGGGGGTATGAGCCTCAGCAGGGGGATGATGAGCCCGCGGTCGAGGGGGTTGGAGAACCGGACGATTGTTTCCAGGCGTCGATCCACGGCGAGGGCGAGCTCATGGGGGTGGATGAAGACCGGGCAGTTCCACCGCCGGGCCAGCTCCTTGGCCGAGCCGGAGTGATCGGGGTGCACGTGGGTCAGGAGGATCGCCTCGGGAGGCTGCTCGCCGGCGATCGCCCGGATGGCCGCATGAATGAGCTCCTCCCGGCCCGCCATCGAGGCATCGATCAGCGCCCAGCCCGAAGCCGAGCGCACGAGGTACACGCTCCCGGCCAGCACTCCGAAGTTGAGCCAATACACCCCGTCAGCTATCTCGACCGTGACGTTCTTGGCCACCGTTCACCCTCCGGCGAGAGGCTACTCTTCTCAGACAGACTGACAGACGAAGGAGGCGGCGAGGTGATTGCGGCTTGACCGGCGCCCGGCGCCACCCCACCTGACCCGGAGCGGAGAGTCATCTCATTCGATCGGCCCTGTGCCCGCGCGCTTGACACCGAACACTCCTGGCGCAGACTTTCTTGGATCCTCGTGCGATGCATGTGTCTCTCCGGTGAGGTATTGGGCGGTCGAGCCGAGCTTGAGCATGGGCCACCGCACCCCTCTTCCTCCGCTGAGGTTCAGCGCGCCGTGGGGCGGTGCTCTCTCGCCGCCTCGAGGAAGCGGCACAACCGCTCGGCGCCGTCGAGGACTCTGGGGGTGTGGCGCTGAATCAGCTCCGGGGGAATGAAGAAGAGGTTCTTCCGCGCCGAAGCGGTCAGTCGCGACCACTTCTTCCACGTGTCGAGCCACTCGGGTCGAGCTTCGCCCATGCCGCTGGCGATGATGGCCTCGGGGTCGGCGGCGAGCACTGCCTCCTCGCTCACCGTCGGAGTCAGCGAGCCCAGGGAGCCGAAGACGTTCTCGCCACCGCACAGATGGATGACGTCTGAAATCATCTGCCCGCCGCCCACCGTCATGATTGGTCTGTGCCACACCTGGTAGAAGACGCGGACCACCGGGCGACCCGCGGCGCGCTCCCTTAGGCCACCCAATCGCTCGCGGAACGCCCGGGCCGCTGCCTCGGCGCTGGGAGAGAGGCCTGTGAGGGTCCCCAGGCGCTCTAGCTCGTCGGCCACGTCCTCGAGGTGGTTGGGCTGGCTCACGAAGACGGGAATGCCGAGGGCTCGGAGACGCTCGAGGAGCGCCGTGGGGTTGCCGCTCTGCCAGCCGACGACGAGGTCTGGCTGAAGTGCGATGACGGTCTCCAAATCAAACCGGTTGTAGCCGCCCACTCGGGGGATGCGCTTGGCCTCCTCTGGGTAGTCGCTGTAGTCGACGGTCCCGACGACGAGGCCACCAGCGCCGATGGCGAACAGGCTCTCCGTGAGGTGCGGGGCGAGGCTGACGATTCGTTGCGCGCTCGTGCCGAGGCGGACCTCGTGCCCGGTGCCGTCCTTCACCACCAGGCCGGGGGCCGCTCCGAACGTCACGGCGAGAAGGAGACCCATCGCGCTCATCGGGCCTCCCACTGGGAGAGGGCCGCGTCGAGGCGACTCCACTCGCTCTCGGTCGCCCACAGGCCAAACCGGAGCAGCGGCAACCCCGGGAACGCACGGACGAGGATTCCGCGGCTCGCGAGGTGTTCCGCCAAAGCCTCGGCGCGCTCCAGGCGAAGCGCACAGAACAACCGCGTCGCCCGCGCCGGCCCGAGTCGAGCCAGCCGCTGCTGCAACCGGTTCGATGCGCCCTCGAGCTCGAGCCTTGTCTGCCTTTGCCACTCGGCGTCGAGGAGCGCGAGCTTGGCCACCTCCCGCGCTGGCCCCGACACGGCCCACGGCCCCACCCGCTCGGCGAGCCGGTCGAGCAGCGGCTGGGAGGCGAAGACGAAGCCGACCCGCGCTCCCGCCAACCCGAAGAACTTCCCCAGCGAGCGAAGGACCACGAGGTTCGGCGCCGCCGTGGTTCCCGCCACCGCCACCAGGGAGTCCTCCGGCTCGGCGTCGGCGAAGGCCTCGTCGACGATGAGCCAGCCGTTGCGCTGGGCGAGCTGGGCCGCCACGGCGAGCAGCGCCACTCTCGGCAGACGCGTGGCGGTGGGGTTGTTGGGGTTGCAGACCACCACGACCGAGGCGCCACCCTCGAGCGCTTCCTCGATGCTCGATGGCTCGACACACCGGTGGCCGCGAGTCGACCAGGCGTGGGGATGTTCCCGGTAGAGGGGCGCGACGCAGGCGACCTGCGTGGGGGGAACCAGCTCCGGGAGCGCCGCGATGGCCGCCTGTGAGCCGGGCACTGGGAGGAGGCGGCTCGACCCGTAGTAGGCAGCGGCGGCGACCTCGAGCCCGTCGCCTTCCTCGGGCAGGCGCTGCCACACCTCGGGCGGGAGCCGCGGCACCGGCCACCCGTGGGGGTTGATGCCGGTGGAGAGGTCGACCCACTCGGCCAGCGGGATGCCGGAGCGCCGGGACGCCGCCCTCAATCGACCTCCGTGCTCAAGCACGAAGCACCCCCAGGCAGAGGAGTACCGACAGCCACAACCAGACGCCTCGGTCGACCATCGTGACCGCCCGAGCGATGTCGGCGTGCCGGGGTGCCGCGCCATATCCGAGCGGCGGGCGCTCCTCCTCAACGCCGTGGTACGAGGCCGGACCGCCCAGTGCGAGGCCGAGGCTTCCAGCTCCCGCCGCCATCACTGGGCCTGCGTTGGGGCTGTCCCACGCGGGTGCCTGGCGACGCCAGCAGGCCAGCGCCGGGGCCGGGCTTCCGAGGAGCGCGTAGGTGACGGCGGTGAGCCGCGCGGGGATCCAGTTGAGCACGTCGTCTGCGCGCGCGGCGGCCCACCCAAAGGCCTCGAAGCGCTCGGTGCGGTAGCCCCACATCGCGTCCAGCGTGTTGGCGAGCCGGAAGAGCAGCGCTCCGGGGCCTCCCAGAATGGCGAACCAGAAGAGCGCGCCAAAGACTGCGTCGTTGCCGTTCTCCAGCACCGATTCGACGGCCGCTCGCGAAACCCCCGCCTCGTCGAGCGCGCCGGTGTCGCGGGAGACGATGCACCCGACCCGGCGGCGGGCCTCCTCGAGCGCCCCTTGGGCCAGTGGGGCGCGGACCGCCTCCGCGTGCTCTGCGAGGCTGCGAGCGCCGAGGGCGAAGGTGAGCAGTGTCACGTCCACCGCCAGCGGAGCGAGCGTTCGAAGCGCCTCTGCGAGGGCCACCAACGGTAGCAGCACCACCGCCCACGCCACCACGCCCGCGCTCCGTCGGCGGCGGTTGAGTCGGCGCTCCACCGCGGCCGCGAGAAGGCCAAAGCCAACCAATGGATGCCAGCGTCGAGGCTCGCCGACCAGGCGGTCGATGAGGACCGCCGCGCACGCCGTCAGTGGAGTCACCAGGCTCAGCACCATGTTTCCCGCCATTCCTTGCATTTGCGTTCTCTGTCTATGATGCCCATCGCCTCGTCCGCTGAACCATGGCGCGACATCAGGCGCCCTTGAGCTCGAGTGGGAGCCCGGCGACCGTCAACGTCACCCGTTGGCTGACCGCCGCGACTCGCTGGTTGAGGCGGCCTTGCTCGTCGGCGAAGAGCCGGGCCAGACGGTTCTCCGGGACGACACCCCAGCCGAGCTCGTTGGTGACGAGGAGGACTCTCCCGGGTAGCCGGGGCAGCACCTCCACCAGGTCTGTCACCGCGCCTCGGAGCAACGGGCAGTCGAGCGCCGCACCCGCCTCGGCCTGCGTCGCGCCTCGCCCGGCGAAGAAGAGGTTCGAGAGCCACAGCGTCAAGCAGTCGACGACGATGCAGGTGCCGGGGGCCGCCAGTCGCGGGAGGGCCGACGCGAGGGCGAGCGGCTCCTCCACCGTGGCCCAGTTGGGAGGCCGGCGAGCGCGATGATGGGCGATGCGCTCGGCCATGTCGCCGTCTTCGAGCCGTGCGGTGGCTACGTAGACGACCGACGCGCCGCTGTCGCGGGCTCGCTGCTCAGCCAGGGTGCTCTTCCCCGACCGCGCGCCTCCGATGATGAGCTCAGCCATGGGCCTGCCACCTTCTTCCAGTGTCCGTGGTTGTGACGAGCCAGGCGTCGCCAATGCTTCGCGCTGTGGATTTGGAGCTGGCTCGCGGGGCCGTTGCCGAAACCCGGTCGCCCGAGGAGCCGCCAGGCAACTGGTCGTTCAGGGGACGCCCGCACCGCATCTGCCGGTGCTCCACCATGCTCGCCCAGAGCGCCCGAGCCCCGGTCCTCTGCCTCGAGTCAGCCCTGTCATCACGGAGTACTGATTCGAACACCGTGATGACACGCTCGGAGACCTCTTCCCACCGAGGAGGAGGGTCCGGCC
>PMBV01000386.1 GCA_003153055.1 Myxococcales bacterium
GGCCTGCGCGCCAACGCCCTTCTTCTTTTCGTCGGACATGATGCGTGCTTGTCCTTGTTCCCATGAGTTGGGGAGGGTTCGCCCTCCCGCGGAGTCAACAAGAGTAGGGTAGCAGTCAAACGGAGCCGGGCAACCGCTTTGGGGTGGGTTTTCTGCGATTTTCCCCTCGCCGTTCGTCCGGTGCACACTGCACGGGTTCCTCAATGACGATTCCCCAAAGACTCCTTGGCCTCACCGCCGCCCTGAGCTGGCTCTCGTGCGATGGGTGTCTTGGCCTCCACACCTCTCCCGTCGACCGCCTCGGCTCGACGCTCCCTCAGAGCTGCCAGAGCCCCGCCCCGGTCATCGCGCCTCAGCGCCTCGACATTCTCTTCGTCATCGACAACTCGAGCTCGATGTCCGAGGAGCAAGAGGCGGTCGCTCAGGAGCTGACCCAATTCATCGAGGCCATCCGCGCCGCCGGGGGGGTCCGGCAGGACTTCCAGGTCGGCGTCATCACCACGTCTGTGTACCTCTACGGGAGGAAGGGCAACCTCTCCTGGTACCACCCGCCCACCAGCAGCGCCGGTCGGCTGCGCCCGATCCCCGATGTCTTGCCAGATGGTGGGTACCTCCTCGAAACCGACCACGAGCGCCTGCTGAGCGGCGAAGATCCGAACCTCGTCGACAAGTTCAGTCGGCTCGTCCATCAGGGCACCAGCGGCTCGGGCCAGGAGACCCCCTTCGAAGCGGTGCGCCTGGCGTTGCTGGGCGGCCCGTCGACCATTCCCCTGGCTGACGGAGGGAACCAGGGCTTCCTTCGTGATGGCGCCCGCCTCCTGGTAGTGGTGCTCACCGACGAGGACGATTGCAGTGAGGTGGTGCAGAGCGGCCCTGATTGGCGGCCCACCGTGACCGTCTCCGATGACCTGCTGGTCGCCGACTGCACGGTGCAAGCGAACAGCTTGTACCCGGTGAGCGAGTACCATCGGCTCTTCACCACCCAGCTCCCCAGCCGAGACGGCTCGCCGCGCGACCTGGTCTGGGCGGCGATCGCTCCGGTGAGCCGCTCCACGCCCCACGCGGCGCAACAGGTGACCCAAGACGGGCACGTGAGAAACATCGACTGCCCGACGTCGAACCAGGCTGGCTACCGTCACCTGGCCATGGCCCAGCTCTTCGACCCCTCGCTGGCCAACCTCGACTCGATCTGCCGCGAGTCCTTTCGCGAGACGCTCATCCACATCGCCTCGCTCGCGTCGGTCTCGCAGATCCTCGAGGTCACCGATGTCTTCGACGGCCGGCTCATGCGGGTGGCCATCACCCGTGCCGACGGCGGGGTGGACACCTGCACGCTCCTCAACGAGGGACTGCTGAGTTTCACCTCGGGCCTCGACGGAGGTACCGCCAAGGTTCAGTTCGGCCACCAGTGCCTCAGGCGAGCCGATGACACGGCGATCTCGGTGCAGTTGCTGTGCGCCAACTGAAGGTGGGAAACTTGCGCCCGTGATCGACCGGTGCACCATGTGCCCCATGGCTACCGTCACGACGACCTACTTCTACATCACCGATGCCCGCGCCACCGACCGCACCCAGGAGCCGAGCTGGAGTCCTCCGCTCGAGAGCAGCTCGTGCCAGGAGTCGTGGACCTGGAGCCCAGCTCCGCGAGGTTGATGCGGCCGAGGGGCGGGAAGCGGGCTAGGGTCACGCGGCCTTGCGCCTCGCCTTCTTCGACCTCGATAAAACCGTCCTGTCGGTGAACTCCGGCAGCCTCTGGCTTCGCCGTGAAGTCGCCCAGGGATTCCTCGCCAAGCGCACCGCTCTCAAGGCGATGATGTGGCTGGTCCGCTACGAGCTGGGCTTCGTCGACGGCGAGCAAATGGTAGCCAAGGCCGTGGCGCAGACGGTCGGCTCCAGCGCCTCCGAGCTCGAGGCGCGCACCCGGGCATTCTTCGAGGCCGAGGTGCGGCAGACCTATCGCCCGGGGGCCCTCGACGCCATCGAGCGGCATCGGAGGGCCGGAGACGGGTTGGTGATGCTGACCTCGTCCTCGAACTACCTCTCGGAGTTGGTGGCCCGCGATCTCGGCTTCGACGAGGTCCTGTGCAACCGTCTCGAGGTCGACGCCCAGGGTCGCCACACTGGCCAGCTGGTGGGGCGGGTCTGCTTCGGGTTGGGAAAGCTCTCCCACGCCCAGGACGCCTGCGCTCGTCGCGGCGTCGACCTGCGGGACTGCGCCTTCTACACCGATTCCTTCAGCGATCGCTTCGTCCTTGAGGTGGTGAGCCAGCCCGTCGCGGTCAACCCCGATCCACGGTTGAAGCGCAGGGCTCGGCGCCAAGGCTGGGTGGTGGTCGACTGGGGTGAGCCGAAGCTCCGGGTGGCCTGAAGTGGGTCCGGCGACGCTCTCCGTGTGGACCGGCTGGCGCACCGAGGAGCAGCAGGTGTGGCTCGACGCGCTCCTCGAGCGGCTCCCCGCCTGGTTGGCGCTGATCGAGCCAGGGCCGAGCCTCCCCCTCTTCGAGGACACCCGCCACCACCACCGGTTCGCCCTGGTGCTCGAGGCTCCCGTCATCATCGGCCTCACCGCCGAGCGCATGGAGCAGGTCACCGTGGCCATGGCCAGAGACTGGCTGCAGCTCTTCAGCCCCGAGGTCTACCTCCCCTCGCGGGAAGCACGGGTGGGCGTTCACCTCGCGGCCCTGAGGCCCATGGTCTTCGAGGGCCACGAGTGGGTGCACCGGGACAACCGTGATCGCCTCGAGCGCGAGCTGGGGGCCCGGGGCTGGCGGCTGCCCAGCGAAGCCGAGTGGGAGCTCCAGTGGCAGCTGGCCCGCGGTCGGGCGCCCATCGAGTTCGGCCAGGTCGAGCTGTGCGCCGACGACTGGCACGTGGGCTTCGAGGGCGCTCCGCTCGATGGGCAGCCGTGGGGTCGAGGCGCTGAGGTGGTGAGGCACTTCGACGCGTCGGGCGAGTCGGTCGACGCGGTGATGCCCTCCCGCAGACCCGTGCGATCGACCAGCATCGCCCAGGTGCGGCCGGTCATCGACGTCCCTCGTGAAGGAGGCCCTCGATGATGACCGTCTGCACGCTGCTGCTCCTCTCGCTGGGAGCCAAGCCCCCGGTGGACCCCAGGCTCGCGCTCCTCGACGCGATGGTCGAAGAGCTCGAACGAAACCAGGCCGCGCTCCGCCTCAAGGCCGACAAGGGGCCGTACTTCATCGGCTACCAGGTGAAGGACTACGAGCTGCGCGAGGTGGTCGGGCGGTACGGCGCCCTGTTCCAAGACGACCGCAACCGAGATCGGCGGCTCTCCGTCGACGTGCGGGTCGGCGACTACGACTTCGACAGCTCCATCGCCGATGAGCTCGACTTCTCCTTCTCGACGAAGGGAACGAGCTACATCACCCGCAAGAGCGCGCCGCTCGACGACTCACCGGCTGCGCTGCGCACCGCCCTGTGGCTGGTGACCGACGAGAAGTACAAGGCGGCCCTGTTCAACTACCTCAAGAAGAAGGGCGAAGACGTCTACACCGTCGACGACCCCAAGCGTCCGCCCTCGTTCTCTCGCGAGGAGCGCTCGGTCCTCGTCGGGCCTCAGGTGCCCTTCCGCTTCGCGCGAGAGCGCTGGGTGGCCCTGGCGCGGGCGCTGTCGGCGCGGCTCGCCCGGCAACCCGAGTTCTTCGACTCCGAGGTCAGGGTGTCGGGCAACAAGACCGCGCGGCTCTACGCCAACACCGAGGGCAGCCGCCTGGTGACCGAGGAGGTGCTCTTCGCGGTGCACGTGCAGGCGTGGACCCGCGCCGCCGACGGGCAGCTGCTCGAGAACTCCCGCGACTGGTATGCCCCAGCCGAGGCGCAGCTCCCCGACGACGGGACGATTCGCGCCGAGACCGAGGTCATGACGAAGGATCTCCTGGCGCTCCGCTCGGCGCCGACCATCGACCCCTACACGGGGCCGGCGATCCTCGAGCCCAGCGCGGCGGGGGTCTTGTTCCACGAGGCGGTGGGCCACCGGCTCGAGGGCGAGCGGCAGGACAACGACACCGAAGGCAAGACGTTTCGCGGGCAGGTCGGCAAGCAGGTGCTCCCTCCGTTCCTCTCCATCGTCGACGACCCCACCGCCCACGCTCGAGACGAGACGCAGCTCAACGGCTTCTACCAGTTCGACGAGGAGGGCGTGCCCGCCCAGGCGGTGGTGCTGGTCAAGGACGGGGTGCTCAAGAGCTACCTCCTGTCGCGAAAACCGGTGGAGGGTTTCCTGCGATCCAACGGGCACGGTCGGGCGCAGGGTGCGCGCAAGCCGGTCGCCCGCATGGCGAACCTCATCGTCGAGTCGAAGAAGCGGGTGGCGCTGGACGAGCTCAAGCGCCAACTCCTCGCCGAGGCCCGGCGGCAGGGCAAGCCGTACGGCCTCGTCATTCGCGACATCACTGGCGGGAACACCAACACCACGGCGTTCGGCTACCAGGCGTTCAAAGGTACGCCACGCATGGTGTACCGCGTCGACGTCGACTCGGGCCAGGAGACGCTAGTACGAGGAGTCGAGATCGTCGGCACGCCGCTCTCGTCGATCAACCGGGTGCTGGCGACCTCGGACACCGAGGGTGTGTTCAATGGCTTCTGTGGGGCGGAGAGCGGAATGGTCCCGGTGTCCACCGTGGCCCCCGCGGTGCTCCTGCAGGAGCTCGAGCTCCAGCGGGCGGTGGAGGGGAAGGATCGCCCTCCGCTCATCACCAGCCCCTTCGAGCTGCCACCCGCGGCCCACTGAGCGGGGCACCATTCACGGGGTGCACGCCCAGATTGAGATTCTGGCCCGAACGTCAAGGGAATCGACAAGCCGGGAACGACTACCACTGTCGGCGAAGTGGCCTGGGCTTCTACCCTCGAGACCTGGAGCTGGGTCGGCCCGAGGAAGGGGAGGTGTCAAGCCGCCTTGAGGCTGGAGCGGTGACTTCGGGACGTGGGGTCCCGGGCGAGCGCCACGAGCCCCTCGTTCGGGTGGTCGTGTCCCCGAGTGAAGGTCTGCGAGTGAAGGTCTGATGGCCCGGTCTCCAGCAATAGTACCAATGGTACCATCCATCTTCCGGAAGGCTCGCGATGGCCGCGTGTGCGTCCGGAGCTGTTCTGACATCACGCGACGCGCACG
>PMBV01000547.1 GCA_003153055.1 Myxococcales bacterium
TCGAACTTGGGTTCCCAAGGCCAGCGCGAGCTCGCACCACTTCGGCCCAAAGAACCTTGTCCGTCGCGACCTTGGGGGGCGACTGAGGCGCGAGCCCCGCGTGTCATGAGCGGCGTCGCTGGAGTGTGGTCGCGGAGGTAAGCCGCGGAGCCAATCCTCCACCAAGACGCCCGGGATGCGGGTGTAGTGCCGCTTGTTGCCCGTGACGACGGTGGCCTCCTTGGAGGCGGGCGATGACCGAGATGAAGTGGTCGGCGTCGGCCGGGGCGTTGCCCCCTTTCGCCTCGAGCGGGGCCTCGCCTTCTCCGAAGCCCAGCGCGGGCGCCTGGTCGAGGTCGAAGGACGGAGGGGGGCGAGGAAGCGCCCCACGGCGTCCCGGATATTTCCGGGAGGCAACTTGAAGGCAGCGAAGTGTAGTTCCGCGGCACCTCGCTGTCGCTTGGTTCGCCCCTGACTCCCACGTCGTCTCCGACCTCGCACCCGTGTGGAGGACTCCACCGGCGAGGCCACCGCCTCGCCGGTTGGGTGGTACCGCCACTTGCCGGCGGCCTTGCCTACCACGGGTCGATGATGGGCTCGTCGTCGCGGAGAGAGCGGGTGACGACAGGACGAAGGGCAACACCGTCTTGTCGACATGCGCCGAGATCCGGGCGGATCGCCTTGATGCGCCCGAGTGTGGGCAAGGAGCCGTAGGTCAGCTTACTGGTGGCGATGCATCGCTGCTCGCTTACCGGCTCCGCCTCCACTCGCCGAGCCTCCACCGACGGGCTCAAGGTAGTTGCCACTGCCATGCGGAGGCGAACACGCGCGCGACGTCCGCGGCATTCGCGACCTCGCCCGCGGTCAGATGGCCAGGGGTGGCCGACGAAGGTTGGTCGGATGGGGGGAAAACGGCTCTCCGTGTCGCGCCGCGCATGGACCGGTTCCCGTCTTGTGGTATCGCGCGCGCCCTGGAAGGTGGGCCGAGAGTGAGACGATGGTCGCGGCAGGGGCGGCGCGATTGGTGGGCCCTGCACTGCGGTAGTGGGAGAAAGCGCTGCCGGGCGGGCGAGTTGCGAATGGGGTACCCACTCGAACTGGACGGCGCGAACGCAGAGAGTCGTCCCGTGAATTGGACGTCAACCCGCTGGAATCGTTCGGATTCTCTGCTCCTGGACAGCGCGACAGAAGTTGTCCCGTCCGAGAATGGGCCCGCAGAGCGAGTTCGCAAAGGGTCTCGAACGGGGAGCTTTACGCGACGCGTCACGAAGTAGGACGCCCCAAAAGTCAACAGCGGCTCCTAGGATTTCTCCTTAGGGCCGCTTCTTTTTTGCCCACGTTTCCGGGGGTTTCGAAGGCGGGTCGGAGTCTGGACAGCCTGGTGAAGATCCACCCGTCCACCGAGAGCCGGCCGAAATCGGCGTTCAGGCCGCTCTTCACTCTCTGACTGTTGATTCCCGGGTCGAGAACGCAGAGAGCGTTTAACTACTCTGCTGGACAGTGACCCGGGATTTAATCGTCCGATTTAACAGCTCCGCGTTTCTCCAACAAAAACAATAGGTTGGATGTCGGACTGATTGAGCCATCGGGACGCCTTGCCAGCGTGCTTCTTGTCCCGTCGAGGGGGGCTCGAGGCCGTCGTCGACGCCCTGGTGGCGTCTTCGGGCACGGCTGAATCCCCGGCACCCGATCCGGATCACGCTCGTGGGCGATCGGGCATTCGACATCGCGGACGGTGAAGGGCTCGGTGTCGCCCTGGGCGTCAAAACCGCCCGATGTATCGCTTTGCATCCCCGACGCTCGCCCCGGCACAAGCCTGCAGGTAGATGGTGCAGAGGACGAGCTGACGTTCCGCGAGGCGGCGAGCTACCTCGACCTGCGGGGCCGTCAAGCCGTCGAGGTCCGACGCCTGCACCATCTCCTCGGGCCTGAGTGGAACGCCGAGAGTGGATTCAATGGCCTTGCGGTACTCGGACAAGAGCAGCCCTCGCTCCGAAATGGTGCTCACACGACACCGGGTGCATTGTTCTCGATCACCGCCAGATCTTCTTCGGCCAGGTCGCTTGGATCATGGTTCGCCCTCTGGCATCGACGAACTCGACCTCGTAGGGCGGCCTCGACGAGCCCTCCGGTCCTTACGACAGCGCCCGGCACCCACAGCGCCTATTCTGAATCGCCGCCCAGGTAGCCCGCCTCGCGGAGCAACTTCAAAAGCGTGGCATCCACCTCCTCATCAGTCAAACCGGGTCTTCCGCCTGGCCGCTGCCAGTGCCAAATGACCTCGATCGCTTCGCTGTTAACGTTTTCGAAGTAGTCATCAAACCGACTCGCCAGCTCCGAGTTGTTCAGCACCTGCCCCAAGAGCAGTTCCTTGAACACCTCAGTCGGCTTCCTGCCTCGCTGAATCGCGTCGAACATCATTCGCTCCGCACAAAAATGACTTTCGTCGTCCCAGACCCCGTAACGCTCTCCACCTTTCCATATCCGAGAGCGCGAGCGAGGCGTCCAGTCCATGTTTCCGCCGCCGCTGCCTTTGGTGTCATATTCTTCTGGATGTTAGCCTTGTACTCCGCCGCATTCACGCTGTTCGTGCCATCTATCCAGTAGCCCCGAATCTTTTCTACTGAGACACCCTCTTTCTTTAGGCGCTCCATTGCACTTAGGATCATGTCGACGCCGGACTCTGGAGCCAGTGGGCTCTTCAGAATGTTCAGACCCATCACTCCTTCCTTGTCAACGGACACCTCAAGTCCGTGCACCTCGGGATCCCCAAACTTCATTTCGATCCTTCCGTTCTTCTTCCTTCTGAAGGAGAACCTACTGGCGACGTTGATTCTCGGGACCAACTCCCGGCCACTCTCTGGCGTCTTCCCCTTCATCCCCTTCCCGACGTACGGCCCATCTTCCTCGATGGACCTGTCCTTCCACGATTCTGCGGCCTTCTTCTCGAAGGCCTCGGTGGCCGCCGAGTCATGCCCTTCGCCTTGAGGTGTGGCCTGACTTTGAGCCGAGGCCTCGCCGCCGGGCGACTGCGGCGCTTCTGCTGCCCCTTGGGGCTGTCGGGCTTCCGGGCCAGTCTCGGGCGCGCCCTTCTCCGGATTCCTCGCCTCGGTGGCTGCCGAGCCAACGCCCTCGCCCGCAGATGCTGGCTGACTCTGTGCAGGAGCAACATCGGGCTTGCCCAGCGATGCCGGTGCTCCCGGTTGCTGAGCATCCGGCTCGGCTTCGGGTGGTTCCGCCGCCGCTCCGTCACCTTCCTTCCCCTTCTGCAGCAACCTCTCCAGCCACCCGGTACCGACCTCGTCCTCCGCCTTCACTGGCTCGACCACGATGACCGTGTCGCTCCCGTCGACGGTCAGCTTGAGCCGCGCCTCCGCGGGCGGCTTCAAGAGGCCCTTCTTCACGGCAGGCCCCACCTTGCCCGCGACCTTGCCGCCGACAAACACCACCCCCAGCGAGACGACATCGGCCATGGCATCAATCAACGCCTTCGCGCCCGCTTCCAGGTGCGACTGCGATAGCGCCGTGAGCCTTGGCTCCTTGTCCCCGCTCTCGCGGTGGAGGCGCTCCATCTGAACGAATTCACGCCCAGCGGCGGTCGCCTCCTGAGTGACCATGAACGCGAAGTCGAAACCCATCACCCATCCAGCCGCCTTGAGCGCACCGAGTAGGAGAAGGCCCGGCGCGAGCCCCCAGCCCGTCGTCATCAGGAAGCCTGCCATGGCATGCCCCACGAAGAACCCGACGACCCAGGGCATCATGGCGATGATTCGCTCTCCAATCTCCCCGTGGTACCGCCTGTGGACCTCGGCAGTGATGAAGGCGAAGTGCCGGTAGAGGCTCGCGGTCAGGGCGTGAATCTCCATCGCCGGCAAGCCAAGCGCCTGGAACAGTACCTTGATGTTGTGGTCCGAGAGCTCCCTCGACCTGAGCGGAATCGAGCCGTCGCGCTCGACCTTCCCGAGGCATACGGACGTGTAGTCGGAGTCCCAGTAGCCGAGGAGCGAGCGCACGGCGACTCCGGCCCGGTCGTACAGCAGAACCCCACTCGCCGAGTCACGGCGCAGCACTCCGATGTCCCGGTTGAAGGCGCCCTTGCCTCCCGTCGTTGTGAAGAAGTGGTCCCCGACGGCGATCTCGAGCTGGTTGCGAAGCGCGAGGTCGTTTCCGGCCTTCCTTTGGTAGAAGATGGCCTCTTCCATTGCCTTGAACTCGGCGAGGCCAACTGGCGGCCGCGCAGCAGCACCCTTCGCCGCTTGGAATTCGGCGTAGCCTTGCGTGAAGAGGTTGGCGAACCGCTCGATGTCGTTTCCCCTACCAGGGTGCGCGTCCATCAACTGCTCGAGCTCCTCCCTCGAGAGCCCACCCTGTGCAGTCCGGTAGTCGACCGGTATGTCGCCAAAGTGCTCGAGGAACTGGAGAAACAAACGAGCGGTTGCCTCGTCCGCGAGTAGGTCAACGTGCTCGTCCGTCAGGGGCGAGATTTCCTCGAGCGATTCGGCGCTGCCGCCCCCTGTCTTCGCATAGCTGACTTCAAGCACCACCGGCACACCGTACGTACCCTCGATGAGGCGGCGGACCGTCATTCCGTCATCGCCTTCGAAGTCGAGGCTCAGCAGGCTCGTATGCGTTTCCCGTTCGCGAAGCGTGTCGCCGAGTGCCTGGTCAAGCCCCTGGGGCGAAAGGCTCTTGTACCTGATGTAGCCCAGGCTGGTCGCCACCCGCTGGTCGACGAGAATCGTCCAGCGGCCATTCTCGAACGTCAGCCAGGGCTCTGTCGTGACTTCCCATTTCCCAGCAGGGAACCAGTTCCGCTTGACGCGACCACGAACCCTTCTCTTGAGGCTCGTCACATACTCGACGGACCAGGCCTCGCCCGCGACCTCCTTCTTTGCCGTATCGGCAGGTTCATCGAGGTAGAGATGAATCTCCTTGAGGTGCTCGAGAGCGTAGTAACGAGTGGCGACCCTTCGCGGGATGGTGCCCTTCGGCACCTTCGGCGCAGGCTTTCCAACTCGCGTGACGAGAGCTGGCGGGGGTGCCGGTACTTCGTCTTCGTTGCTCATGCCCGGGCCCCCTCCTCTTCGTGGTTGTCGTGGAGCTCTTCGAAGGACGCGCCATCGAAGACGCGCACCGGCTCAGTACCGGCCTGAACTATTTCGAGCGAGAAGCTTCGGTCCACCGGACACTCGGTGAATTCGAAGTCGAGACACTCGTCCCCCTTGAGGAGATCGTCCTCGACGCCCTTCTCCTGCTCGAAGGCCCCATCCTCACTGAAGAGGCGGAATCGCTGATGGCGCACGGTAGCCTGGCGCGGGTCGATGCCCAGCCTGATTCGTATACGCCCCGTGCGCCTCAGGGGCTGCACTCGCATGACGTTCATCTTGCCAGTCACGAGCCCTTCCTCGGAGAAGGGCCTCGGAATGTGGATGATTCCAGGCCGGTCGTCGTTGCTGAAGACGAAGCTGTTACCGTTCGCCCCCTTTTTTGTGCAGCCGACCTCCGACGCAAGGCGCCTACTGATTTCCTCAGGCATCCGCGTGCCCCAGTTGAAGAAGGCGAGGTCAGGCCAGCTCATCCGTGCCCTCGTGGCGACGCTTTCGGGCGTGTCGCCATCCTGGACTCGGTACTCCTCGAGCTTGACGAGGTAGCGAACTGGCTGAGCCTCACCTGTGGGCGGCGCGCCATCGTCCTCGATTCGAGTCGCCCCCCAGCCGACCACCACGGCTGACTGGTCCAGGCGCGCGCCTTTGACGTCCCCCCGTACGTCGCCAGTCCCTCGCACGGTATGGCCGATGTGGATGCGGCCGTCGCCGTCAGTCCGCAGTGAGCGGAACTCGTCGGATGCGGGCTCCTTCACTCCGAGGCTCAGTTGGCCGACGGGGGAGCCATCCACGTCGAGGACGACTTGGACGTCGAAGGTGGCCGGGGGACGCTCCTCGGCGGGCTGCTCCGCCGGTGGCTCCGGCGCGCGGGAGTACTGGGGCGGGGCGGACCACTCGACCTCGAAAGCCACCAGCTCCCCGGACCTCACTGCATCAAGCACCGTCGACAACATCAGCGCATCGAGGTCTCCAGGGGAGAGGCTCGGCAGGTCGAACCTACGCGTCACCGCGAAGTACAGCTTCTCGATGACGCTCCCGCCGAAGTACGCCGCATCGCTCGCGTTCATCTCGAGAGCGCGCTCGGCGTCCCAGGTGCTGACCAGCTCCGGCCCTGGCTCGCCTCCAGTCAGCCGGTGCAAATCCCAAGAAAGCAGGAAGCTGTACTCACGAATCCCACACTTGACACGGGACCCATGTAGACCCCATCGACCACTCGTCATGCGCCATCCCTCCCCAAGGCACTCTGAACCGCGCGTGTTTACCCAAGGGGGAGTCCTCGCGCAACCTCAGGCTCAGCGCGGCGGCAGCGAGGGATGCTCCTTGAGGGCCCCGTGTCGGCGGGCGGGCGCAGACTGGTTCGGCAAGCCGTCCTTGGTGTTGGCTGTGATGTGCCCGACAGACGACGGAGCCGCTCATCTCGACGGCCCGTCCGGAGCGCATTGGGACGACTCGCCGCCCTTGGTTGCTCTTCTCATTCTCTCCCCCTCTTCGTGTTGGCTCGAGGGTTCGACTTGGACATCGGCTCCCTGGGTCTGCACGACCGGGGCCATTGCCGAGCAGCCGAAGTTGCTGGGGAGCGCAGGGAGACCCCCGTCCGACGGGCGAGACGCCCAGTCCGCGGTGGCGGACGGTCTGGGCCGCGTAGAGGTTCCGGCCAGGGCCGACTGACTGAAGACCAGGGCTTCCAGAACGCTACGGCGCGGAGCGCCAAGGGCGA
>PMBV01000073.1 GCA_003153055.1 Myxococcales bacterium
AGCACGGGTACGGAGCACGGGTACGGGTACGGAGCACGGGGTACGGAGCCGGGCCCGGGTGCGCGTGCGCGTGCGCGAGCGGGAACGCAGCACGCAGCACGGAGCACGGTTCACGTTTGACGGGGCGGGCCAGACATCCGACTCAACATCTGGGCGACTCGAACAAGGAGCGCTCGGGCCTGCTTGTATTGTTCTGAGGTGATGAGGCTGCGAATCTGCAGCAAGTCGAGTTGCGTCGCCGCCTCCGTGGCGCTTCCTCGGGCAATTTCATAGGAACGCTGCTTGTCGATTCGCGCCGTCTTCCCGGCACCCTCGCCGATGTTGAAAAGGATGCTCGACGTCGCGCGGTCGAACTGATCCCGAAGGTCGCGCGGCATTTTGAGCGTCAACAGTCCAGAGGTGAGCACGAGGAATTCACGGGCAACTTGATACACTTCCAGCTTCTCGTGGTCGAAGAGCGGGCCTCCGGTACACGTGCCTGTCCCCGAGTCCGCCCGCGTCCCCGGCCGCGCACCCGCGCACGCACGCGCACGCGCACCCGGTCCCGCCGCCGCCCCCGTCCCCGAGTCGTCCGTCCCCGAGTCGTCCGTCCCCGAGTCGTCCGTCCCCGAGTCGTCCGTCCCCGAGTCGTCCGTCCCCGAGTCGTCCGTCCCCGAGTCATCCGTCCCCGAGTCATCCGTCCCCGCCTGTCGATCTCTCGAGCCCATGCTTCAACCCTTTACTCCGGGCCCCTGACATCACCCCTCAATCGCCTCACGCACCTGCTCGGCGAGTGCAAGGTGCGAGGACGGCCTCTGGAGAAAGGTCGCCCACTCCGGCGGCGGTCGTCAGGCAAGACGGTGTTGTTTGACGTTGGCGCGCTGCACGAAGTCCTCGAGGAGCCCCGAGACGCTGGTGGCCTCGAGCAACGCGGGGAAGTTCCCCAGGAGCAGCTCTTCTGGGCCCGCCGCCGTCATCACCCACAGCGTCAGAACGTAGCCGGTGGGCCGCTTCAGCAGGGTGGTGACCTTGAGCTCGACCCGGGCCAGCTCCAAGGGCTCGGTGTCGAGGAGCAACCGACCACCGGCGCGCGCGAGCAGGTGGCTCCGTGGGGTGAGGGCCTTCCGGAGCACCAGGGCGATGACCACCATCGTCGCCGCGCCGAGGAACCACGCGAGCATCGAGGCGAACGTGCCCCTCGCTGGCAGCAGCATCGACCCGCTCACCGTCGCGATGCCCGCCACTGCCAGCAGGGCTCGCCGACGGTCACGACCGATGGCGATGGCCAGGCAATCGGGTCTCGGCTGCGAGAGGATGACGTGCCGCATGACGACCCGAGTCTAACCCCCTCGAGCGGCGGAAGGCAGGGCCCCGCGCCAACGAGCTGAAAGCCGGCGGAACCCTTGGCCGTGGGCTACGCTGGGAGCCCTCATGGACGCCCCGGAGGACGGCAACAGCGAGCGACGTCGGCACCCGCGGACGCCCCTGTCGATGCTGGTGCAATACCGCTTCGACACCTTCGAGGACTTCCTGGCCGAGTATTCGCTGAACCTCTCGCCCGGCGGCCTGTTCATCTGTACCGATGAGCCACGGGAAGAGGGCTCCGTCATCTACGTGCAGTTCTCGCTCAAGGACGGCTCGCGGCTCATCGAGGGCATGGGGCGTGTCGTGCGCGTCAACCCCAAGGGCGGCTCGGGCCCGGTGGGTATGGGCGTTGAGTTCCTCAACTTCGACGAGGACTCGCTGGCCTTGGTGCATCAAATCTGCGCCGCCCGCCGTGGGCCGCCGTGAGCTGGCCGCGTCACTTCCGCCCCGGCGCGCGGCCCCGAAGGCCAGCCTCGGGGTGGCAAAGCGTCGCCGCTCGCTCCCGTGTGGCCGGGCGGGCATACTCGCGCGGCTCATGAGCCTCCGTGCGCGGTTGTTGGTGGCCTTTCTCCTGCCGGCGCTCGTGCTCCTGTCGCTCGGCGGCTTTCTCCTCTACCGGGCGAGCCGGAACGTGCTCGAAGACGAGCTCGGCGCTTCCCTCTCTATCGTGGCCGCGTCGGTGGCGTCCCAGGTGAGGCCCGAGCGGGTGCTCCAGTTGACCCCGGAAGATGCCCAGGGCGAAGGCAGCCGCACCTACCGTTCGGTGCTGGCCCAGCTCTCCGAGGTGAAGGAGCGCACCCAGCTTCGGCGAATCTTGGTGTTCGACGTCGCCCATCGCGCGGCCCTCGACGTGGGCGGAGGCCTGCCTCCGTCGGCCGAGGTACCCGAGCTGCTCCGCGACGAAGAAGAGGTGACCCGCGCGCTCACCGGCCACCGGAGCGCCTCTCAGGTGCTGTTCGAGGGCAGCGATGGCCAGTGGTACAAGACGGGGTACGCGCCGCTGCTCCAAGACGGGAAGGTCGTCGGCGCCGTCGCGGTGGAGGGCACGGCCGCCTTCTTCGGCCCGCTGAATCGGCTGAAGAACGCCTTCCTCTGGCTCGCGGGGCTGACGGTGGTGTTGCTGGGCGGCGCGGCGCTCCTCTCGGCCGCGGCTCTCAAGCGCCCGCTCGACCGGTTGGTGCAGAGCGCCCTGCGCATCGGCGAGGGAGACCTCTCGACTCCGGTGCCAGGCGAGGGTCGATGGGAGGTCGGCATTCTCGCCCGCGAGCTCGAGGCGATGCGGCTGGCGCTCGAGGGGCGAGACCGGCAGCTCAAGCTGATGCTGGGCGGCGTGGCCCACGAGGTGAAGAACCCGCTGGGTGGCATCGAGCTGTTCGCCGGCCTCTTGGACGAAGAGCTCGGCTCGTCCCGGCCCGATGTCACCGAGGCCCGGGACCACCTGGGGAAGATTCGTCGCGAGCTGGGCTACCTGAAGCGCATCGTCGACGACTTCCTCGCCTTCGCGCGGGAGCAGCGGCTGACCGTCGCGCCCTTCGAGGCTCCGGGCCTCCTCTCGGCGGTGCAGGCCCATCTGGCGGGAGACGCCTCGGCCCGCTCCGTCACCCTCGACGTGCAGGCGGCCCCCGCACGCTTGGTCGGCGATGAGAGCCTGCTCACCAGCGCGCTCATCAACCTGGTGAAGAACGCGATTCAGGTGTCGGGTTCGGGCCAGACGGTGACGCTGACCGGCCTGGCACGAGGCGACGGGTATGTCATTCAGGTGGTCGACCGCGGGCCCGGCGTCGCGCCCGAGCTCGCCACCCGCATCTTCGAGCCCTTCTTCACCACCAAGGAACAAGGCACTGGCCTCGGCCTGCCCCTGGCGAGGAAGCTCGTGGAGGCGCACCGGGGCACCCTCTCGGTCCAGTCGAAACCAGGGGCCACGACGTTCGAGGTCGTGCTGCCCGGGGACCGGCTGAATGGCCGCGTCCCTTGACCGGCGGGCCGAACGGTGGTGTCTCGTTCCCATGAGAACGCGCGTGGTGACTCGTTTCGGGTGCATCGCTGGAGTCGTGTTCAGTTTGGCCGCGGCCGGAGCCGAGCCGGTCGATGACGACCAGCCGACCGCCGAGCTGAAGGAGCATCACCGGCACCACCAGCACGGTGGCATCAGCCAGTTCGTCGAGCTCGGCCTCGACACCCTGGGAGAGGATGAGGCCGAGCGCCCGAAGGTCGAGAAGCTCCACGCCGAGCTGCACGCCTGCACCGAGCCCATCGAGGAGAAGGAAGCGAGCGCGCTGCTGGTGCTCGCCGAGGGCGTCGCCAGCGGCGCTGTGGATCCATCGAAGGTCGAGGCCGCCATCGCCCAGCTCGCCCCCGCGGGAGCGTCCATTCATGACTGCGTAGCGGGCCGCCTCAACCAACTCCACGCGGCGTTGTCACCGGTGGAGCGCTTGGCCCTGGCCGACAAGGTGCAAGCGCACTGGGCCGTCTGGCGGGCGGTCAATGTCGACGCGGTGCCCGGCGGCAAGGAGCCCGGGGGCCGGCTCTCCGAGCTCGCCAAGGAACTGAGCCTCAAGCCCGAGCAGGTGGCAAAGGCGTCGGTCTCGCTCCAGGCGAGCGTGCCCGGCTCCTCGGCGCAGCTCGACGCACAGAAGGTGGAGGCTCTGGTGCAGCGGTTCGCCACCGCGTTCTCGGGGGCGACCTTCGACGCGACCTCGGTCACCACCAACACGACGGCCTCGCTCTCGGTGTATGGCACTCGGCAGACGGCGCAGTTCTACCAGACGGTGGCGCCGCTCTTGACGCCCGAGCAGCGGGCGACCCTGGCGAGCCACTTGAGAGAGCACGCCCAGCACCACCCAACCGCTCCCGAAGGGGGAAGTCGATGATTCGCGCGCGAATCGCCCTGCTCTTGGCCCTCGTGTCGGGGCTGCTGTCGTCCTGCTACGGCACCGTCGGGGTGGTGTCCGATGTCGATGATGGCTACTACCCGCCGGCGGCGTACGTCGCCACCACCGCGCCCGTGTATTACGACGGGTACCCCACGTACTGGTACGGAGGCCGCTGGTACCGGCGCGACCATCGCGGGTGGCAGGCCTACCGCCAGGAGCCACAGCATCTCCGAGAGCACCGGGCCCGTGGCGTGCCGCCGCGGCAGCTCTACGGTCGAGGTCACGGCGAGGGTCACCACCGCTGGTAAGCGATGAGGTGGGTGCGTTACTTGGCCACCTTCATGACCAACGAATCGGTCGTGGTCCAATACACGGCATGGCAGTCTTGCGCGAGCGCGAAGGGCGCCTGTTGCCCGGTGACCAGGTCGATGGCCCCACCGGAGCCGTCCTTCAGCACCCGGCCAATGGTGCCCATGAAGTACCACCGGACCTCACCCCAGTAGAGGAACTGGTCGTCGACGACCATGCTCCAGACCTTCTCGCTGGGGTGCGCGAGGGTAGTGACCACGCCTGACTTGTCTTTGGCGAACGACTTGAGGTCGGCGCCCGCTGCCCAGTACACGCGCTTGTCATCGAGAACGATGGCAGTGGCGCACTCGCTTTGGACGAAGGTCTCGGCTGAGGCCGGTTGCCCAAGCGTCGAGAGCGCTCGTCGCTTGATGACGCAGGCTGTGTTGTCAGCCCAGTAGACATGGTTCGCGTCGACTGCGATGGCGGTCGGAGTGTCCACGGTCTCCACCCCAGTCAACCCTGCGTCGGCGGAGGCGGCGAGAGGCGTGGGAGAGGCGGCGGCGCCGGTCTCTGGCACCTGCACGAACCAGACACTCGCCGGCGTGCTCATCGTCCAGTAGGCCCGCTGGTGGTCCACCACGAGGTTCCCGTCCCACGCGTCGGCGCCCGAGATAGGTACCGTGGTGAGGACCATCACCTTTTCGGAGCCGTCACGGGGTACCGAGAACAGCTCTGGCCCGGCCAAATTGAGCGAGAGGAAGCGCCGGCCGATGAGCGCGGCGCCCCTGAGGCATTGAGTGTCCGTCGGGAGCTCCCTGATGCTTCCCCCGTCGGTGTTGATGACGTGGGCGAGCGCCGGGCACCCTCGCGGCACGAACACCTCATCACCGTCGACGGCGATGCTGTATTGCGCTGTTCCGGCATCATCGACCACCACCGGGGAGCACCTGCCGGAGTGGCAGTCACCTCCCAGACAGCTGCGACCATGGACGCAGCAATTCTCACGGTCGTTGAGGTACTCGGCCGCGCAGCTCGCTGGCAGAGGGCTGGATGGACACGTCGGAGCGCCGCCAGCACTCCCGCCGCCTGCGCTCCCGCCGCCTGCACTCCCGCCGCTTGCACTCCCGCCGCCTGCACTCCCGCCGCCTGCGCTCCCGCCGCCTGCACTCCCACCGCCTGCACTCCCGCCGCTTGCACTCGCGTCAGAGCCACCGTCGACCACGATCCTTTCCTGGCCTTGCTCGATGTGGAAGATCACGTTGCAGGCCGGTGCGGCCACGGAAAGCGCCACGATGGTCGGGAGAGACGCGATGGAGCTCCTCATGTTCTTGACCCTACCTGTGGGGGGGCTCTTGCGGTACTCTCAATGAACATGCTGGAGCCTGGGGCCAGTGTCGGCCAGTACGTCGTCAAGCGGAGACTGACCGAGAGCACCGCTTCGGATGTCTACCTCGCCACCGCCGAGGGGCCCCAGGGTTTTGCCAAGGAGGTCATCCTCAAGGTGCTCCCGAGTACCCTGGCGGTCGAGCCGGCGAGGGTTCAGGCGTTGGTCGACGACATGCAAGTGGCTGCCAAGCTCAGCCACCCCAACATCGTCGAGATCCTCGACTTCCAGAAGCGCTCCGACACCTACTTCGTGGTGACGGAGTACGTTCGGGGTGCCTCGCTGCGTGACGTGGAACATGAGCGCCCGGTCGAGCCCTGGCCTCCACTCCTCGCGGCGGAGATCTGCGCCCAGGCAGCACGTGGCCTTGGCTTCGCGCACGGCCTGAACCAGGGCGAGCTGTCCCTCGCCGGCCCGCGGGGCGGCACCGCCCATGGGGCCGTGTCGTCTCAGACCATTCGGTTGTCTTTCGATGGCTCGGTGAAGTTGGCTGACTTCGGGACTGCCAGGGCCGTCGCCGCGCAGCCCACGCTGGTGGCGAGGGTGGGCTCTAGTGGCGACGTCTTCGCGCTCGGGGTGGTCCTGTGGGAAATGCTGTGCGGCCGGCCACTCCTCGAGGGTGAGCGGGTGCCGACGCCCGAGGCGCTCGAGGGCCAGCCCGTCATGCCTCCAGCCTGGGTCAACCCCCTCGTGCCGACGGAGCTCTCCGACGCCGTGATGAGGGCGCTGTCGAGCCCGGCCGACGACCACTTCCCGACGGCCCTGGAGCTCGAGGCCGCGCTGACCGCCGTGGTACGACGGCACGCCAGGTCGCTCGACGACACCTCGGTCGCGACGTTCATGACTCGCCTCTTCAAAGTCCAGACGGACGCGGGGGCCAGCACGAGCTCGATGCCGTCGGAGCCGTACCAAGCGCCGAGCTCACCCAGCGGCGATCGCGACTACCCCGAGGTTGAGATCGACCTCTCGACGCTGACCCCCGTGCCGCGAGCATTGGCCAAAGCTCCTGCGTTTCGCGCCTGGCACCTCTGGCTCCTCGGTGTGTTGGCCGTGGTCGGAGCGCTCGCGGGTGTCCTGGGCATGTCCTGGTTTCGAGGCCAGCCGCCGCCCAGGTCCATCGCGACCGAGGTGATTCACGCGCCCGTGCCGGTGGCCCCAGCCGAGGTCTCCCAGGTCCAGGCACCCTCAGCCGAGACGCCTCCCGAGGTCAAGGCGCCAAAGCCAATCGTCAACCCGCCCGCTCACCCGAGCCGGAAGAAGCGCGCGCCGGTCGACCTCTTCGGAGATCCTCCATGAGAATTCAGCCGTGGCTCCTCGCGGTGTTGTTGGCCACCGGCCCCGTGGCCGCTCAGGACAAGCAGCGCGACGCGCGCTCGGTCGCGTCGGCGCTCTTCGACGAGGCCCGGCGCTTGATGTCGCTGGGGAAATTCAACGATGCGTGCCCCAAGCTCGAGGAGTCGCAGCGCCTCTGGCCTGGCGTCGGCACGCTCTTCAACCTCGCCAGCTGCTACGAGAAGGTGGGGCGGAGCGCGACCGCGTGGACGACGTACCGCGAGGCGCTGTCGCAGGCCGTGGCCGCTGGGCAGAAGGAGCGCGCCGAGGTCATCCGCGGCCGGGTGCGCGCGCTCGAGCCTTCGCTGGCGAAGCTGGTCCTCGAGGTCTCTTCTCCGGTGACAGGGCTGACGGTGACCCGCGACGGTGTCGAGGCCGCGGCCCCGCTGTGGGGCGTTCCAGTTCCCGTCGACCCCGGGGAGCACGTGGTGCGGGCCAACGCCCCCGGCTACTCCGATTGGGAAACCCCCGTCACCGTCGGGGCCGCCAGCGGGGCGGTGAAGGTGCTCATCCCCCCGCTGAAGCGCGTCGACGAGCTGCCCACCGTGACGGCCCAGCTCGACACCAAGCCTTCGGTGTCTTCGACGCCTCCCCAAGTCCGGGCGCCTCCCAGCTGGCAAGCCCCCGTCGGCATCGCAGGCCTCGCGGTCGGCGGCGCCGGCCTCGCCGCGGGCATCGTCATTGGTGTCATGGCCAAGTCCATCGCCGCCAAGGCCGATTGCTCCGCCGACAACACCTGCTCGGAGGCGGGTCTTGCCGAGCGTGCCAAGGCGGTTCACTTGGGCGATGTCGGCACGGCCGTGGCTGTCAGCGGCATCGTGCTGGCGGTGGCTGGGGGCGCGCTCCTGCTCTTCGCTCCGAAGTCGCCTCCTCCCAGCGATGGAGTCGCCGTGCGCTGGGGCGTGACCCCCGGGGCGCTCTGGGTCAACGGCCGCTTCTGAGGCGTTTGTCGTCGGCGAGGCACCGATTCCCGCCTAGACTGACCGCGAGGGGCCGTTCTCGTCCAGGTCCAACCATGACTTTCCCCAAACGAGATGGCGCGAGCGTGTGGAGCGCCGTATTCGTGGTGTTGCTGGCAGGCGCGAGTTGCTCGCGTTCGGCGCCGTACTTCTGCGGCACCGCGCGAGATGCTCCGTGCCCCGAGGGCCATTCCTGCGTCTCCAACCGCTGTGTGCCGGGCGACGCGGGCTGCACCGGTAGCCAGGTCGACTGCCAGGGCACCTGCGCGCTGCTGGCGAGCGACGAGGCTCACTGTGGCGCCTGCGACCACGCCTGCGCCGCGCAGGAGCACTGCGTTCAAGGGCAGTGCACGCACGTCTGCGGCGCCGGGTTGACGACCTGTGATGGGGCCTGCGCCGATCTCGAGAACGACGCCGCCAGTTGTGGCGCCTGTGGCCGGGCCTGCGGGACTCTCGAGCCATGTCAGCTCGGTCAGTGCTCGTGCAACGCTCCGCTCGTCGAGTGCGCCGACGGAGGCTGCGTCAACCTCGGGGCCGATGCGTTGAGCTGCGGCCAGTGCGGCCGGCGCTGTGCCGCGGGAGAGCTCTGCCAGGCCGGGGCCTGCGTGAAGCGCTGCGGAGCGGGCTGGGCGGCGTGCGGGACCGGCTGCGTCCACCTCGACAAAGACCGCTTCAACTGCGGAGGCTGTGGTGTGCAGTGCTCGGCCGACTCCACCTGCCAGGGCGGCGCCTGCGTGAGCGCCTGCCAGCCGGGGCTCTCGAGCTGTCTGGGGGCCTGCGTCGACGTGCGCAACGACGTGCGCCACTGCGGCGCGTGCGGGCATGCGTGTGCCAGCTCCGAGGCGTGCAGCGACGGCCGGTGCGTCAGCGAGTGCTCCGGCTCCCAGGCGCTGTGCAACTCGGTGTGCGTCGAGCCCTCGAGTGACCGGTTGAACTGCGGCGGCTGCGACGTCGCTTGCGGGCCCCTCGAGCAGTGCGATGGTGGCGCCTGTCAGGGTGTGTGCCCGCGGCCGCTCACTGGCTGTGCCGGCTTCTGCGTCAACCCCTTCACTGACTCGGCCAACTGCGGCGGGTGTGGCCGGGCCTGCGCCAGTGGTCGCCAGTGCGACAACGGCGCCTGTGCGTGTCCCGCTCCGACCTCGAGCTGCGACGGCGGCTGCGTCGACGTGAGCAGCGACCCGAAGAGCTGTGGCACCTGCGGGCAGGCCTGCGGCGTGGGGCAAGTCTGCGCGCTGGGGCACTGCGAGAGCCTCTGCCTCCCGCCGTTCTCGGTGTGCTCGGGAGCCTGTGTCGACAACTCGAGTGACATCAACAACTGTGGCGGGTGCGGCCGGGTGTGCACCCTGGGGAGTCGCTGCGCCCTTGGGGCCTGCACCACGACGTGCCCTCTGTCCAATCAGACGTCCTGCGCCGGCGTCTGTACAGACACCTCGAGCGATGGGGCCAATTGCGGTGGGTGCGGGAAGCCCTGCCAGGTGGGCCAGGCCTGCGTCAACGGAGCCTGTGGGTGTCCCTCGGGTTCGACGGCCTGCAATGGGCGGTGCGTCGACCCCCAGCTCGACTCGGCCAACTGCGGTGGCTGCGGCCATGGTTGTGCGCTCGGGCAGGTGTGCGCCGCGGGGGCGTGTGTCTGTCCCCCGGGGTTCCTCTCGTGCAACGGGGCGTGCGTCGACCCCCAGACGAACAGCTCCTCCTGCGGGGGCTGCGGTATCAGTTGTCCTGCCACCCAGGTGTGCTCGGCGGGGGCTTGCGCGTGCCCATTGGGCCAGGTCTTCTGCAACGGGCGGTGCGTCGACACCCAGCGTGATGCCTCGAGCTGTGGCGCTTGCGGGAAGGCGTGCCCGTCGGGGGCGAGCTGCTCCGCGGGGAAGTGCGGCTGCGCAGCGGGGAAGACGCCGTGCGTGTGCACCAGCGCTGGGTGCACCTGCGCCGACACGGCGAACGACCCGGCCAACTGCGGAGCCTGCGGGAGCCCCTGTGCTTCGGGGCAGTCGTGCGTCGCCGGCGCGTGTGTCTGCCCCTCGGGTGGAACGCTGTGCGGGGGTGCCTGCGTCTCGTCGGCGAGCGACCCGGCGAACTGCGGCGGGTGCGGTGTGGTGTGTGGCGCTGGGCAGACGTGCACTCATGGCCGCTGCGCCGCTGGCTGCCCGGCAGGGTACGTCGATTGCCAGGGTCAGTGCGTCAACCCCCAGACGGACCCAGGCTCGTGTGGCGGGTGTGGGCTCTCATGCAACGGCGGGAGCTGCGCCGGCGGGCAATGCCAGTGCTCCCTCGCCCAGCAGGCCTGCGGAGGTACTTGTGTGCTCCGGGCTGACCCGAGTCACTGTGGCTCGTGCACGGCGGTCTGCGGCAGCGGGCAGGTTTGTTCGCCGCTCGAGCTCCGCTGCGTGGCCGGGTGTCCGACGGGCTTCGAAGCCTGCCAGGGCAGCTGCACGGTGACGGCGGTCGATGCGCTGAACTGCGGCGCCTGCGGCAACGTCTGCGGTCACGGAGGGACCTGCCAGGCGGGCGTCTGCAAATGCCCTGGGCTGGCGACGTGTGGGAATCGCTGCGTTGACCTGTCGACTGACCTTGGGAGCTGCGGCTCGTGCGGGCGGGCGTGCGGGGCCGGCGAGGTGTGCAGTGGGGGTCGCTGCCTCTCCGCGTGTCCTCCAGGCCAGACGTCGTGCGGCGGGAGCTGCGTTGAGCTCCAGTCGAACGTGAGCGACTGCGGCCAGTGCGGGCACGCCTGCGCTTCGGGAGAACAGTGCCTGGGTGGCCTCTGCTACTGCACCGGGGGTTCGGCGGTCTGCGCTGGCGTGTGCCGCGACCTTCAGAACGACCGGGACAACTGCGGGGGCTGTGGCACCGTGTGCCGCTCGTCGGAGTCGTGCGTGGCCGGGAGCTGCCGGTGTCCGGTCGGGCAGTCGAGCTGCGATGGCACCTGCCGTGACCTCCAGAACGACCGGAGCAACTGCGGCCAGTGTGGTCATGTCTGTACTGGCGCCCCCGGAGTCGCGGGCTGTGTCGAGGGCTCGTGCACCTGCGCCGCGGGGCTCTCGCTGTGCGCTGGGGCCTGCGTCGACCCGGCGTTTGATAGAAACAACTGTGGTGGCTGCGGCGTCGTCTGTGCGTCGAACCTCACCTGCCGGAACCGGGCCTGCGTGCCGCCGTGATGCTCCCGGGGCTCGTGCTGCTCGCGTTGTTGACCGCCACCGAGGTGCTGGAGAGCGGGGCGTACCGAGCCATCACCCTGAGCCAGGGAGAGCGGAGGACCTTCCGGGTGCCGGAGCTGGAGAAGGTGACGGCCGGCACGGGGAAGTGCGTCGAGGAGGGGATGCAGCGAGACGAGGCCGAGAGCCTCTCCGTCGAGGCCCGGTGCAGTGGCGTTCGCACCACGGTGGCCTGGAGGCGAGATGGCTCGCGGGTGCAGCTCATGGTGTGCGCTGAGGAGAGCGCGGCGCCAGAGCTGGTCACGCTGCGCAAGGCGATGCAGGCCGAGCTCCGGGCGCTGCGGGGGGTGACGGCCTGCGTGCGCAATGGGCGCGTCGAGCTGTGGGGCTGGGCGAGGAGCGAAGAGGAGCTCCAGCGAATGCGTGGGCTCGAGCGGAAGTACCCCGAGCAGGTGCGCAGCTTCGTGGAGCTCATCGAAGGCCCCTGACGGGCTGCCGCTCCCTGTCACGTATCCTTCTGCGTCGAGTGCTTCTCGTTCCGCTCGATCAAGTCGTCCAGGTCGCTCAGATCAATGTTCCGGAGTTGGGGTGGGCGCTCCGGTCGACTCAACGCTTTCCGGCTGGTCATTCTGGGAAGGCCGCGGCCGTCTATGCACGCCCAATGAGTCGCGAGCCGCGGCATCGAGAGATGTCGGGGTAGGAACGGAAGTCGCCGGTGAGGGGGTCTGTCGGCATGCCATGAGCAGCACGCTTGCCACACGGGCATACTTGAGGCGATTGACCTTCATCGTCGTTCCAAGGGCGGCCCTAGTGCTTGGGTTTTCCGAGGGGTCGTTTGGTGTTCCGTTCGATCAGGTCGTCTAGCTCATCCAGGGGGATATTCCGCGGTCGGTACCGACCATTCTCATAAACGCCGACAACGATGACCTCTCGTCCGTCGACTCCTTCGATCGCAAGGAGGACCGCACGGTCAAATCCCAGGTCCGTCGCATCCAGTAGCTGCCCGTACCGTACCGCAAGGAGGCCAATACTCGTCTCGATCGACCCCCCGAGCGAGCCCCCAATCATATCGGAATCTGTCCATTCAACGAGAGTCCAATTCAGATCCTTTGAGCAATCAGA
>PMBV01000062.1 GCA_003153055.1 Myxococcales bacterium
GCCAGCGAGTAACCGTAGGTTTCCAGGGCGCGATCGTTGGCTTCGACAATCCGCCCGTGCTCATCGGCCAGCAGGATGATGTCGCTGGCGCTCTTCATCAACTGCGCCAGGCGCTCGAACTGGGCCAGGCGCTCGCGGTCGGCCTCGGCCCGCTTGCGGGCGGTGACGTCGCGGAAGAACCAGACCCGGCCGTAGTCAGCTCCGTTGGGGGCCAGCATCGGCGACGAGTAGCGGTCGAAGGTGCGCCCGTCGTCGAGCGGCATCTCTTCGTGGCTCTTCTCGAGGTGGTGCTCCTCGAGCCAGTGGACCTCGTCGAGGAAACGCTGGGGCTGGGCGAGCGACATCGCGATGGCCTCGAACACCCGCTCTCTGGAGCCAGCCTCGATGGCCTCCCGGGGAATGCCCCACAGCTCGACGAAATGGCTGTTGCACGACAGCACCTGCCGGCTGGTATCGACGATGAGAATGCCGTCGAGCGAGGCCTCCTGCTGGGTCGCCAACAGGACGTTGCGGAATTGGAGCTCGCGAACCACCCGTTTGCGCTCGGTGATGTCTTGCACCGTGCCCTCGAGCCCGATGACGTGCCCCGAGGGGTCTCTCAAGGGCGCGCCGATGATGACCACGTCGACCCGGCGTTCGGGGCTGATGTGCACCGTGACGTCGAGTTGGTACCGGCGCCCGGTGTCGATGACCGCCTTGGCACAGTCGCGCAAGAGCCCCGCCTCGTCGACCGAGTAGTACCGCGCATCTTCCTCGAGCGTGGGGGGCCCCAGCGCCGGGTCGCGCCCGTAGATGACGTAGACCATCTCGGACCAGACGAGGCGCTTGGAGCCCACCAGGTACTGCCAGTTGCCGATGCGCCCGAGCCGCTGGGCCTCCTTGAGCCGCGTGCTGCTCTCCTCGAGGGCCGCGTCGGCCTGCTGCTGCTCCAGCCGGCGCCGCCGCTGCTCCCGAGCCGCGAAGACCGCCGGGCCCAGCCGCTTGGTGTGCTCCTTGATGACGTAGTCCCACGCGCCGGCCTTCATGCAGTCGACCGCCGTGTCCTCGTTCATCGAGCCGGTGAGGACGATGAACGGCACGTCGGGGCAGAGCTCCTTGGCGAGCTCCAAGGCCCGCAGACCGTCGAAGTGGGGCAGCCTGAAGTCCGAGATGATGACGTCGGGGAGCCGGTCCTTCAGCGCTTCGAGGTAGGCCTCTCGCGTCTCGACTCGGCGAAACCGGCACGCGCCCAGCGCCCGGAGTAACTCCTGTTCAGTCTGCTCGGCGTCGGAAGGGAGACCTTCCACGACGAGAATGTCGAGGGCGTCGGTCATACGTCGCGTCTGTTGACATAACCGTTGGCCCCCGATGTTCGCCGCGCCACGCCCACGCATTCTTCTTCTCGGTGTCGAGGGCGACCCGCGAGCGAGGGGTCATGCTGACGCAGGGCGAGCGAGCATCGACCTGAGTGGGCGGCTCTTTCAAATCGAAGGAGCTGGGCGCGTCCAAGGTGAGAGGGCAGCCGGATCCTCGGTCAATGTCACGAGCGCGCAGGTGGCCCGAGGGCTGCACTTCCACCGCCTGCCACGAGCGACCCCGAATCACGCACCGTGCCTCGGGGCGGTTTCCCTTACCGAAAGGCGCACTCATGTTGTTCACCATTGCCGTCGTTCTCGTTCTCCTCTGGGCGTTGGGCCTCATCACATCGTTCACGATGGGGGGCTTCGTGCATCTCCTCCTGGTCGCCGCGCTCGTCGTCGTCGTCATCCGAGTCATTCAAGGTCGAAGCATCACCGCCTGAGGGTCGCCCCTCGCCCGCCAGCGTCCCGCCAGAGGACTCCATGAACCAAAGGACCAGGCGTTTGATTGCCGGAATTTCCTTCGTGGGGCTCGCTGAGGGGGGCGCTGGCGTGGTGCCCTCCCAACTCGTCGAGGCGCGCGCCGCCTTCACCGCTTCGAGCAACGGGCTTGCCGGGGCGTTGAGTCCCACGGAGCTTCACGAAGCCCAGCAAGCGCTCGACCTGGCGACCCGAGAGTTCGACGCCCACGGCGACACGCTCGCGATGCGTGCCCTCGCCTCCATCGCCAAGCTGAAGGCCGAGCTGGCTGATGCCTTCGCAATGACCGGTCGCTCTAGTAGGGGTTGAAGTATCGGAGCGCGTACGCCACGAGCTGTCCATCGGTGCAGGGCTCACGGGTCTCGATTCCCACGAGCCTAGGCTCGAGGACGCCCTCATGCGCGTGAAGGTACTTGAGAAAGCCGAGCTTGGCCTTCGACGCCCCCAACAGGAGTATCTCCTCGGCGCCGTCGAGTGCCCGGGCGACCTCTCCGAAGTGCCGGCTCACGTCGCCTGCGCTCGTCGGCCGTACATACTGGGGCTCAGGTATCGCAGACGCTCGATCGAGCTGGTCGGGCTGAATGGGGTAAATCTTCGCGGAATCGTCGTCGACCCAAACTGCAACACGCTTGTGCATAGAACCCCAGCCGGGTTGCCGAATGAGAAGGCACGCTCGGGAAAACGCCGGATGACGAAGCTTCCAGCAAGGGGTATGCCACTATCCGACACGTCTGAACGACTCGGACCTGGTCGCCTGGCCTCATCTCGTCCAGCGAATTGAGAGTGCGGCTGTCGCGTCGTAGGAGTCGAGACCGTAATTGTGTACCGTGCGCCGAGGCGCATTACCCGAACGTCTCCTGACCCGGTTGGGGAACCCATGAAGAAGGGACGCACCGCGCGAGCGCAGGCTTCACAGGTTCGCCCGTCGTTGCCTGGAGCCCAGACCGCGAACACTCCGCGCCCCTCGTTTTCCATCGTGGGCATCGGTGCTTCGGCTGGTGGGCTGGAGGCGCTCGATACGTTCTTCGGGGCGTTCCCCGAGCACCCTGGCATCGCTTTGGTGATCGTCCAGCACCTGGCGCCGACGCACAAGGGCATGCTGGTCGAGCTGCTCCAGCGTGTCTCGGCCATGCCGGTCGTCGAGGTAGACGACCGCACGAAGGTCGAGGTGGATCACGTCTATGTGATTCCACCCAACAAAGACATGTCAATTCTGAACGGGGTCTTGCATTTGTTGCCCCGGCCTCGAGGGCTGAACCTCCCGATTGACTTCTTCTTTCGTTCACTGGCCGACGACCAGCGCGAGCGGAGCATCGGGGTCCTGCTGTCAGGAATGGGAACCGACGGCACGCAGGGGCTCAGGGCCATCAAGGAGCAATCGGGAGCGTGCTTCGTGCAAGCCCCGACCTCGGCGAAGTTCGACAGCATGCCGCGCAATGCCATCGAGGCTGGCCTGGCTGACGTGGTGGCTCCCGTCGAGGAGCTCCCTGGCAGCATCCTCGCGTACCTCCAGCGCCACCGGGGAACCGGCCGGCTCGATGCTCCGCTGGACGAGGCGGCCGAGTCCGCCCTCGAGAAGGTGTTCGTCCTGCTGCGGTCGCAGACCGGAAATGACTTCTCGCAGTACAAGCGGACCACCATCTACCGCCGGGTCGAGCGGCGCATGGGCGTGCATCAGCTCGACAAGGTGGAGCAGTACGTGCGGCTACTCCGGGACAGCCCCGAGGAGGTCGAGCTGCTCGCGAAGGAGTTGCTCATCGGCGTCACCCACTTCTTTCGTGAGCCCGAGGTGTGGGAGCAGTTGAGGAGCGAGCTCGTCGCCCTCCTCGGCTCGCCGGGCCACGGTGGCGCGACGCTGCGGGCCTGGGTGCTCGGCTGCTCGACGGGTGAGGAAGCCTACTCCCTCGCCATGGTGTTCAAGGAGGCAGCGGATCGCCTCGCCCCCTTCGAGCGGCGCTCGCTGCAGGTCTTCGCCACGGACCTCGACGGTGACGCCATCGAGAAGGCCCGGTCGGGGCTCTTTCCCGTCGCCATCGCAGCCGACGTGTCCCCCGAGCGCTTGGGGCGATTCTTCGTGCAAGAGGAGCTCGGCTACCGGGTGACCTCGGAGCTCCGCCGGATGGTGGTCTTCGCGCGGCACAACGTCCTCACCGATCCTCCGTTCACCAAGCTCGATCTGCTCTCGTGTCGGAACCTCCTCATCTACCTCTCCGCCGACCTTCAGAAGCGGCTCATGCCTCTCTTTCACCACTGCCTGAATCCATCGGGGCTCTTGCTGCTCGGGAGCGCCGAGACGATTGGCCAGAGCTCGGGGCTCTTCATGACATTGGAAGGCAAGGCTCGGGTCCACCGCCGGTTGCAGCCCGTCATCGGCGCGGCTCCGGTCGACCTCCTCACCTGGCATGCCCCGATGGCGACGGCTCTCGCCGGGGAGCCCAAGGGCGATGCAGCTCTGCTCGGGGGGCCAGGACGGCGGCCGAGTCTGCAAACCCTGGCTGATCGAGCCATCGTCCAGCGGCTCGCCTCGCCAGTGGTGCTCACCAGTGAGACCGGAGACATTCTCTACATCGGAGGGAAGACCGGCCAGTACCTCGAACCTGCCGTGGGTAAGACGAACATCAATGTCTTCGCCATGGCCCGAGAGGGGCTGCGCCACGAGCTTGGCAAGGCCTTCTCAGCCGCTCGGCGTGGCGCGAGGCCATCGAGGGCCCGAGCGGAGCGGGTCCGTTCCCATGGAGGAACGCTGACGGTCGACCTCGGCGTCGAGCGCCTCGACGAGCCGAGCGAGTTGAAGGGGACGATGCTCATCACCTTCACCGAAGTGGCCACGCCCGTTGGCAAGGTTGGGCGAGCCACGGCTCAGCGCCGGCCCGCCAGCGGTCGGCTGGCCGACCTCGAGAAGAGCCTGAGGCTGGCCCACGAGGAGCTTCAGTCTACCCGCGAAGAGCTGCAGTCCACCCAGGAGGGAATGCAGTCGACCAACGAAGAGTACCAGTCGACCAATGAAGAGCTGCAGAGCACCAACGAGGAGCTGACCACCTCNNACAGCACCGACATCGCGACGCTGTTCCTCGATGCCGAGCTCAAGGTCAGGCGCTTCACCCCGCGGGCCGCGAAGGTCATCAAGCTGATTCCGGGCGATGCCGGGCGGCCGTTCACCGACCTCACGACGGCCCTCGATTACCCTGAGCTGGCCGACGACGCCGCCGAGGTGCTGCGCACGTTGGTCTTCAAGGAGAAGACGGTCACGGCCAGCGGCGAGCGCTGGTTCTCGGTGCGGATCATGCCCTACCGCACCCAAGAGAACGTCATCGATGGCCTGGTCATCACCTTCACCGACGCCAGCGTCTCCAAGGCGCTGGAGGCGGTGCTCCGGAAGCAAGAACGTCACCTCAGCGAGCTGGCCGACGCCTTGCCCCAGCTGGTGTGGACCAGCACGGCCGACGGCGCGGTCGACTCCCTGAGCCGACAGTGGCTCGAGTACACCGGGGTCAGCGAGCTCGAACAGCTGGGCCACGGCTGGCTCCAGCAGGTCGTCGCTCAAGACCGCGAGCGGGTTCGCTCAGAGTGGGCCGCGGCGGTGCAGTCTGGGGCCGCCTTCGACAGCGAGTTTCGAATTCGGCGCGCCGACGGAGCGGTTCGCTGGTTCAAGGCCCGCGCCTCCCGGGTTCGCGTGGCGAAGAGCCCAGCGCCGAGGTGGTACGGGACCAGCATCGACATCGAGGACCTGCTGGGTGCCGAAGCAGCTCGAAGGAAACCCGGTGAGCAGGCGATGAGCATTCTCGAGAGCCTGAGTGACGCTGTCCTCTCGGCCGACGACGCGCTGGTGGTGACCTACGCCAACGCCGCGGCCGAGCGACTCCTTGGCCGAGGGCGCCTCGAGGTGCTGGGGAAGCCCATCTCCGAGGCGTTTCCGGAGGGCGGGGCGCTCGTCGAAGAGAAGTGCCGCCAGGTGCTCCGGGGCCATGTCAGCGTCGCCTTCGAGACCAGCGCCTCGGGGTGTTGCCAGGTGCAGGTCGTCCCTCGAGGAGAAGGTCTCTCGGTCATTCTCAGGGAGCGTCTCGAGCCGAGCGCTCGCGGCGGCGCGAGGTGAACCGGAAGAAGCACCCGGCGCTGGGCTCGACGGAGCTGCGCCGGCGCGCGGCCCAGCAGCTCGAGCAGCGCTCGACTCGCCCCCAGGGCCCGCCCAGGCGCCCCGAGGACGCGGATCGGCTCCTCCATGAGTTGGAGGTCCACCAAATCGAGCTGGAGCTGCAAAACGAGGAGCTGGTCGCCACGCGGGCTCAGTTGGAGGCGGGGCTCGAGCGGTACACCGACCTCTACGACTTCGCGCCCATGGGCTACCTCACCCTCGACGCCGCCACGGTCATCGAGGAGGCGAACCTCGCGGCCGGGCAACTCCTGGGGGTCCCGCGCTCTCGGTTGATCGGCGGGCGCTTCGGGCACTTCCTCAGTCCGGAGCACCGGGCCCCCTTCGACGCCTTCCTCCGGCGGGTGCTCGAGACCCAAGTGAAGGAGGTCTGTGAGGTGGCGCTGAGCACCTCCGCCTGGCTGCATGTGGAGGCCATCGTCTCGGGGCCCGGTCGCCGGGCGTACCGTGTCGTGCTGGTCGACGTCACCGAGCGGCGCCGCCTCGAGGAGGCCCTCCGGTTTCGCTCCACGCTTCTCGACTATGCCTCGGTGCACTCACTGGAGGAGTTGCTCCGCAAGGCGCTGGGGGCGATCGGCGCTTTGACCAACAGCCCGATTGGCTCCTACCACTTCGTCGAGGCCGACCAGCGCACGCTGACGCTCAAGGCCTGGTTGCCGGCGGGCGAGGTCCTTCGCGCGGGAACGCAGCAGGCCATCGACCCGGCCGAGCTGTGGGCGGAGTGCGTGAGGCGGCGACGGCCGACCATCTGCAATGAAGTCGCGCCACGGCCCCATCGGCCGGGCCTCCCCAGTGGATGGCCGCCCATCGCGCGGGAGCTGGCGGCGCCCATCATCCGCTCGAACGTGGTGGTCGCCCTTGTCGTGGTGGGGAACAAGGCGACGGACTACACGGCCCGTGACGTTGAGATCGTCTCGCACCTCGCGGATCTGGCTTGGGGCGTCATCGAGCGCAAGCGCGCGCAGGAGGCGCTGGAGGAGAGCGAGCGGCGCTACCGCGAGGCGGCTGAGGCGCTGCGCGAGGTCGACCGCAACAAGACCCAGTTCCTCGCGACCCTCTCGCACGAGCTGCGCAACCCACTTGGGCCCATCACGAGTAGCCTCCACGTTCTCCGGCGCGTGGCCCCCGATGGAGCGCAGGCGCGTCGGGCCCTCGAAGTGGTTGATCGCCAAGTCCATCAGCTCGCCCGGCTCGTCAACGACTTGCTCGATGCGACGAGGATATCGGGCAACAAAATCTCCCTCAGTCGAGAGCGACTCGATCTCGCCGAGCTGGTGCGGTGCTCGGCCGACGACCATCGCTCCCAGTTCGAAGACCGCGGCGTGCACCTCGAGCTCCTCGCGGCCTCTGCCCGAGTCTTCGTCGACGGAGACTCGAGCCGCCTCTCTCAGGCCGTCGGGAACCTCCTCCAGAACTCCGTCAAGTTCACCCCGCCAGGTGGGCGGACGACGATTCAGGTGTCAGCCGACTTGGTCGCTGGCCGCGCCCTGGTTCGCGTGGTCGATACCGGCCTGGGGATGGATGCTGGCCTGCTCGCGCGCCTGTTCCAGCCTTTCGTTCAGGGCGACTCCACGCTCGTTCGCAGCCAAGGCGGGCTTGGCCTCGGGTTGGCGCTGGTGAAGACGGTGGTCGAGCTCCACGGCGGCGACATCACCGCTCGGAGTGCCGGGCTCGGGTCGGGGACCGAGTTCCTCATGCGGCTCCCGTTGATGGCAGACGAGGTCGTGGTGCCGGTCGCTCGACCCCCGCCCGCCTCGGCAGGTCGTCGTCGGGTGCTCGTCATCGACGACAACGTCGACGCGGCCGAGAGCCTCCGCGACGTGCTCGAGCTCGGCGCGCACGAGGTCGAGTTGGCACACACCGGCCCCGAGGGCATCGCCAAGGCCCGCGCGTTTCGCCCCGACGTCGTGCTGAGCGACATCGGCCTCCCCGGAATGGACGGCTACGCGGTGGCCCGAGCGCTCCAGGCCGACGAGACGCTCAGGGGTACCTACCTGGTGGCCCTCAGCGGCTACGCACTGCCTGACGATGTCGAGCGCGCCCGGCTGGCGGGCTTCCACCGGCACCTCGGCAAGCCTCCTGATCTCGAGAAGCTCGCGGCGTACCTCGCCGAGTCGCAGGGGCGGGTCTCGGAGTGATGGCACTTCTCGCCCCTCGCATGTTGCGCATCGCGGCGAGGACAGGCAGGGTCTCGGGGACCCATGCGGCTCTGTCTGATTCTCTCGTTCCTGCTCACCGGTTGCGGCATCAAAGCCTCGCTGCCCCGGCCCCCTCTCGATGAGCCCACCCCGGCCTCCCCCGCTCCCGCGGTCGCTGAGCCGAAGGATGCGGGCTGCTGCGGGGAGGCGAAGTGAATCATTTTCAACCTCGCGACGGCTCGCTCTTCGTGGAGGACGTGCCCCTGGCGAAAATCGCCAAGGAGGTGGGCACGCCGACCTACGTCTACTCGTCGGCCACCCTGACCCGTCACATCTCGGTGGTGCAGGCGGCCTTCACGGCGTTGCCTTCGCTGGTCTGCTACTCGGTGAAGGCCTGCTCGAACCTGGCTGTGTTGCGGCTGTTCGCCAAGCAGGGCGCTGGCTTCGACATCGTGTCGGCGGGCGAGCTCGGCCGGGTGGAGGCCGCTGGTGGTGACCCGCGGAAGG
The DNA here is from genome assembly GCA_003153055.1 of Myxococcales bacterium. The sequence goes on from PMBV01000062.1 coordinate 8,613, forward strand.
TCGTCTTCGCTGGAGTCGGCAAGCGCGAAGACGAGCTGCGCGCCGCGCTGAGGGCCGGCATCCTGTTGTTCAACGTCGAGAGCGCCGAGGAGCTGGCCCTGCTGGACCAGGTCGGCCGGCACGCCGGGGTCAAGGCTCCCTTCGCGCTGAGGGTCAACCCCGAGGTCGACGCCGGCACGCACCGGCACACCGCCACCAGCCTCAGCACCTCGAAGTTCGGAGTGCCCTTCGCCGAAGCCGTCGAGCTTTACCGAGCCAGCCGCCGCATGAAGGGCGTCGAGGCGCGGGGGCTCGATGTGCACATCGGCTCCCAGGTGACCGATGGTCGCCCCTTCGCTCGCGCCGTCGCCAAGGTGGCCGACCTCTACCGCTCGCTCAAGGCCGATGGCCTGCCCCTCACGCACCTCGACGTCGGCGGTGGCCTGGGCGTGCGCTACACCACCGAGTCGCCTCCGTCGCTCGAGGAGTACTCCCGCCTGGTGCGTGAGCCGCTCGAGACGCTGGGAGCCACCATTCTCCTCGAGCCGGGCAGGGTGCTGGTGGCCAACGCCGGCGTCTTGCTGACCCGGGTGCTCTACCGGAAGAAGGCCCCGGCCCGTCGCTTCGTGGTGGTTGACGCGGCGATGAACGACCTCATTCGCCCGGCGTTGTACGAGGCGCACCACGACATCAGGCCGGTGAAGCCCCGACTCGGCCGGCGCACCACCGTCGACGTGGTCGGGCCGGTGTGCGAGTCGTCTGACGTCTTGGGCCACGAGCGCTCCCTGCCGCCGCTGGAGCAGGGTGACCTGTTGGCGGTGATGACCGCGGGGGCCTACGGCATGTCGATGGCGAGCACCTACAACTCACGCCTCCGTCCGGCCGAGGTGCTGGTCGACGGGAAACGCTTTCGCGTCATTCGCACGCGCGACGTCTTGGAAGACCTTTGGAGAGGAGAGACACGATGACGATTCTGTCTGGCTCGATGACGGCGCTGGCCACGCCCTTCCGCGATGGGCGGCTCGATGTCGCGGCCTACGAGTGGCTGGTGGATTTTCAAATCACCAACGGGACCTCGGTGCTCGTGCCGATGGGCACCACGGGAGAGGCGTCGACGATGACGCCCGCCGAGCGTCGGCAGGCCATCGAGGTCTGCGTCAAGGCGACTCGGGGCCGGGTGAAGGTGTTCGCCGGTGCGGGGAGCAACTCGACCCAGGACGTCATCGAGAGCGTCAAGGCAGCCCGCGAGGTCGGAGCCGACGGGGCCCTCATCGTGACGCCGTATTACAACAAGCCGACCCAGGCCGGGCTGGTGGAACACTACCGCCTCATCGCCAAGGCCCACCCGGGCTTCCCGCTGATGGCCTACAACGTCCCCGGGCGCACCTCGGTCGATTTGCTCCCCGAGACGGCCAAGAGGCTGTGCGACATTCCCGAGCTGGTGGCGCTGAAGGAGGCCACCGGGAGCGTGTTGCGATGCCTCGACGTCTTCGAGCAATGCGGAGAACGGCTGACGCTCCTGTCGGGTGACGACTTCGTGGTCGCACCGTTCATCTTCTCGGGTGGCCGCGGCGTGGTGAGTGTCTCGGCCAATGTCGTGCCCCGAGAGATGGCAGACCTCTGCTCCGCCGCGCTGGGCGGGGAGATCGCCAAGGCGCGGGCGCTGCAGCTCAAGCTCCAGCCGCTGCACCGGCTGTTGTTCGTTGAGCCCAACCCCACGCCGGTGAAGATGGCGCTGCACATGATGGGCAAGTTCGGCCAGGAGATCCGCTCGCCGTTGTTGCCGATGACCGAGGCCAACGCCGCCAAGCTCAGGGCCGAGCTCGAGCGGCTGGGTATTCTCAAGCGATGAGGCGCTGACCATGTCGACCGCGGCAATTCGAACAGTCATCACCGGAGTCAGTGGGCGCATGGGCGCGACCCTGGTGCGAATGGTGCGTGACGCCCCGGGGTTCCGGGTGACCGGAGGCACGGACAAGCCTGGCTCTCCGGTGCTGGGGAGGGACGTGGGCGTGGTCGCTCACCTCGATCCGCTCCAGCTCATGACCGTCGCGTCCCTCGCCGAGGTGCTCCCCGGCTGTGACGTCGTCATCGACTTCACCAGCCCCGAGGCGAGCCTCGAGCACGCGCGGCTCTGCGCCCGGGCAAAGAAGGCGCTCGTCATCGGCACGACGGGCTTCTCGGCCGAGGCGAAGGCCGAGCTCCTCGAGCTTGCGCGGCAGGTGCCCATCGTGGCCTCACCCAACATGTCCATCGGCGTGAACCTCGTCGTCGAGATGGCGGCCCAGCTGGCGGCGAGGCTCGGAGAGGACTTCGATGTCGAGGTGCTCGAGGCCCACCACCGAATGAAGAAAGATGCTCCGTCGGGGACCGCCGTGTGGCTGGCTGACCAGCTGGTCAAGGCGCTCGGCCGCTCACCGGACGACGTTCGCACTTCGAGGGTGGGGATGGTGGGCGCGCGTCCTCACGAGGAGATTGGGGTGCAGGCGCTCCGCGGCGGTGACGTGGTGGGCGAGCACACCGTCTTCTTCTTCGGCGACGGGGAGCGCGTCGAGCTGACGCATCGCGCGACCAGCAGGGACCAGTTCGGCCGCGGCGCGGTGCGGGCCGCCAGGTGGGCGGTGAGCCAGCCTCCTGGGCTCTACGACATGTCTCACGTCCTGCGGCCGTAGCCGAGCGCTCCGGTGCCCATCGCCGCGACGAGCGCGGCTCCTGCCAGCTGTGGGAGCTCCTGGGGAATGAAGTGGCTCGCGTGCGGCACGACGGTGATGGAGACGCCTGGGCGCTCCTGGGCGACTTTTTCCGCCGTGACCTCGTCGCAGGTGGAGAAGAGCTCCGCCCGCAGAATAGACACTGGGCACGTGAGGCTCTGGAGTGCCTCCCAGCCGTCATGCCCCTGGGCGCAGTAGTTCGATGCCTCCCACTCAGGGGTGCAGGCCAAGCGCACTCCACCCTCGGGCCGCTCGAGGAGACCATCGATGGCGTAGTCGGCCACCGCTGTCTTGGGCCAGCTCCTGAACGCCCCGCGCCCAGTGAAGCCCAGCACCGCCGCTTCTCGGCTGTCGAACGTTGCCCGTCGGCGGAGGGCGCCTTGCACCAAGGGGAGGTCGGGCCATGGGTCGTCGGGCTGGCGCTTCTTGCTGCGGATGTGGCCGACCGCGTCGGGAGGGAGGAGCACCGGGTCGAACAACACGAGTGCCTTCACCCGCGTGGGCCGTGACGCCGCGGCCAGCACGGCCACCGTCGCGCCCATCGAGTGCCCGCTGAGGACCACTGGTGCCGAGCCCAGCTGGTCGAGCACCGCGACGAGGTCGTCCCGCAAGTCGAGCCAGTCGCGCCGCCCTCGATGCTCGGCTGGGAGTGTCGTGCGGCCGTGACCTCGTTGATCCAACGCCAGCACTCGGTGCGTGGTGCCCAGTGGATCGAGCATGGATCGGTAGGTCGAGGCGCAGAAGCCGTTGGCGTGGAGGAAGACCGCCTCGACGGCGCCGTCATGGCCGCCGAAGCTGAGGCCAGCCATCGCTCCAGATGAGCCAGGCACATGGAAGAGAACTCGTTCGACGCTGGGGAAGGGCAAGCCGCTCCGAGGCTACACCAGACATAGACGAGGGCTCTACATCGGCGAGGGGCGAAAAGGAGACCGGGAGGGGCACCCCTCACCACCTCTGGTCGTGTTCCATGGACCATGCGAGCGGGTAGGTCCTCGTTCCCTGAGTGGGCAGGACGGTGCCCGCATGCCTTGAGGTGCGAGGGTGGGGCCGGTGCCCAAGCACCGAGGCAGTCTGGCCAGCCCCTCGGCGCGAGAGCGCTGTGAGCACACGTGAGAAGAGACGAGCCTGCTCGAGAAGGGCGCCTTCTCGACGTCCGGTCCGAGGTCTGCGGGGCGCGGGGGTGAGGCCCAAATGGAAGAGCAGCTTCCATTCGTGACGTTCAGGCCCGAAGAGAGGGGCAGCTGTCGTTGACTACGGCGCTTTCATGCTCAGCCTGTGGGTAGCAAGTCCCGATACTCGCCATAGCCCCGCTCCCCCAACCGGTTGATGATTCGCACCGCGCACTCAGTCGCCTCACCACCCACACGAACGCTGGCCGCAAGAACGGGGCGGATGGCCTCCTTCATTTCAAGGACAGCCCACGGCTCACCTGTGTTGAGGATCAGATCCTCAAGAACCTTCACGGCCTGTTGAGGCTTTGCGGGACCAATCACAGCAAGCCGCTCCGCAAGGAAATGGAGCCCATCGAGACGACCAGCGTCTGCAACTGCGGCGTGCAAGTTCCGCCAGGACCNNCTGGCGAACCACCACCCGAACGCTGCGGACTCTCGCTTGTCGAGACCAGGGATTCGCAGCCGCGATTCCCACAACTCGACTAGGCGTTGCAGTACCTCGTCCCCGGGTCTTCCGACTTGCTGCTGGTCCTTATTGCGGGGCATCAGCGCTCGGCCGACACCTCCAAGAACCTCGACTCGGGTCTCGACATCGCTGTTCTGGAAGAATGAAATGAGAGCCTTGTCGTCCGAGCCAATCCATCCACGGGCGTACATCGTCAGCAGATGCTCGCCCNNCCCTCAACGACCTAATGCGGAACCTTGTCCCAGCGTCTGCAAGGCCAGCCGCCGCGACGTATTGGTCGTGAAGCAGTTCTATCACGTTCCGGTACGGGTGGTTATGTGCCAAGTACGCCAGCCATGCGGCGTCGTGGCGATCCTTCTCCTCAGGTGCCAGCGGGAAGATCTTGGAAGTTGCGGCGCGGGCCCAATCCTTGTCCATCATTACGAGCCAAGGGAACCACTGGCCGTACACCGAACGGACTGCGACTGATGGGTCGCGCGTTGGATCGAGGTGTGCATCCAGAGCATTTGGAATCTCGGGAGTCTCTCCGAATCCCGACGCGATGCGTGGCTGAGCATCTGGCTGGGTCTCCTGCCACCGACGAATCCACAGGGCGTACTGGACGAGCGCGTGAAAGGCAGAGCCGCGCACGGTGTTCAGCGCGACCGTTCCGGGCTCGAAGTCTCCGGAATCGAGGTTCTCTGCTTGTGGGGTCGGCTCCGGATCGTTGAGCAGAGGGTGAAGGCTTTGCCAGATCTCTTCCCGCATGGCGATGGGAGCCCCGCCCTTGGCAGTCATCGTGGCTGTCAGCAGATCGACGACGGCCCGGCGGGTCCAACTCCAGTCTGAGTCGATGAACTCCCCGGAGAGGGGGTAGGGGAGTTCGCGTTGTCCGACTGCCCACTTGCCGAGAGAGAGCGCGATGTTCAAGTCGAGGGCCTTGCCCGACTTAATGGAAGCAGCTAGGCCCGCGATCACGCCACGAACGTATGTCGGGTGAAGGCGGCGAACTTGGTCTGCATCAGCTAGGAACCGCTCCGGGCTCTCTGCGACAACATGCTGCAGCACTCGACCGAGACCCTCGGGAGACGGCGCCATGAAGTCTCTCGTCGGTCGCCAGACCACGAGGTACTCGACAAGAGCTTGGAGTGACATTGACTTCAGATCATCGGCCGACTTCGGAGACTCAGGGCCATGCCACATTGTGTGGTACGATACGAAGTCGGGATGCTGCGGTNNCTCGACCAAGCCTCGGTAGACCTCAAGCCAGTCTGGGGGAAGCGAGTCTCTGATGGCAGACAGTCTTTCTAGCTTCCAATAGCGGGAGCGCAGGTCGAAGTCGGCCTGCAACTCGGGGGTGGACCGGTCGCGGTTCTCGGAGCGGGGGCCCTGACTTATGGCGTCGAGCACGACCTTTTGCTGGTCGGGTCTGAGGGCGCCAAACTGGTCGCGCATCAGGAGCGCATATTCGTGGCGCACCTCCAGAGAGTGGATCTGGGCCGTGTCCAGCAGCGCTTCCTCGGCACGTGCCGATGTCTCTCCACGGAAGGTGCGAACCACATGAAGACGGAGTCGGGCGAAAATGCCCTGGTCGCTCTTCTTGGCAAGAACCGCGAGTACTTCATCAGGAGTCGCCTTCTTTGCTCTAATGACGTTCTCGCAGGCGCCCCGCGTCGCGTCGACAAGCAGGTCCGCGATAGACTGCAAATCCCAGTTCTGCTCGCTATCCTCTATCGATGGCCGCCAGACGGGGGAGATTCCTCCATATCGCTTGCCGCATTCGCCCAGAAGGTCACTCAGAAGCCACAGGCTTTCCAGTGCGTCGCGCTCTTGCACTGCTGGGACGATGCGCTTGAGCACTCGGTCATAATGCCACCAGTCGATGCGCCCCCTAGGCTCGCGGTCGCTTGAAAGCTCGGGGAGGAACGAGAGCAGCGTTCGGGCGAGCTTTATACCCTCCTTCTTGAATCCGCCCTGGACCAGGTGCACCGCAACCTCCGCGAACTTCTCGGGCAGCAAGCTATAGAGCCATGATTGGTTCGCAAGCCACATTCGTTCTTGCTCGGCGAGCCTCACGGCGAGAGCGGCTGGGACGGCGAGGGCGAGATCAAGGTAGCTCAGGTGGACTAGATGGTTGTTGCTTGAGTTGGCCCCCAGAACAATCTCAACGGTCAATCCAGCCGATTCTCCGTCCTCTGCCGCCATTCGAACGAGGAACAGCGCCGCGGGCCACAAGGGGAAGGAGATTCCA